>NZ_JBJQJA010000021.1:0-63707 GCF_046487665.1 Escherichia sp. WS1152 | reverse complement strand
GTACTACCACTCGGACACACTGCATAGGACACTGTATGTCCACATCCACTCGTTCCGTAAACAGTGAAATGTTCCTTTTCTTTGTTACCCTTCCACACACCGGATTGGCACGAAAGTATCGCCCCTGTACTGTCGCGGCCTACAAGCCCGTTAGGGGAGCAGGAAGTGCCAGCCGTTGCTGTTTTTTCAAGCTGTAAATACTCGCCTGTATAGAGGCGTCCATCAGCGCGTACAGTTCCACCTTTTACCTGGCCGCCAGTATAAATCCCTTTATTATTCACGCTGCGCAACCAGGACGAATCGGACATATACCAGCCGCCACCATAGGTACTGTTCATCCAGCCTTTGCTGTTTTTTGTGACCAGCCAGCCATTATTCGAAGTGATATCGCCGTTGGTTGTGGCTGTATTTCCTGAAATTGCGCCAGAGAACGTACCGTTACGTGCGCTGATATCGCCGGAGAGCGCGGCGGCGTTGCCGTTTAAAGTGCCGACGTTGTTCAGATTGTTGCTGTTCATATCAATCGCCGTATGCATCCTGTTAAGGTCGGGACGATTGGTTATGGAGTAACGATATAAACGGTCGCTTTCCTGCAAATCAGCGCCAACAAGTGCCATTGCAATATGCCCGGTCGCGCAGTTCAGCCCGTAATTTGAAGGCGTGTCAGACCAGCCGCCACCCGCGCCAATCGCCTGCTTGCTGCTGTTGATGTAGCCGCCAAGCCCTTCAATCATGCTTGCTACCGAGCGCATTCCGGCTTCTGACAGGGACTGACCGCCATTACTACAGGTCAGGGCTTCCAGACGGGATGTTTTGCTGTTCTTTGCAATACCGGTAATGTAGCTTTGTCCAAAATTGGATTCAGAAAAACCAGATTTCAGATAGCCTTTCTGAATGAGTGTTGCTGGCGTGATTGTTTTGGGTAAAGAGCCAGCAAGTAGTGTTGATGCATTGTCAGCAACATAATTACGAACAGCGGTGTTATAGGTATTTGCGTGTTCTGCTGCATTCTGCCAGCGAACATTATTCAGATGGTTTTCAATGTTTTCATAAACTTTAGGGATAACCATCACCATTATGCCGATGACAAGTAATACCTCAAGGAGAGATACACCTTTATCTGTCTTTTTCATTGCTCTTAATCCTCAGAATAATATTCCCGGTACGAGTGAGTAAACAAACATTCCGCCACAAAGGAACGGACCAAATGGAATATATTTTTTTTGCTTGTTTAATCCGCCAAGAGTGAAGAAAATAATTCCGCCGATAACGGCAATAAATACAATTGAACAGGCAATCTCAGGCGTTGGAAACCATACGCCAGTTCCTGCAATAAGTAGCACATCTCCCATGCCGAAACTTTCCGTTCCGTTTTTATATGCAAAGTAAAGTCTTACAAACAGCATAATGAAGAACATCAGCATTGCACAAAACAAACCAGACAATATATTGTTATTCCATGTCTGATATAACAGGCCAGAGAAGATAAATGTCACGGTATAAAGGCGTGGTAGTAGAAATGAAAGAAGGTCTATACAAGCCATTAATGTAAGGAAAGCATAGAAAACAATCACTATTATAGATTGAATCAGTGATAGCTGGTTTAATGAAAGATACAGAACGGCAAGCGTTGTCAGTATCAGACAGTAATATTTCTCTGTGCCGGTTTTATAAGATACATTAAGTTTATTTAAACGGAATTTTACTTCATTGTAGGCGTAGCATTGACAGACGATATTTGCACAGCAAAGTATCGCCGTATTAAATATGCTGTTTAGCATAAGTTACCTTACCATGTATTTATTGTAGACATAGCGTGCGTATTTGATTCTTTTCTGTTCGTTACTTTCTTTGAAACCAGCGTTATAACTGCCAAGACAACTCCAGTTTATGCCACATTTCTGAAAATGTGTTGCCAGAATCCACGCGCCAATTTGTATATTGAGACAGGGGTTATCAATAAGCTCTGATTTGTCTTTTATTACGCCAAGTTTTTTCAGGTTGGGGATGTGTGATGAATTAATTTGCATCAGTCCGTAATCGGTGCTTAATATTTTTCCTTTTTCTTTGTTGTGATTTATCCGGTCTGGTATGAGTGAACTTTCTACAGTGGCAATGCTTTTCAGAAGCAGGGGATCAATCAGATAACGTTGCCCGGCTTGTGCAAAGCAGGCATCAAATCGGGTCGTTGTCGCTGAATATGCGGGTTGCAATGAAAAGATTAATGATGAAATACATGATAGCAGGATATAAAGAACAGAACGCACAATACTCCTCCTGTAAACATGGAAAAAATAAGCGCCCGAAGGCGCTTATCCGATGCACATGAAAAATCAGGAATCAGTGCTGAAGGTCAGCGTATTGCTGTCAGATGAGCAAACAGTTGCCGCATCGACAGTTGATGTGGAAGTGTTGTTAATCTTGGAGATTGCGCTGGAAGAACGCAGGGCGTTTACCATTGCCATGCAGTTTTTCTTCGGTACGCTGGCCTCAACAACATTGAAGGAGTATTTATCCGAAGAGGTTGTGATTGTAACGGAGCCGCCCCACGGGTTTTTCGCGCTTGCGCCAGTTGTATCTGCGATCATATCGGATGGCAGTAATCCTTGCGCGTAGAGAGTCTTAATATAGTTACTGTCAGTATAACGCCCCTGGAATTTCAGTGATTTCATGTTGGCAATTACTGTCAGGACATTGTTTTGTTCATTGGATGATTGAATGTTGGATTGCACCATTGAATAGAGTTTATATGCACTTGCTGCAAGTACAACAATAACACCAACAACCAATAACACTTCCATCAGTGTTGCCCCTTTGTCCTGTTCTTTTTTACGGCGTGCAGAAAGAGAAGAAAAAACAGAACGCATATTTAAAATATTAATAGAAGACATAATAAATAATTCCTTATTTATTGAGAGGTTAAAAATATTAGGGATTAGTGTTGCAGGACGTTACTGACATCGTAGAGAGCAGTAATCATCATTACAATAAATGCGAAAACAATTAATGCGGATACTACAGTTATCCAGATTCCTGTTGATTTGACTTTTCCTTTTGCTTCCTCCAGCCATTTATCAGCATAGTTAGACATCATCAATGCATTGTCAGCATTTTCAGAATGAAGTAATAGTTTGTTAATGCATAATTTCGATGGGAAGTCATAACCGCAACTTTTCATTGCCATTGCAAGTGACTGTCCAAGTAAAACATATCTCCTGATTTCTTTTATTCGTTCGAGTAGCCATCTGTTTTGAGTGCTGTTTTTCTCCAGCCTTTCCAGTGCTTTTGCAACGGGAATATCAATACTTAACATGGAGGCCATGTTGAAGAGAAAACTTACACCATTAAATGTTTTATAAAGTGACCAGGGGGGAATGTAATCAAGATACTGACGGCCCGGTCCTGTATAACGTGCAAGCGAATATCTGATCAGGAAAAACAGTACGATGCAGAAGCAGAGAATATACGTTCCGTTTTCTATCAGGAAACCAGACGTATCTGTCAGTAATCGCATAGAACTTGTCCAGCGTTCTTTCGGTGCGAGAGAAAGGAAAACAGGTGTTATGGTATCGTGGACCATATACATGTTTGCCAGACAACCAAAAACCAGTACGGATGGATAAATCATCGACATAACAAGAGTCATTGTCATTTCAGAACGACTTCTGACAATTTTTATGGCCTGAACTAATCCCCCGGCAAGGTCGCCGCGAATTTCACCGCTGGATATTAATTGATATTCATCCTCCTTTATATATTTTTTTAATGCTGAAGATATTGCCCCTGTGTTATTCAGTGCATTAAGGCACTCACAACAAATATAGTAGGTTGCAGAAGACCCCGTTTTCTTCCCGTAGTCTGTTTCTACATCAATCAGGTGTGTAAGAGCACGCTTTACATTTATGCCATCATTTAACATTCCAGATAAATCTTCATATAAACTTATTCTGGAATACCTGAATGTGTATTTTGCCAGCCAGTGGGATATTCCAGAGAAATCAATTTCTATCGAATTGAGTTTCTCAAATATATCTTTTATCGCCATGTCCCCTCCGGGAGCATTGAGTATTTATCTTCGTCAATGGGGGATATGAAGTGTGCGGACAGCGGATCTACCAGGCCATGATTAATCAGGTGTAATAAGTGCTGATTACGGGTAATTCCTCCAAGTTCATAGTGCCAGTATGATTTTGCTTCCAGACGCCCGGACTGACGATATAACTGAAAAAAACGTGCGTCGGGTGAGACGACTTCTGCTATAACCGTCCTTCCCGTTACGCCTTTATAACAGTGCTCGCAACCGTCAAGATTGCGCAACCGGACCTGTTCCGGCAGGCAATTTTCCTCAATGAGTTTCCGTTCTTCTGTACTCAGTTTGTCTGCCATTTCAGCATAAGTGCGCTTACAGTAAGGACAGAGTTTTTGTACCAGCCGTTGACTCAGCAGACCGATAAACAGAAGAGGATCTGCAATCAGCCTGGCCTGAATATTCTCCATTTCAAGGCGCTCAATAATATTCAGGGCATCGTTGGCGTGTAAGGTCGTCAACAGAAGGTGGCCTGTCATCGAGGCTTTGATTGCTGCTAATGCCGATGCGTGATCACGAATTTCGCCGTTCAGTATCGCGTCTGGATCAAGTCGCATAGCGGATTTAATCGCGTCAACCCAGCCATCGACGGAATCCCTGACTGCCGTCTGTATTGCGCCGGGAATACGGCCCTCCGGCGGTGATTCAATGGTGAAAAGGCGTTTTCGGGGGAGACGCATATTATCGTTATGGTTGAAACCAAACGTGCTCAGATAGGCTTCTGAAGCCGTTCTCAGAGTCGTTGACTTACCGGACCCTGTAGGGCCGGATAAAACGATAATTCCTTCCGGGCGTTGTAACATTCGCCTGATTGTCTGGATTTGTTGCGGCATGTAGCCAAGTTCTTCGAAAGTGGGAATATCCTCGCTGTCATCTTTAATCAGGCGGAAGACCGCGTACACACCACCCACGCACGGATAATGCGAATAGCGCGCCCCAAAAAGATTTACAGGCTTCAGAAAATTCTCTGCGATACGTGCATCCTGTGGTATTGCAGGGTCAAACTGCGTACCTTTGATAACATCACTCATTCCAGAATAGGCAGCACCCAGCAATTCCAGCCCTTCTTTACGCGGGATGACATCCAGAATTTCCAGTTCCCCATGCACGCGTGCTTCGACATAAGTGAACTCGGAGCCGTCCCGACCAGGTGTGATGTGCAAATCGGAACTTCCCAGTTTGTTTGCTTTCGCCAGGTAGCTAATGACCTTTTCCTGGTTGCTGTTTAAGTGTTGTGATGAGTTTGAATCAGACCTTTTTTCGCTGTCCTGGTAGCGGGATGCGATAACATCAAGAGTTGTCGAGGTTATATTTACCTGTCCGGGATATTTAACATTCAGAGTGCCAATATAAGCCTGAACAGCACGCTGTCCTTTACTGTTATCAGCGATATAAACCTGAACAGGTTTATCGTCTTTTTCAGATATACTGACGTATACAACATCAGAAATATCTTTTCCGGGATAGTCTGCGTCAGAAAAAAACATTATGTGTCGTCTCTTTCAATAGCATTAAAGAATAAGCTGGCGTTTCTCTGTACCATTCTGAATCCAGACGCCATTACCAGTGATTGATGCCACCTTATAAGAAGTACCAGGAATACTTTGCCCGACCTTGACATCAGTTACTGACCCGTCCAGGAGAGAAATTCGTGCTGACATTTGTTGTGGTGTACCAAATATTTCAATAACACGAAGTGATTTAGCGGCTACACGTTGCGCTGGTATATCGGTATCTGCAAGAGAAGAATACCCGGAAGAGGGTGTTATTGCTGGCGTTGCGGACGCTACACCATTCAAATCAAGATTACGCAATTCACTGACAGCCTTCTGACGCGCCAGCTTTGCTTCGTAAATTACCGTTTCAGCCTGAATCTGCTCTACCTGTAAAATGGTCGGAGATGAATATTTTATTTCGTCTTTTGGCGTGCTTTCAGATTCTGTTGCGTAAGCAAGTGAACTGAAAAAACAGACAGAAATAATTGCTGGTTTAATTATTTTTAACATAGAATGCACCTTTAATCTCATAATTCAGTCTTCCTTCTTCCAGTTTTATTCCTGCATACTGGAAGCGAACGGCAGGTTCATGAAAGTTAGCGAAAAGTATTGAAGGCGGGGTGCTGGTCTGAATCATTAATTCATACTCGTTCCACGGGAGAATTATTGGACGGCCTTCTTCATCTGTTTTTGTGTTTTCAATTTCCTGCCAGGTGAGTTTTAACCTCATTTTTTGTGCAAATGTTGTCAGGCGTTCCTGAATATCTGTTGCCTGTGGCAATGTGTCCGGGGTAATTGGATCAGGTGAAACGTCAAAACTGACAGGAAGAGAAAATCCCCCGGCGCTGCCTTCTGGCAATACAAAAGTTGCTGTGGTTGTCCCCTGGAATATTTCTCGTATCCGTGTGCTGAAGTCCTCGACCGTAACGCCGCTCAGTTCCTTATATGATGTGCGTAACAGCCCGTCATTACCGGATGTGCTGCATTCAGCAAGGTCAAAACGCCATCCGGCGATCGATAAGGGCAGTGCATCCCATTTATCAATGCATTTATCAATAAATGGTTTTATTTCAGGTAAATGTTGCCACGGTGGGGCAATCTGTATTGCCTGTTTGTCTGCCATTTCTTTTGCCAGACGAAGACGTGCAGCTTCTGCCGCAGCTTCTTTTTCCCGGTATTCCTGGTACATGGTGATCCCGTTCCAGAGCAGTATGGCCAGAATGGCACTTCCGCCATAAATCATGAACTGACGTTTTCGGGATACGCGAGTAAACGCCGCCTCTTTCGGCGGTTTTTTTACGTCAATCAACGCAGACAGAGTGAGTGAGGGGAGTGCCTGGCTGATATCCCATGATTCAGGCTGGTATAGTTTCCAGCCGGGTTCTGGTGTTTCATTAAACTCAAGAAATGTTGTCAGAGCACTCATGATCTGACTTTTGTTACCTACAACATCGTTGACGAGAACGTTATTGACGCAGGAAACAAAGCCATAAAGATCACCGAGTTCGCAGATAGCGTATCCGTCAGGTTCGATGAGGGGTTTTATCATCAGTGCCAGTGACCAGAATGAGGACGCCCCTGTGGGAAGATCCTCTTTTCTGATAAATGCCACCATCGTTTTGGTTTCATTTTCTGAATCCTGATACTGACAGGAGAGAAAATATTCAGCGTCGTTTTTTCTTGCGAATGTACGCGCATTCTTTTCTTCTGAAGGAAGCGTTTTCCAGTCCAGACCGGAGAAAAAAGCACGCTTGTTTTTAATAACCGAAGTGAAATTCCGGTTATTCTGATTATTCTCAGACAAAGTGACCTCCAAAAAAACTCCCTGTGTTTTTTCAGGGAGTTTTCAGTTAATTAGTTCACATTTTTTATTACTGCACTGGAGCCGGAATTAAGCACATTTGGTGTAATCAAAACGACCAGAATCGTGTCGCCGTCTTCGCTGTTAATGCCACCCCCAAGTCCAAAGAAGGAGGGGGTTATTACACCTTGCTTACTGGTTTTCCGGTTTGATTGCTGGAATCCACTCAGAATAACTGTCTGGCCTGATTTCAGGTCAATAGTCTGATTAATTGTTTTCAAATCCACATTCGGTGTTTGTGCTTTACTGCCGCCACTTTCGAACACCTCAAAAGTAGGTTTGTCAGACAGACTCATTGAGAACAGCAATTGCAGGTTTTGTGAATCCGGCTGAATGTATGGAAGCAGAGTCATATTGAATCCGGTCGTTATTGTTGCCGCATTCAGTGACGTGGATGATCCCACATTGGCGGTGGAATCGGTTGTGACACTTTCAATGAAGCCCTGCTGATTGGCAATTTGCATAGGGACAGGCGTCAGGTTTTTAGTCACAGCGGAGTTTTGCGTTACGACACTGACGCTGCCTTGTGACGACAGGGCTTTCAGAAATGCTTTTGAGCCAGCCAGCTTACCGTCCACGATGGATACACCACTGGTAATAACATTCCCGGCGGCATCACCAAATGAGCCACCAAGACTCAGACCAAGATGACCATCATTAAATACTGCGTTCCAGTCGATTCCCGCCTGTTCCTGGCTTGATTTCTTGATACTCAGGATTTCAACGTTCAGCACAACCTGACGACTCATTTCATTATTGCGCTTGTTCACAATCTCCTGAACGCTGTCCAGTACATCCGGGGTATCTGTTACTGTCAGTGAACCTGTGGACAGATACATGCGCCCTGTACCTGGTGTCAGCATTGAGGAAACTTCGCTTTTCAGGTCGTTGTACAGCGATGATTTCATTTCCACGGTTGTAGTTTGCGTATTTGATGCGTCGCCAGTCATACCGCCAGAACTTGTAGAGCCGGTACTGCCACTGGAAGACATTGTGCCGCTCACAACTTTTGAGTTGTATGCCACATTGCTGTCCATATATGTAATCGGGAATGAGCGCGTTTCCAGATAGAAGAATGTGATACGACCTTTATCGTATTTCCAGGATATTCCCAGCCGTGAAGATACGGTTTGCAGTAGGGCAGGAAGCCCGGAGATATTCAGCTCAGGGAGTGATGTACCGCCAGAAGAGACTTTTACTGGCTGACTGCCTACTGACGCCAGAGGAACCATTCCATTTGCATCAGGTGCTGGAATTGAGCCTGTCATTTGTTGTGTTGAGCCAGTGCCTGTACCGTTCAGATAGGTCCAGACATCGGCGCTGATTCGTACCGGGATATGACAGGTTTGTGTGATGCGTTGTGCGATCTGGCGTAGCTCAATATCTGAACGAGTATTAATCACAATCGGGCAGGGCGGCGCTGATTGCTTTACCTGCTTTTCAATAATTGGCGTTGTATTAATCCATTGTTTTGTTGAGTCCTGGATAACCGGGTTATTACGAATTTTTTTCGCGTATTCAGTCGCTTTTTGTGCGTCTCTTTCGGCTGCAAGTTCATTAGCATTGATTTTTTTGAAGTTTGCACAGCCTGATAATAAAAAAGAGGATATTAATAAACAAAGCAATTTTTTATTCATATTTAATTAACTCCGGTACTGGAATGATAACTGTGCATCCTATTTCATCGTGAGAGCGGGTTAACGATATAACTGTGTCGAAAAGATTTTGTATCTGTACGCCGCCATCTGAAGGAGTCGTGACAACAATAAGACGTTTGCCACGTTTCCTGGCTGTTTTAATAAATCGAACAATAAACTGAACAACTTTTGATTCCCGTAAGTTGTTACCGATGGCTACACTATTAAGAACCAACGTTTTTTCAGGTGCAGATAAAAAGTCAAAATAATCAAAATTTTCATCGCAAAGATAATGGTGTTTTAGAAGGGGAAGGTGTTCATGGCGTTTATAAATATCACAGAAATCAAAATATTTAACGTCAGTGTCATTGATTAGCAATTCTGCTAAAAGTGTTGATTTTCCAGTTCCAGTTTCGCCTATAATCAGAATATGTTTTTCAGAGTTTATCAAAACATCAATGGCTTCTTTCATCATATTCATATTCATATTCATATTCATATTTATCATATTCGAGTGTTTTATTCTCATAATAGAATCCTGTCTTTGCTAATCAATAGTATCTTTATTGCGAGGATTATTCAGATACGTCTGTTTTATCGTGATTATCAAGGTCTGGATTAGTAATCACATTGCCTCCGGCAACCATGACTTTTTTTCCTCCAGCTTTAGGGAGATAAATTTCTGCAATTTTTGCTATTTCATCCATGACTTCTTGTGTAAACAGGTTTGGAATGTCAACATGATTGTTACGGGCGATATCCACGCGGCGTTTAAACTCTGGTTCTTCAAACCAGATTATTTTGTTGGCAATAAATGGTCGGCTAAATTCACTGGTTATAATTTCACGGATTGCAATATTTCTGGCTTTATTCTTCTTATCCCGGAGAGACACAATTTCTTCAGGAAGAAGAACCGGGCGCTCTATTACATCATCATTCCGTGTACGTGAACTTCCTCCCTTACCACCACCACTGGATATTGAGCGTTTGGATATTTTCATATCACGCACCCCAATCTCTTCTGAAATCTTTTTAGCCAGAGCATTTTTTGATTTCGGCGGATAGTAAATCACAACAGCACTGTTTTCAGTGAATGTGGTCCATCCTTCCTGACCGTACATATCGCTTTTTTGCCCTTGTCCTTCATTCTGAAGAATGAACATAAAGCGAAGGTTATAACCTGCTGTAAAACCAACAGCGCGTTCAATGACCTCCGATTTACCCATTGATGTAAATTCATCCAGGAGAATAAGACACTGGTATTTCAGGTCCGGGTTGTGTTCCGGCAGTTCACGACAGTTTTCATTAACCAGTAATGAGAAGAAAAGGTTTACAATTTTCTCATGAGTGATTAAGGCATCCGGTGTCAGACCAAGATAAATTGACATGGGTTTTTTACGAATATCCCGGATATCAAAATCACTGAAATTCGTCGCTTCAGCAGTAACAGGGTTGCTGAATATATTCAGTGGTGATGAAAAGTTCGTTTTTATACTTCCCCTTGTGCGATCTGGTGCTGACATGAACTCAAAGAAGAATGATTTTGTTTTATCGCTAATCCAGCTACGATTTTCAACTTCCTGTCCCATCCATGCGGCGAGATCTTTTCCATTATCGGGAATCGACGTTTTCAGTATGGCGCTGATGGAAACAAGGACGTCCGGTGCATTATGACCTTTGGCTTTCTGGTCCAGGTGAAAACGCTCCTTGTCCAGCAGGTAAAGCCCTAACCCGACAAAAAGGTTGCGTGCAGAATCAGACCATATAGGATCATCACTTGCCGGGATAAGGATTGCGGCAATTTTTGCCAGGTCCGTTTCACGAAGTAAATCACTGCGACTGACGCAATCCAGAGGATTCCAGCGGTGAGAGCGTATCTGTCCTTTAATGGCCTGGTCGATAGTTTCCGCGTATCCGGCGGGCGCAAAGAGAAAGCATTTTTGCCCTAATTCTTTTTGCCTGAATCCGGCTGATAAAAACCAGTTTTCAAGTTTGATATCCAGTATGACCATACTTCCTGGATAGTTTACGCAGTTGGGGATAACAATCCCCACCCCTTTACCAGAACGTGTCGGGGCATAAAGAATTAAAAATTGTTGTCCGGCGAAATAAATAAATTGTTTTTTGTATCTCCCCTTGAACATTTTACCGATGAGTATTGGTGGATGTTTGTAAGGTGATTTTTTATCCGGGAAAAAACCTGATTTACTCAGGTCCATATCAGTTGCGAGCCGGGCGTCACCGTAGATGACTTTTTTAGGCATAATCCCAATCACGACAATTAACATGAATATGGCAAAGAATATTAATGGAACGCTGAATCCAAACCATGCCATAAAAACGAGTTTTTTATATTGTGGGTTGCCAGAAAATGTTGAGATTACAGAATGGAATGTATCCCACTTGAGCAAAGACATATCAACGGATGAATATCTTAATGCTGTGTATCCACCGAGATAGTTTGAGGCTATAAGCACACCCACAAGAAGCAGTAACAGGAAGAGAATTAACCCCCCCGTTTTTTTTGCATCCATAGTTATCTCCAGAATTTACATTGTGCTCAAAAAGCGATTTTTTTCTTCGGGTTCGTAATACAGTTCAGTCATTCTGGTATGGTTGAAAAAAAGAATGACATCAATTGATGTTTTTATCGTGCGCATGATGAGGTCCATATCAACAGTCATACCAACATCAGATTGTTTTACAATACTTGCCAGTCGTGAAAATGAGGCATAAGTATTATTAGCATGAATGGTACTGATTGAGCCTTCATGCCCTGTATTAAGCGCCTCCAGATAACTCCATGCTTCGTTACCCCTAAGTTCAGCAAGAAAGATGTGATCTGGCTTTAATCGCATACACGCTTCAATGATTTCCTTCGCTTCAACGGTATTTTTTTTGTAGAAAAGCCGGATGTGGTTTGGATGCAGCGGCAGAGACATTTCCGGTACATCTTCAACGGTTATATAACGCCGTTCAGGTGGAAAGATATCTGCAATTGCCTTTGCTATAGTTGTCTTACCGGAGCCAGTCCCACCTACGATTAAAAAATTAAGACGGTCTTTAACTGCCTCTCTTAAAAATTGAGCTTTAGATTGACCATCTGGACGCCGGGATAATTCATACAGGTAGCGTTGCCGTTCAGTCAGGATGGCTTCGTGTTTCGTCGCAATCCTGACATTATCAAAACGCCCTGTTCGGACATAATCATCTATAGTGAAGCGCGTTAATGATGGCTTACGGATAGATATCACAACGCTGTTATTTTCTGTTGCAGGTGGAATGATGATTTGTCCACGTTCCCCACCGGGAAGAACTACCGATGCAATGGGATTATCATGGCTAAGTGGTATTTTTATCTTTGATAAGTTCGTCAGAGTTTTGGCAAGTGTCATTAAATTATCAAAAGTCGCGTCTGGCGCATCTTTAGATTCCCAGCCATTTTTCCCTTCAAACCATATTGTTCCTGGTTTATTCACAGATATTTCTGTGACATGTTCAATATTAAGAACAGACTGGATACCCGTCATATCCAGATATCGTCTTGCGGTTTTACTGTTATCTCGTGGTTGTGATGTATTACTGGTATCTCTGATGTTATTCATATCAATTGCTTTACTGAATTACTGAAGTTCATATACGGATGAAAAGTCGATATTTCGCGGAACAATAACAGACAATACAGTCCCCTGATTAATATATGCCGTGGGGGGAATATTTATCGTATTGTCCAGCGTTGTTTTTGCCATTTCTTTTGTTGCGTCAGATGTGTTTTCGTAGGTGATATTGCTGTTTGAGCCTGTTTGTTGCGTGCTGTTTTTCAGAATATCTAAACCATCACCAAGTAATGACAGCAGCAATGCACCACCAAAACGCTGACCAAAATGATTATCGACCCATGCAGGAAGGCCGGAAGCGCCCAGACTGTCAGTGCCAAGTGCGCCAATGCGCACATTGACATTTTCATCTTTGAGCGTTGTCCAGTTAACGAACACACGGGCTACTCCCTGTGTCATGACTTTATTCTGCTCCCCGATCAGTAATGCTCCTTTACGGGCAAGAAGCACTTCGCCGTTATCCGACCAGACGTCTCGTGTTAACTGACACATTGTGATACCGGGATAAGAGGTTACGATTTTCGTTTTGAGCACACAGGATAATGCTGTTCCCGCAGATAACAGATATCGGCGGTTCAGCACAGGGGATACCTTTCCGTCTGCGTACTGACTGCCCTGTAAATCATCTCTTTCCTGGTTTTTTTCGCCTGGTTCCTGATTGTCGATCTTCACCATTGTGTCGCCCATCAGTTGTCGGACGGATTTTGGCAATGGTTGTGGTTGGTTTGGATCTCCACTGGCGGTTTGGGGACTGCCGTTGGCTATCACATTGACGGCTGTTTGATCGGCCTTTTGTGATGCTGGCGCTGACGGGGCATTGTCTGCCTGTTTCTGTTCTTGCTCCTCCTGTGCTTTCCTGCGGTTAGCGGCATCGAGTTTTTCCTTTTCTTCGATGTTTTTCATCATTGTTGTCAGTGAAACGCCATTGTTGGTATTTGTGACCAGTGTCTCGTCAGACTTCTCAAGAGGTGTTTGCTGAACGACCTGTTCTCGTGAAAGAACTTTAAACAAGATAATGATCACAAATAACGCGGCAATCAGTAATATGATGAGGATTAATATTTTTTTTGGTGCTGCTTTACCTTTTACTTCGATAATTCCGCGATTTCCCGCGTCATTATTTTTTTCATCATCTTTATTTTTCATAGCTGAACTTCTCTACTCGTGTTTTTCCGTTTGACGTACCTTTTTTATTCCACGGACGATTAACGATTGATGATGTTCTGATATCTGCAACCTGATCACCCAGGCGCAAACGGAGATTTTCAGCCACGTCATAGTAAACCATTGTGTTTTTATTTCTGTCTCCGTTAACCAGATGTTCATTTCCATCGGCATCAACACGATAAAGGACCGGAATTTCCTGTTTATTAGTCCATCTCATGCATGTAAATTCGCCATTATCCCATACCTGATAAGGGAAAATTGATTTGTCCCCCTTGAGTTGATAATGACCATTAATTATTCCACCATCAGTGCATGGAAATGGCTTTTCAGTCATTACGGTAGCTGACGGTGGTTTCGGATAATTAAAACGCAGAATATACGTGGGTTGTTTCGTGGTTGATATCAGGTAAAGAGGATATATATGCTTATTGGTCTGAACGGTAACGTTTGTATCCGGTTCTTCTGCTTTTGGACGCAGAAACAGAGTGTTGTCCCTGACCGATACTGACCAGGCTTCTGGATCACCAATTCCGACATCTTTTATTGTTTCGTCTTGTCCGAACTTAATTGTTGTTTGTGCGCCTGCTTTTACGCGCACATTAAATACATCCTGCTCGTTATAATCTACGGTCTGAATACGCCCGTCTCGTTCCGATGGTGTGCCGTACATAGCTGCTAAAGCACCAGGTACTTGTAGCATCGACAAAAGAACTATCGCAGTAGTGCGTTTAAGCATCATTTTATAACCTCTGGATCAGGTTGGTAGCTCAGAACTTGCAGTCCCAGCGGATTCACAAGGCGCTCTTTTTCTGTTTTGATATCTTTATCCCAGTCAAAAGAAATCGTCGAAATCCACTCTGTTGCTCTGTATCCGGGGGCGGGTTTACCAGATAAATCCAGTACCATTTTTTTGAAACGCACCTGCGCCATATCCTTCCTTAGAAGGATTACTGAATTAATCTGGACCTTAATTTTGTAGTTGTTTTTCAGAATGTTCAGTGGTGAGGAATCAGCACGAATCATGGTGTCATAAGCTGAAAACACCTTTTGGGAAGACATTGTTTTTACTGTATCGGCCTGTTCCTGGATAGTCTGCCAGTCGTATGCTTCATAGTTAATGAGATATTTTGACAGGAAATATTTAGTCTCAACATCCTGATAACTTTCCTTAGCATCAGATAATTGAGGGGCAATATCAGTATATCCAGTGCTGTTATCCACTCGCACAAGGAACGGTACAGCGGTTTTTAATGGAGCAAGGGAGGCTATTGCGAAACCAAGAATGCAAATTACAACAAATTCACCAATGGCGAGAATGGTAAATGTTTTTGCCTTTTTCTTTATGATTTCAATTTCACTACGCTCAAAGTCACGTATGGCCTTGAAATAATCCTTTTTTTCGTTCTTTTCTTCAAATTTCTTTTTGGAGGCTTCTTTTTTTGAATGTTCATAATAGTTTGTGTTTTCCATTAATAATCACCTGCTTTGATCTGTTCAATTGCTGTGTTTAACTCAAACCATCCCCCTTTTTTCTGCACAGGATTGGGGGTGTGAGAACATGCACTAATTAATAGCGCGGAGGCAATTATGAGGGGGATTTTCATATTGTTTTCCGTTCTGTATAAAACAGAGAAATTAACCGTTCAGGCGTTTCAGGAGTTCTGGTATCCAGATATCAGGAGCTACATCTCCTTTTTCAGCAATAATCTCATCAAAAATAGACAGGCCAGTTTCAGAGCCAGAAAGCACGGGGATAAACTCATCGAATCCAAACAAATCCATTTTGGCGAAAACAGAAGAGCCAGATTGCTTGATGAGCATGGTCCTTGACTCCTTCGTCAGTTCTTTGAGTTTTTCAAACTCTTTTTCAGTAAGCCCAATTTCTTTATATCCTTCCCATTTTGCATCGGGATTGGGCAGGAGAATTTTCGTTGCGGTTTGTTGTACCAGCGCCGCAAAAATTGCGCAGTTTATGGCGTCTTCCGGGGACTGTGATGTTAACCACATCATTTCACCTTTCATGCGCCCCGCTTTCAGTGCGCTTTTAATCATGCTTTGTGTCATGGGAAAGTTTGCTGGCATCCAGAACTCTTCAATAATGGAGAGCATCAGATTGCCGCCGCGTTGCATGATTTCTTTGTAGAAAAACAGGACCGCGAGTAAAGGTTCACAGGCAGGATGAATACCGTTTTTTGTGTCCAGGACAACGGTTGTATCAAATCCCACTTTTTTATGATGCAGTGGATTGAAGGTATTCCGGGGGGAATCCACCGCCCAGGCATATTCGCCGTTGTCGCACCATTTGGCGAGACGCGTCTGAAGTTCAGGACTGACTATATCGAGAAGAAGGGCTGTCCGGCGTTCTTCGACAGGCATTCGCATAATGCTTTCCACGGCAGCGTTTAATTCAATGCCATGTTCATCAGAACAGGGGTTGCCCTGGTTGTCTCGTGCCAGAACCTGTGTCCAGCGTTTCAGAAATGCGAGAAGTCTGTGCCAGACGGGAGATTCCGGGCCTTCTGCCAGTTGCCACGGATTGCAGCCGGTATAGATACCTTCCTGCAATGTGAAATAGCTCCCTCCGTATGCGCGGACAAAAAGTTCGGTAGAACGGTTGTAATCCACAACAAACATTAAAGGGTCAAAGCGTTGAAGAAAGCCGCTGGCTGTTGCTTCAAATGTTGTTTTCCCTGTGCCTGTTGCGCCAAGAAACATTGCGTGTCCGGCAATTTTTTGCCCGGTAACATTTTTTTCCGGTGGGCTGTAATGTGTATTGAACCAGTAAACGCTGCCTGAATCCGTTTTTAAAGGCATTATGGCGGAGCCATCACCAATAGGATTGCCTGATTTTTTCCCGGAGGAATAATTGTGAAAAGACATCAGACAGGCCAGGTTGGTAATTGTTCTTCGGGTATCCAGTGGACGCCTCTTATTCAGCGGCATATGACTGAAAAAAACAAAAGGTGATGCGAGTGAGGCGCGACTGAAGCGGAATCCCTTACCCGAAGTAATAAACTCAGCAGAGAGCTTTATACCATTGCTTCTGGCCTGATCTGGTGTATCACCGAATACCGTTAATGCGCAGTGTAGTGAACCAAACAACGTAATTCCGGCTGCGACCGCTTCTTTACCAGCTTCGAGTTCTTCCTGCTGTATTTTGGCTGCATCATTAGCTGATTGTAGTTTGTTTAACTGTGAATCGATATTCTTCAGGGTTTTTGTTGGTGACTCAAAAATAAAGGATTGAGTAAGAATAAATTCATAGGGTTGTTTGAGAAGGAAATCCCATTGTCCGGGGGTTGTTTCTATCGGGAAATCCTTCAAAATATAATTCGTTGCGAATTTTTTACTATCCGATTCGTTGTTACGCAGTTCAAGAACATCAGCACCAAAATACCATTCAGAATCACAAATACTGGATGATAAGGGGGTGGATGATAAAGGAATCATGTTATGTTCTGCATTTAGCAATAGTGATAGATAGTCTGCCACCTCACTAATATAAGTATTGTATACGGATAATAAAGAAGCGTTAAATGGTAGAAGTGCTTTTTGCGCCTGTTGTGTCATTTCATTCATGCGCTCGATTCCGGTATCAACATCATCGTAGGGAATCCCAAATGTCAGATACCATGTTGATTTATAGAATGCGCTGGATGTGAACAGAGCAAGGTATTTTTTTGAAAACCTGCTTAAAAAATCATTGTCAAAATTCCATTCTCCATTGATGGTTGCTCTTTTCTTGATAAGATGAGTCCATAAATACAGGTCGCCTTCCTTTCCTAACCCAATCAGGAAGTTTTTAACGCTGTTAAATAAATTTGTAAGAACATTATCGTTCTCCGTCTCAAATGGAATGCCTGCTACAACAAGTGAAGCCAGCATTTTTCTGTCAGAAGTAAAGATAATACTGTCTGTTACATGGAAGCGATAATCGGGATATTCACGAGCAACATCCATATTGTCACTGTTTTTTAATTTGATTTTGTGCATATATGTTACCTGACAGATGAATAACCAATAATTAAATCTCTGTGGCGGATTTTTAACAAAAGCCCCATAAGGTTTAAACGGATGACTCTTAGTGCGTTTGAGTCATTTTCACAGGCCAGTTTTACTATAAAAAGAAACAGCGCACATATGACAGGAATAATTATCCCTTTTATACCCCAAAGGAAAATAGCGGGGAAGCCTGTCAGAACAGCGAAAAAAGCCGTGAACAATAACAACATTAAGGGTATACCAGCAATTAACGCAGGACGGTTAAACCCGTTATAAGTCATGAATGACTCACTGACATGTTCATTTACTTTGTCCATAACTCACCATGAAAAAAGCCGCAATTCACACATAAGGTAAATATGCGGCACAGTTGTATATATGGATTACTTATTTGAAGAGTTCCAGCGCCCAGTTCCCGGCGTAAAGTGCACCGCCAGCGAGGGAACAATAGACAAGCGCCATTCCTACATCAGACCAGCTTTTCTTCTCCATGAATGCCATGATGACGTTATAGATCAGGTAACACAAAGCACAAACACCACCAAAGCTAAATGCCCATGTCTTAAGTTCTGTCATGGTATTTGTTGCGGTGTCGAGTCCACCTGCATAGGCAACGGAGGCGGTTAGTGACAGGAAAAACGCCAGGATAAAATACTGCAAAGTTGATTTGACTTTCATTAATTAAAATCTCCAAAAACATCCCAGTCCGGTGATGTTTTCTCTTCATCATTCGGGGGTTTTATTTCTGATTCATCAGTTTTTTCACGGATTGATGGCACGATATAGTTATTCGCGTTACGAATAACCCGTTCCAGATAAGAAGTGTTGTTAAATTTCTTTTCTTTAATAAATCCTGTTGATTCGTTACCCGAATAATACAAAGATAAAGCGCGGAGAATTTTTTGATTACTACTACCCTCCTTTTGTCTCAGATAATTGTCCGTCAGGACTGCCGCTCCTGCTTTTATATTTGTACACGGGTCAAAAACTGTTTTATTAGTCAGATTGAGTGATGGGAAATTTTTGCTGTATATCTGTGTCAGACCTGCACTAAATCTTTTATTTTCTGCTGTTAATTTTTCTGCATATTCAATAGCTCCTTTTTCATCTTTAAAATACTTACTTGTTCCGTCAGAAACATTCGCTATTACATATGGATTAGCCCCTGATTCAGTCATAATCAGGGCATTCATCGTATCGGGTGATACATCAGGGGCACACTGACTTATCAGTGCTGCCAGAACAGCCGCTGATAACTGCATAAGGGATTTATCTCCTGATATTAAATTCGTGAAGAACGTTTTTTCCTGCGGGGGCGACGAACGATACTGTCCAGCTCATTAGCGCCGGAAAGAAGTTCTTTCAGCGAGACAATTTTTTCCCTGACAGGTATAAGGGATTTTGCCCCCGGACATTGTTCAAAGTCTGATTTGTACAGGTCGTATAAAACAAGCGTATGTTTTACATCCTGTGACAGATAATTATGTTTATTCTGGATGTTACCTTGTTCGATATTTTTGATAACATCTGCTGAACGATGAATTAAATCTGTATAGATTCGGGTGTTTTTAAGGGGATTTATTTTTATATATTCAGAAGCAAGCTGAATAAGATTGCATCGTAAGATAAGGACTTCACGAGTGGCAATATCAAGCTCGCTGAGATCATCATTATCCTGCATGGGTATCTCCGGTAAAGATTTTCTGGACTGAAGTCCGCGCCGTAGCGATATATCCGGCCCACATAATGATGTGTCGGATATGCAGACTCCAGTTCAGAATCCCCTTGTCAGGGGATATTTAGTTAATGAGTACAATAGCCTCTTCTGGAATGGAGGAAGGAACGGGAACGCCCATATCATTCCCCTGATTATCGACAATCTTCTTATTTTTTACTCTTCCTAACATTGCTGAATGTTTTGTTTGCTGCTGCAAAGCAGACATCAGACCTTCTGTATCGGCAGACCAGATATAAACTCGCTTACCGTAAATAATATGATGAATATCATAAACGGGTGTTATACCGATTTGCTCAGATGTTAACGTTCCTCCTGAATTACGTTTGTCTGGATATTTATAAAGATAGTCATTGATAACATTTGCGAAATGGACAAATTCAATTGCTTCCTGTTTTGCAGGAAGCAACTTCATTCGCTGTATGGTTTGGTTATTGTTATCTGTCAGATAGTAACTGCCTATTGACAGGAATATCAGGAGCAAGCTGAAGAACCAACCCATAGCGATTACTCCTGTTGTGTGTCTTTAATTGTGATTACGCATTGTGAAATATTCCTGAATGCGTATAACGGTTTATCTGCTGAAAGATAAAGCATCAGCGTATCTTTTAATGCAGATTCAAAGTTTCCCCGGAAAATAAGAGGAGCATCTATTCTGTAGTTCACAGGAGTATCCCATACAAGATTCCAGGTTGAATTACCACACGGTGAACTTGACGCCCATTCGGTGAGGCCATCCCGCAGCGTCGAACCTTTTTTAAGATTCCAGGTGAGTTTTTCTGTCTGTTTTTGCGGAACGGTGACAGGCGTTAGCGGTTTTTGAGGTAACTTGTCAGAGGAAACTGGTGTCCTGACAGGAGATGCAGGGGTTTTGTCAGGAGATACAGGTGCTTTTTGTGATGTTTTCCCTTTCTGTTGTTGAAAATCAATCAGAAGATGTCTTTTTTCGGTGTTCTTAATTACCGTCAGACCGTAGTTGCGAAGCATTTTATCCAGGACATAAGGCCATTGATCGTTGCCCTGCCAGGATATCGTGCGACGGAAAGTTTTCGTTACCTCCGGGGATATTTCAGCCGTCCAGTCCGATGGGACAATTTCTTTTAATGCTTTTTGCAGCGAGCCTTTACCATCATGGCGAACAAAGTAAATTTGCTTTTCAGGTGTTGATGGGCCTGTAAGCGTGGTGGCCGGAACAGCGTTGTTAGCGTTTTTTTTCAGAAAACCGCTTTTTGACATTAGCGGTGGTTGTTCAGGACGCGGTTTTGTCTGCTGATCAGTCTTTTGTGCCGTTTGTGCCTGATGGTTGTTGCTACTGATTGGCTTTGCGGGAGAGAGTGCTGGTTGTTCAGAATGCTGTTTAGTTGCTCCTTTGGCTGCTGTTTTTATCTCACCAGATGAAGTTATGCTGTTTGTTGTCGGCTTCAGAAAACTATTATTGCTGCCCTGGTTTTTTGGCGCTGTCGCTGATTGCTCAGAACGTGGTTTTACGGTTTCTGCAATACGAGGCGCGGGAGTTACGTTTATGGCTTCCTTTTTGAGATAATTATCATTGCTGTATTGAACAGTGCTGTTTGGCTGTGACACGGGCTGCTGAAGGGCCACCCCGTTATGGTATGTGTCTGCTCTTACCTGCTCAATTGTGGTATTCAGTTCATACCAACCTCCTTTTGCCTGTGCGGGTTCAGGGGCATGGGAACACGCATTCAGCAATAATGTGGTGGGAATAATAATGAGCTTTTTCATGGTTAACCCCAGGAACGTCCGAACTTACTCATGATTTTTGAGATCGCCGCAGGGTCTGCGGTCGTGCATTGATTAAGAAACGCTTTTCGGGCATCAAAGGTTTTGCTCCAGCGAATAGATCCCTTTTTCTTTTTGATGATATTAAAGAAGTCCTTTTCGGCGCTTTTGCATTCGCTCCCGCCGCCGCTACCGATAGCTTTACCGTACAGACAAAGAACGGAAGCACACGGATCAGACGCATATACGGGGGCAGTGAGTGCGATAGCACTTGCGGCAACCATCGATAAAATGATGGATTTCATGGTGTTCCTCCATATTTCAGGCAAAAGAAAACCCGCACGAGGCGGGTTACTTGACAGGTTTAAAATATCAGCGGGTATCTGCCATGTGATAGACGTCGCTGCCTTCTCTTTTTCCCACAGAAATCACAAGCAAAACGACCTTCTCATCAATTACCTGATAAACGAGCCTGTAACCGGATGCGCGAAGCTTAATTTTGTAACGGTCAGTATGACCATGTAGCTTGGCTGCGGGGACGCGTGGATTTATCAGGCGTTCTGACAGTTTCTTTTTGAATTGCTCACGAACAGTGTGACCGAGTTTTTGCCATTCCTTCAGTGCTCTGTGGTCAAATGCCAGTTCATAAATCATCCAGGTTAACCCTTACAATGTCTGGATTTTTCATTCTTTCATCAGCAATTGCGTTGAGTTCAGCGTCTTCAGCGAGTTCCCGGTAGTAGGCATAAAGTTCTGGTGGGACACAGTAGAACGCTGGTTCATTTCGGTTCAGGATTGCGACGGCATCCCCTTCTCCTTCGGCTACAGTTCCCATAGGATTTTTTTTCAGGTCAGTAATACTGGCTGCTGTCGTAGTCAGAATTTGGTAGCTCATAAGTCCTCCATTTGTATCATGGAGATTGTAGCACCTTAAAAAGACTTTTAAAGGTGCTTTTGATTGTGGGGAACGACAAAAATGATCCGGGGTTGGGAATCAACGCACGTGTGGCGTAATGATGACAATCCGGTTCTCACTTTGGCTATCAGCATTAACTCCAGTAAAACCACTCACGATAAGGGGCTGGTCCGGTTTGAGTAAAATATTCTGCTTGACAGTCAGTTTCCGTATCGGGTCAGTGGTTGTGAGTAGCAGGTGGAAATTTCCACGCTCAATCTCCGGTGCTATCCGCATTGTGAAGCCAGCAGTCCGATCTTTTTCAGCCAGTGTAGTGTCACCGGATATTGCCTGACGGGGGATCAGTTCCGTGGCAGGTTCCCAGCTTCCGGCAGATGTTGTTTGTGATTCAACGCACGGGGTACTCTGCATTATTTTGCGGATTGTTTCGGAGGATATCGCCTGACCGTCATCAAAGAATGCACTACGGAAAATCACGTTCTGATTTTTGGCAAACAAGCCTGGATGCCGCTCGCTCAGACTTTCGTATATATTCATACCATTCAAACAAACAGGAGAACTGTCCGGCAGGTCTGTTCGCACGGTATCAATTTTCAACGTTATCTGGTGGTCATTTGAGGTTAACGGTGACTCAGGTACTGGTTGTGTTTTGCTATCCGCGCAGCCTGACAGTAATGCGGTGGCGGCAACCATCGATAAAATGATGGATTTCATGGTGTTCCTCCATATTTCAGGCAAAAGAAAACCCGCACGAGGCGGGTATGAATGAGCCATTAAAGGCGGAATTGCACTCTTTGTTTAGTTTTGATATCTATCCTGTTGCATCATCAGAACAGAATACTGGAGTTAAGTTGGTTATGGCGCGGTTTTATTTAAATGTACCTTTTGAAGAAAAGGAGTTAGCCAAACAAAAAGGGGCGCAATGGGATCAAGAACAACGGAAATGGTTTGTTCCACAGGGGAAAAATCCAATTTATTTTATTCAGTGGATAAAAGAATTAAACGAACATGATTACAATATTTTTTCTCAACGTTTTTATATTGCGGAAAGTTACCAGTCATGTTGGCGCTGTAAGAAAATAACTCCTGTTTTTGGTGTTTTTTTGCCTCGTTGGTTTAGTTATAGAGATGTTGTTTGTGGGGTTAAACCTGCTGAATGGGAAGGTCGCATATTAGATAAATGGTATGAAACATCTTCTCCACGAGGGATGGTATATTTTGATTCAAAGAAAAATATAATTTATCAGTGGTTAACCAATCCAAAAGCATGGGCTATTTTATCCAACGTAAGAAGGATATCATCTTCTGCGTTATCAATAATCAATAAGCATTCTAAGTTATATTATCCAGCCTATAGTAAAACAGCGAAAATGACCTACTACGCGAATCATTGTTGTCATTGTAAATCAATGCAGGGAGACTTTATGATGTTTGATGAACCAGGTGGTGTGTTTTATCCAGTCACATCTGAACAAGCGAAGAAAATAAAACTTCATGAAGTAATAAATGAAACAATTTTTGCTAATGCAAACCACAGGCAAGCCATAGAGTAATGCTTGGTAGTGGAGGTTTTATAAATCTTTACGCAAGATAAAACCCGCGCGAGGCGGGTTTTATTATTGTTTCGCTTACTCATATTAATCTAATCGTAACTTGTTCATCACCTAAATGTCTCTCTCAATTTCTTCTTATACTCTTCTTTTTTTATCTGCTCTAATGCCGTGCGAGCATTATCACAATTCTGGTCTGTAATTTCGCCTTTTCTGCACTGCTCAATGGTTTTAGCAGCTTCGGCTGGGTTGCTTGTATAGTATTCAACAGCGTAAACTTTTTCTTTACATCCTGCTAACATGAATACTGCAAATAGCATGGATGATGCAATAATTACATTTCGTGACTTGTTCATCACCTAAATGTCTCTCTCAATTGGCGAACATATACTTCTTTTTGAGCTTTGCGTTCAGCTTCAAGCTGTCTCTCTGCAATATCATATTGCTTCAATTGTAGCTCCATTGTCAATTTTTCTGTATTCAATTGGTTAGATAAGTCAGCTTTTTTTTGCGGAGTATCTGCTGACGCGAACTCCTTCTGTAACGTGGTTAATCTCTTAGCCCTTTCCTGTATTTCATTGTTGAAGTTTTCATAGAATTTGATCTTAGCCAGGATTGCATCATATTTTTGTTGCGTCTCTGCAACGTTGCTTGATAAGTCATATTGCGATCGCAAAGAGCTAAGATCTGATTTTGCACTATTTGTTATTGTTGATAGAGAATCCTTCATATAGCTGGATGCGCTATCAAAGCCATTGCTGAAATCAGTGAAGCCTTCGAGTCTTTTCTTCTGTTCTTCAGCGTATCTTATGGTCTGTTCATATTGTTGCTTGAGTTGCTCAAGCTGTCTTGCCGCTTCAGCGGCACGATTTAGCCCTTCTTCAACTGTTTTAGCTATCGCTGTAACGTCTACTACTGGAATACCAGATGCAAAGATTGATGGTGATGTTACGGTAATTATTCCAGCAAAGAGAACGGACAGGACTTTATTTTTCATGTTAATCACCCCGGTTTAATTATATTTCCAGACCTCGGGGTTCGTCCCTGCAATGATTTGGCAGCGCCCCGTCCAGCCTGGTAAAATGGCATTGACATTTGTTTGGAGAAACCTCCTGCGAAAGCGCGAAGCCCTGATGCTCGCATAAAACCGGATGCAACCTTACCTCCAAAGCCATTAGCGGCTGATGTAAGGCCATTTATACCTACCCCACCTGTTAATGTAGAACAGAGCGTGCCAACCTGTTCTACAAGGAATACAGAGATAACAATGACCATAAAGAAATAAATCACTGTTGTGAGGGTTATATTTCCGCTTGACGGGACGGTTTGCTCCACAAAACTGATAACGAAACTGAAGGATATACTGTAAAAAAGATTAAGTAGAATGTAGTTAAGACAACTCCCCACCCATGCTGTAAACATATTTCTTGTTGAAGCAAACAGGGAAAAGCAAATAAACAAAATTCCGGCGGATAAGAGAATGCCAACCATGAATGTGGATAGGCATAAGAAAATAGCTGTGTAATAGATAAGTAGTAATCCGCCCCCATAACCGATGAGCCAAACGATATGCACATTTATTAGATCTCCGAGGTCACTCCAATCTAGAGCATCTAATGCTTTAATCTTATAATCGTTTAAACTCGTTGAAAGCATATTCCACAAATTATCAACACTGGTTGCAGAGCTTGAATTACCCGTTACAGCAGCAGAAAGGTCGGAGCCTGCGTGCATGACAAACGGAATCACAAACTCACTGTAATAAGGTGCTGAATAAGTGAATGCACCAACCAGGGCGAATGCACCGATATTCTTAGTCACCTCGCTCATCAGGACGTCACGTTGGGCATACGTGATTTCATATATTAGATAAATAACGTATAAGGCTATAGCCGCAAAGAATGTAGGAGATATTGCCTGTGCGACCTTAGCGGCGTTCGTCGCCGCTGTGGATTCAACAATGGTTGTTACTTTCTCAAGAAATTCTGAAACAATGTTCATAGCTTAGTCCTTCTGGCAGATGAAGAGTTCACCAGAGGCACTAATATTTGGCTTCAGCTTAATTACCAGGTCTGTGCCGAAAAAAATTGCTTCTCCAATTTTTTGGAAATTTAATGTGGATTCTTCTTTATTGTAACTATAAACGTTGTGGGTCGCTGTCGATGTTTTGGTTTTACGTGGTGTAAACGCTTTTTTAATGATGTAATCGAGAGCGTGGCTGTTATGAGATGGTAAAGTGATTAAATCGTCGTTTTTTTTCATAATGTAGTTCTGATTTTTGAGGTTGAAGATAATTGTCGGTCAATGCTTTTGATTTTTTTTCGTATCTCAATTGGATTCGCCTCAGATAAGTTAGCAATGGATAAAGCCAGTTCGATTTGTAAAATTTTCCTTGTTTCGATGAGATTGATTTTTACTTGTGGTATATCACGGAAGACACCACAGCCGGTAATTGCTTTTGAAACGACACGTTCTGTATTCGCTATGCTTTTCTTTACTGTTCGAGGGGGGACATAACGTGCACGGCGAAGTTTTCTCAGATTAGCTTTTGCTTGAGTCATGTAATGTGTCCAGAGTTATAATTTTATTTCTTTGCATGATTCCCCTTTACGGCACACAGATACACGGTTATTTATCACATTCACCACTGTCACAGTTCCGTCGTCGCATTGAGTGACGATGAAAGGGTATTCGTTGATTTTTGTACAGTGAGATTGTTCTCCTGCTATTGCAACCACAACCGGGCTAATAAATAACGCCAGAACAGATGCCAGCTTAATAAAAGCACTCATTTTTGTATGCCCTATATAAATAAATACTTTCTTCAAATCCTGAATATACTATCTGAATACAGAAGCGGTCCTGTTCTCCTGAAGTAAGGCTTCATTATTTTATGGGCCATTGGATGGGTAGTATGTACGGGTATTGATAGAATGAATTTTGAATGTCCTGTTTTTATTGCATTCAGAAGTTCGTCAATTTCTTTTTGAGATGTCGTTGCTTTCATCAACAAGTGCCTCAATAAGTTTATTAATACACGCCCGTTCTGCCGGAACCTCCCGGCCTGTAATCGGGTCAAAAACGACATGATCGCTTTCAACGTAACGTAAACGGTGATAGACATCTATACGGAGTTTTGTTTTAGCAGCTTCACGTTCAACTCGAGTTAACTCTTCTTTTTCTCGTTTGCTGCTGAAAAACAGAAACCAGATCATTGCTATGATAATTACTAAAAAAGGGATAACGGTGCCTAAAATAATTACTAAAAAAGGGACAACGGTGCCTAAAATGCTTACCATTTCTGCCATGCCATCCAGAATAGATTGAATCTTTCCTGTGGCTGTGGTGGTTGTTACTGGTTCAGCAAAATCAGAAACAGTGTCTGATAAAAATGTAAATAAACGGGCAGATAAACCAAATAGCACGCCAAAAACTAGAACTTTTATTATCGAACCGTATACATTTAATAGACTGTATTCTTCCTCTTTAGGCGATTCAAAGTTTTTTGCCCTTTGTGTCTGCTCTTGTTTAGAACCAGAAACACCTCCGATGAATAAGCCAATACCACCAGTACCTAAACCAATACCCCCACCAGTACCATTCCATTTACCTGTTGTTGTTTCTTTAGCTACAATAGCTGCAAGAGAAATTCCTTCATTTGCGTTTCGCATAGAATTTTCCTCATACTATTCCTGTGACACTTAACACCATCAATAAAATATGTAATGCAGTAATTTTTTTTAGCGTTTTTTTATAGACTTCAATAAAATCCTTATCCAGAAGTCTGATAATAAAAATACATAGTGCATTCATCGCTGCTCCTGTAAGCGGAATTAACAACGAAAGATGCATGATTTATTCCTTGTTTTCACTCTTGTCTTCGATGGTCATTACTTTAAGAGTTATTCCTTGCATGTCTGTAACAATAACTCTTGTTCCCGCAGGGTAGTTTTCATTGTGTAACGTCTCAACAGGCCAGAATGTATCACCAATAAGTAATTGCCCCTTGCCGTTCACAATATCGTCACTGAGAGTAAATTCTTTTCCTTTAAAACGTGAATGCCCTGTGTTCACCAGGAGAGTATCTAATTTCTTATGTTTTTTGTCATAGAGGAACTTAATTATCGACGCCAGTATGCTGATTGATGCAAAGAAGCATATATTGGCTTCTTGTGATATCGGAAGAAAAAAGCCCACAATGGCGCTTGATAATGCACCAAGACTGATTAAGAGTAACCATCCTGTTCCGGTTATAATTTCAAGTGCAATACACAGAAGAAACAGTGTAAACCATAACATGGCTAATCTCCATGATAAAAGGGAGAAATTGAATAAAGAAGATGAAGGTAGTTATAAACGCCAAATGCATAAATTAGCAGAAAGAAGCCAAAGAATATGCCATTAAAACTCCATATTAACAGGGGCAGCAGAGCCATCGCTATCATCACCCCTCCGAAGTTCAGCCATAATGGAAATATTGATGCGATGTGGTTTAGTATTTTTTCTCCTTTGTTCTCATCTTTTGTAATAAAAAGAAGAAAGCTCCATGCCCCCATAGGGATTATATGTAAAATAAGAAGGATGAACCCATAAGTTTTCATTTAAATGATTTGCTCATTCGTGAATATGAATATGAGGACGGTGATTAAAACAATATTGTCACCGTCCGCTATCTGTTTTAAGACAAATATTGTTGAGCCTGTTTCATATCAACTTTGTGAGTATCCTGTGATACGTTTTTTAGCAGTTCACTGATACCTGCAACCGAACTCACCAGGCTACTTGAATCAAGCGGCATCATAACCAGTTTACTGTTTGATGCTGTGCCAATTGCCTGGAGTGCTTCAGTGTATTTTTGCGCAATAAAGTAATTAACAGACTGAACGTCACCTTCAGCGATTGCATCCGACACCAGTTTTGTTGCGCGAGCTTCCGCTTCTGCCTGACGTTCGCGTGCTTCAGACTGAAGAAACGCTGATTGCCGTTCCCCTTCCGCTTTCAGTATTTGAGACTGTTTTTCTCCTTCCGCCTTCAGAATTTGTGACTGGCGTATACCTTCCGCTTCCAGAATCTGGGCACGCTTAGTACGTTCCGCTTTCATTTGCGCGTTCATCGCCTTAGTCAGTTCTTCTGGTGGTTTAACATCCCGAATTTCAATACGTGTGACCTTAATTCCCCACGGATCAGTTGCATAATCGACAACCGTTAACAGCTTAGAATTGATGCTGTCACGTTGAGAAAGCATATCGTCGAGATTCATTCCACCAACGACAGTTCGGATATTGGTCATGACAAGATTTGAAATAGCTGATGCAAGATTATCGACTTCATAAGCTGCCTTCGCTGCATCAATGACCTGGATAAAACAAACAGCATCGATAGTTACGTTTGCATTGTCTTTCGAAATAACTTCCTGTTTAGGAATATCCAGGACGGTTTCCATCATGTTGATCCGTTGACCTATGCGGTCCATAAACGGGATCAGGAAGTGAAGACCGGGGGAAAGCGTATGGGTATATTTACCAAAGCGTTCCACTGTCCAGGCATTACCTTGCGGCACGATTTTGACGGCAGATTTAACGAATATCAGCGCGACTAAAATTAATAAGAGTAACGGAATAGATGTAACTATTGGCGTAATTATAGCGTCAATCATGATTAATCCTCTCCCCATTCATCACAATATGCTTCAACCGGAGTTTTTCCTGCTTCATAATCACCACGCCATGCTTCCGCATCGGCGGCATTTCCACCGCGTAACTCTGCGTAATCCATTAATAGCTCGTGCCATTCTTCAAATGTCACTGTTTTTTTAGTGGAACCAAAATCAGCCATATGTATTTCCTGCATTTTGTGGAGGTATCTCTTTGCAAATGAAATCTGAAATATGAACATCAACAGAAAAACACTTTCCTGCTTCTTTTTCTTTTGAGAAGTTTTTTCTGCATTCTTCAGCGGTCATAGGGAAGTCGCTGTAATGAGTCCATTTCACGGGGCCACCACCTGGTTTTTTGATGGTTGCGTTTATTTGGTACTTAGGCATTCAAAAATACCTCCACTCGATCACCTGTCTTTCTTGAACACATCCAGCGGCGCAGTTCTGTAAAACTATCCTGGATCTCACAACGGGTACTTTTCATTGTGACAGTTGGTATATTGTCGTAGCTGGCATATGCAATCTCTTTTTTTGGGGTGCGCAATATGCCTTTGTCAATATCAAGAATCCTGAACGCACTAATTCTTCTTTTGTGCTCGTTAAATAGTGTTCGTTTAGTTGCTGTTATCTGCTTCTGTGCTTCCTGGTAAATGTAGGTAAGCACATCATAAGATTGTTGCTGTGTAATAAGGAAATTACGGCTAACATCCGTTGTTGTGAGCGTTTTATTATTTCTTAATCCCCAATAAGCAACGATGATATAGAGTGGATATCCTTTCAAATCTGCCACACATTCAGGAATGACAGGATTAATTTTTAACTTACGCGCCATATTTTCTCCCGGTTGTTTGTCTGAAATAGAAACATCCCCGGAATACAGCGTCATAAGCTAATTATGAAAAGTTGCAGCCACTCACTACAGGCTCTTTATCTGATTGTTCATCATCATGCATAGCTAAACCCCCTTACCTGGAGTGGAGACTGGCAAATCTGGTGTACTTCTGCGTTGCAGCCTGTACGACTTGCTCAGGGAGAGAGTGAGTGAGATTAACTCAACGCGAGTTCACCAAATAAGGGGGTTTAAGTATGCAGAATGATATTTGCGGATAAAGAGTCGTTACCTGTGTAGATGGCGCGGCACGTCACTCTGTTACGTAGCCCGTTGCTGACAGATGCCAGCGGTGCTTGAAATGCACGAATAATAACCTCCTTATGCCAGGGCTTTAGGCAATGACCGCTGTCCGGGGTTGTTAAAGAGCATGAGATGACAAGCGTTCTAACGGGCGTCAAAGAGTGCTCATTTTCCAGGCAATGAGCACAAAAAACGCGATGAACGCGCTTTTTACAATCATCTGGATAGTATTGTGTGTGCGACATTTAAAACCTGTCAATGCCAGAATAGCGATATAATGATCTGTATAATATCTAAAAAACAGAATAATATTCTGTTTGTTAAATGGTGTACGATCTAAAAATCTAGATAATACTGTTTGCGTGGTTTATTCGATCGTGTGAGTGGGTGTATGTAGTCAAAAAAACTTTTTTGAATATACAAAATTCTGAATTTCTGATTTTGTAAGGTTTTGTATGGGGAACGTCAGTAAAGAAGGGGCTTCACTAGCTGTTCTGAAAACGATTTTGAAGCTGTCAGAGATGTGTGTTGAATCAAAAAGGAAACGAGCCAGGCTTGAACATCGTTGATCGATTGCGCCCATGCTGCTAAATTTGCAGGCAAGTTTTCCGCGATTTGTAAATGCAGAAAACGAGGTGCTGAAATTTTGTTCGAGAACGTAAATTTCAGATAAAGAAAACCCCCGTAATCTCGTCTTTTCCAGGGAGCGCAGATTAGCGGGGGCTGACATCAAGGCAGAGCCTTGAGCTTATTTATTTCAGGTATGCTTGTTACCTGAGATGGAGTTTAATTCCATGAGAAGGAAATATCAACTCTTACAGTGCAAGCTAAGTGCAGCTTGCTGTGATTAGCAAACGTCACTGGTCTGAACTATCACCGGAAGAGCAGGTCCGTTTCTGGCAGGACTACGAAGCGGGTATTGAAAGCTCATTCCTGGTCCTCCAGGAAAACAAAGGCGGAACAACAAAACGTCGCCGGGGTGAACATTCCACTAAGCCAAAGTGTGAGAATCCAGCCTGGTTCCGTCCCGACAACTATAAGGCGCTGGGCGGACAGTTGGGCCACGCTTACAATCGTCTCGTTAAAAAAGACCCGGTCACTGGTCAGAACACACTCAGAATGCACATGTCGTTGCATCCATTTTATGTACTGAAACGTCAGAGTGTCGGTCGCAAATATAAATTCCGACCGGAAAAACAGCGGCTGCTTGACGCAATATGGGTTGTACTTGTGAGTTTTTGTGATCGTGGATTGCACACTGTCGGCATGTCTGTCTCCCGCCTGGCAGAAGAAATAAGCCCAAAAGACAGTAAGGGAGACGTGATTCCTGAAACCGCAGTCACAGTATCGCGCCTTTCCCGTCTGCTGGCAGAGCAGGTTTCCTTTGGCACGTTGGGAACGTCAGAAAAGACGATATGGGACCGTGAATCCCGCCAGCGACTGCCGAAATACGTCTGGATCACCGAAACTGGCTGGAAAATGCTGGGAGTTGATCTGGTGAAACTTCAGGAACAGCAACGTAAACGCCTTGCAGAAAGTGAAATCCGTCTGCAATTGATTAAAGAAGGCGTTATCCGCGAGGGCGAAGAAATCTCTGTTCACTCGGCTCGTAAACGCTGGTATGCGCAGCGTTCTCTCGATGCCATCAAGTCCCGACGTAAGAAAGCAGCGGAGCGCAAACGTGCTAATCGCCTGGCAAAACTGCCGTATGATGAACAGCGAAACGAAATTGCGCGGTTTATTCTGAAGCGTATGCCGCCGGACGAAGCGTACTGGTGCACTAAAGAAAGATTAGAGCAACTGGTAGCCAGAGATCTACGTCAGCTTGAACTGGCTCTGACAGCTTCGCCACCCCACTAGTTTAGCTGCCTGATACAATCGGCACTCTCTTCAGCCCCTTCGGGGCTTTTCGTGTTGCCTGCATTTCATGAAATTCCTCATATTTGACGACCGTTTTTCATTTTGTCCCGCTCTGACAGTTTTTTGATGGCCGCAATAGGGTATCGGAGTAAAAACGCCTTCGGTTATCCACAAAAACCCGCAAAGGAATAGCTTCAGAAAGCAGCAAACATAGAACATCAAACCCGCAATATATTCTTAACCCCTGTTCTTTAATCCCCTGCGTTGCTTCGCCGCAGGGAAAATATTTATCTTTGAAACAACTGTGGATAATTACAAAAATGCCTTCGCTTGCAGCGGCTAACGCCGCGCCGCTCAGAATATAAAAGTACCTCCCACCGCTTCGCGGCGGGCATATGGACTTCTGCCTAATGAAAAACAAAGCCCCTCCAACCCTCTTACAAAAAAACGCTGCAAATACTCAGCCACAGCGCCCAACCCATCACTGAAAAGCGCCGCCGCCCCCGCCCGAAGGGCGGGAACAACATCGCTTTCAATAATGGATGTTGTAACTAAGAAATCACATGGCTGTCAGTCTTCTGGCTGGAAGTACCAAGTACACGCTCGTAAGCGGTCCTGGCGGCCCGCTAACGCGGAGATACGCCCCGACTGCGGGTAAACCCTTGTCGGGACCACTCCGACCGCGCACAAAAGCTATTTCATGGCTGAAAGCGGGTATGGCTTAGCAGGATGGGGATAGGTAAGGTGAAACCTATCAATCAGTACCGGCTTACGCCGGGCTTCGGCGGTTTTACTCCAGTATCATATGTAACAACGGAGTGCCGCCTTCCATGCCGCTGGCGCGGCATCAAAAAAGAAAGCCCCCCAATGACGGGGGAAATAGCGTTTTGATCAAAATAATAATGCTAGTGTGCTTCTTGCGTGCCATCTTAACTTCCAAAGGGTACTCCCGCCGACATAAGGCGGGAGGGGAATTTGGACGGGCTTGAAAAGCCCGAAAGGTGATCAGCCACGCTGATGTTGAATGTATTGCTTCACAACTTCCAGCGGCGCACCTCCGCAGGAGCCAGCAAAGTATGACCTCGACCAGAGCACGGCTTTTCCGTATGCCCCCCGCAAATCAAGAAATTCATTTCGCAGACGGCGGGATGTCACTGCTTTCAGTGAGTTAACCAGTACCGAAAGTTGCACTGTTGGTGGGTATTCGATCAGCATGTGGACATGATCGACGTCTCCGTTACTTTCTTTAAGTTCTGCCCCAAAATCACGGCAGACTTCTGCTGCATACTGATGGAATGCTGCACAGTGTAACTCTCCCAGTATCTTTCGACGGTATTTTGTTACAAAGACAAGATGAACATGCAAAAGGAAGGCAGCATGTCTTGAACGATTGATTTTATATTTTTGCATTGAGGTTGGCCGTAAAAGCAGTAATATTGTAAGCAAATCTACTACACACTGAATGATGATGCTAATCCTGAAAGCCTACAAATTCAGACTGGAACCAACGCATGAGCAGTCGCAGCGTTTGCGGCAGTTATGTGGTTGCGCCCGTTTTGTCTGGAATTTAGGTCTTGCGGAGACAAAGCGCATACTTGGCTCAGGCGAAAAGCTACCTTCGGCTTTCGAGTTGAACCGGATGATTACGGTGTGGAAAAAAATGCCGGAATACATCTTCTTACAGGATGCTTATACCGACAATCTGCAACAAAAGCTGAAAGACCTGCATACCGCATGGAAACGTTGTTTTGATAAAAAGCTCGCAGCTAAGGCTCCGGTATGGAAACGAAAAAATGAGGGCAGAGACTCAATCCGTTTTGTGAACTTTGAGAAATATTGCTGCCTTGAAAATCGCAGAGTGAAGCTACCGTCAGGTCTTGGGTGGGTAAAATTCCGGCAATCTCAACGTGTGAACGGTAAAATCAAAAATGCGACAATCAGTCAGTTAGCGGGACAGTGGTATATCTCGTTTCAGGTTGAAATTGAAACGGCAGAACCAAATCACACAAGCACAACGATAGTCGGGCTGGATGCTGGCGTGGCTAAACTTGCCACGCTGTCAGATGGCACAGTCTTTGAGCCTGTAAACAGTTTTCAGAAAAACCAGAAGAAGCTGGCGAGACTCCAGCGTCAGTTAAGCCGCAAGGTCAAATTCAGCAACAACTGGCAGAAGCAGAAACGCAAAATACAGCAACTGCATTCCCGTATTGCAAATATCCGCAGGGACTACCTTCACAAAGTCACAACGACCGTCAGCAAAAACCACGCAATGATAGTCATTGAGGATTTGAAGGTCAGCAACATGTCAAAGTCAGCAGCGGGTACGGTCAGCCAGCCGGGGCGCAATGTCCGGGCAAAATCAGGTTTAAACCGTTCGATACTGGATCAGGGCTGGTATGAAATGCGCCGCCAGCTTGAGTACAAGCAGCTCTGGCGTGGCGGTCAGGTGCTTGCTGTTCCGCCAGCGTACACTAGCCAGCGTTGCGCGTGCTGTGGTCATACTGCGAAAGAAAATCGCCTGTCACAAAGTAAATTTGTGTGTCAGGTATGTGGATATACAGCGAACGCCGATGTAAACGGCGCTCGTAACATTTTAGCGGCGGGGCACGCCGTGCTTGCCTGTGGAGGGATGGTGCAGTCAGGCCGCCCGTTGAAGCAGGAACCAGAGGCTGAGCAATCAGCCGTCACCCACTAATGGGAATCCCCCTCCTGAGTCACGAAGTGCGAAGGTGGGGGAGGATGTCAATCCAGGCACAAACTAAATTTAACGTTTCGTTAACTACAAAGAAATCCGATGAGTTAATCACTTGCGAAATAAAAATCATATAGTAAATTACTATATGATTTTGCGTTGTTTCGGAGAATTAAAAAATGCCTTTGATTGAATACATCAACAAGTTCTATCGGGGGAATCAGGCATCGTTCGCCAGGCTGACCGGAGTTCAACCTGCGCAGGTAACACAGTGGATCAACAAAGGATTCATCGTGGTGAATCACACACTGTATAGTCCACGCCGAAAGCTGGGAATTTAATTCCTGGTCAATATTTGACATCCTCCACGCCCTGAAGGACGGGGATATAAGGCGCACTGTATCCTGTTGTCTGGCAGAAAAAAGAAAGCCCCGTAGTTAATTTTTCATTAACCCACGAGGCGATCCCAATGCTTCAACAACACCAGGATAGACTTTTACCGCCCTTTACGCAATACCATGTATTTTCAAGTTTCTGGTCGATATATAATGTTGTTGGCGCTTGAGGCTTTCTGCCTCATGGCGAAAAGGTGGTTTGTATCTTGTTGTGCGGCAGAAAGAAGAAAGCCCCGTAGTTAATTTTTCATTAACCCACGAGGCGATCCCAATGCTTGAACAACATCAGGATAGCCTCTTACCGCGCGTTACGCAAGGAGAAGAAGGCCATGAAACTACCGGGAAACGCCCTTATCTGGTGCGTATTAATCGTGTGCTGCACGTTGTTAATATTCACACTCCTGACCCGGAATCGCCTGTGCGAAATCCGGCTGAAGGACGGATACAGGGAGGTTACGGCAAGCATGGCTTACGAATCCGGCGGTAAGTAGCAACCCGGAGGCGGGCGAAAGCCCGCCTTTTTGGGGATGATGTGGTTCTGGCATTAAGCGCCTTTACAAAGGGGGTATTCTGTACGGATACCCCCTTTTTCCATGTATTTTCAGGATATTAACTGGTGAATATGGTATAATTAGTCAATATGACAGCAATTATTGAGGCGAGTATGCAGCCCAAAAAAACACCCGTGATTGTGGTCAAAAAACGCCGCGTTCTGGTCATGCCAGAAAATCCTGTGGTGAATGAAAAGCCGCAGGAAGTACAAAAATCAGCAGTTAATGAAAACAAGAAAGTACAGAAGAAAGATGCTGTAGCAGAGAAAACACGTAAAAAGCAGCCTCAGCCCTGGTATTTGAAAAAACAAATCACTTTTCCCCCAAAATATCCGAAAGAATATTTTGAAAAGTGTTTCAATAAAGTTCGTGCTGTTTTTCCTGAACTATGGACAGACGAAAAAAAGAACTTGCCCCTGAAAAGCGGGATTCTCCAGGACGTTGAGAAATACCTGGCGGATAACCCGGATGTGGATCTGACGATTGAAGAGTGGAATTGTGCGGTTCAGGTGATGACGTTCCGGTGGCAATATCTTCAGAATTGTACTGTACCAGGCGCAACACGTTACGACCTTTACGGGAAACCTGCTGGTACAGTAAAAAAAGCACACGCAACTTATGCGCAACTGGTTCTCGATGCCCGTAAGAAAGCCAGCGAGAAGAAACAATTAAAACGTAAGGGATAAAGCCCCGAAGGGCTTTATCATTTCAGCCTGGCTGACTGTAGAATCCAGTGATTTTTTCCGTTTTCGTCCAGGCCGTGTTCGTAAGCTGCAAGAGCCGCTTTCATTATTGCTGTTTTTGTCTGGCCTGTTCGCAGTGCTTCCCGTTCCAGAATATCTTCGTAAACGTCCCCAAGCCGGACATTGGTCACTTTAGTTGCTCCCGATTTTTTGCGGGTAGCTTCATTGATGAATCGGGCTGTGTCTGCATTGGTTTGTTCTGTTTTTTGTCCTGGTATTACCGGAGTTTTCAAGTCAAGAGCCATTATATCACCTTTCGTGTGTTACATTAGCTTTACTGTGTAAAGTTAATGATGTAAAGCTGTCGTATTACATCCATTAGGGATTGATGCCTAACTCTTGCGCCAAAAGCTCTATTTGTGCTTTAGCTGTAGAAAGGCTGGATGCGCGACGTACATCATGAACGCCAGCGCCTTCATTACAGGCCGCTTCAAAAATATCTAAATCTGAAATACGTGTACGAAGTGGCTGTATCCACACCGGGTTCTCCCGGAGTAACTTGTCGAGATCAATCGCTGCTTTTCTGTGGCGTGGTTTTGTCGTGTTAATTCTCGTGAAAAGTACCCAGGGTTGCAGGTCTGGATTGATCTGTTGAGCTGTGCGAACTTTTTCTGTTACATGAGTCAGCGTTTCTGCTTCGAAATCTGAAGACGGCTTAACGAGAGTAAGCAGAATGTCAGCTACAGTTAAGGCACTGCGAAATTCCTTGCTGTCATGCCCTGGACAGTCAATGATCAGCACTTCACATATTTTTTTCAGGCGCTTAATGACTTCTGATACATCGCCATACTCTTCATAAACAGGAACCGGTAATAAGCCATTCTGCTTTCTTTTTTCGTTCCAGCTAAGAATATCATTGTTTTTATCGGTCTTCAGAATGATGACCGTTCGTGAATTATTTACCAGATAAGAAGCCAGGTTTGTTGCTGTGGTGCTTTTTCCTACACCGCCTTTATCTGATGCGACAAGTAATGCTCTCCCCATAGAAACCTCGGATATACAGTGTAAAGGTTTATTTGTCTTTACATTGTATTCATTATAGTTACGTTGTAAAGATGTTTGTGTCTTTACAATGTAATTGTTTTTTGCGCTTTACATTGTGTGTATGTTACAGGGTAACTTTTCAGGATGCGATTTTGCCTGGTGTGTTGTTGCGCCCGTAGCTCGCTGACGCTCACACGCGCAGTACAGCGCCCCGCCCTGCTGCAATGCACCAGGACGGCGTAAACTCGCTGGCGCTCGCGCTAACTGCGGCATTCTGCGGCGCAAATCAGCATGATCATGGCCTGTCAGTCCGTTGGGCTTTGCAGGGTGAAGGGATGGCCCTGTGCATCCTGGTATGTTCGTCAGCGGCTGCGCCGCGCTTCGGGGCGATGTGGCCCCGCTGCTCCCTGGTATTTTCTTTCGCCCCTTCTATCCGCTGACGCGGATTAAGAAATGAGCAAATCATCAAGTAAATTGCTGTTTTCAGGCAATAAATCTTGATAATACATCTAAATAGATGTATTATTATTTCATCGAAAGGGGATTGGCTCCTTTCCTTCTTAAGTCCAAACGGACAGGAGATTTAAAATGAAAACATTGACTTTTAATAACGGCACTGTTTCTGTTGGCGATGTGTTTGTATCTTCCTGGGGATATGAGCAAACGAACGTTAATTTCTACCAGGTTATTTCTGTTCATGGCAAAAAAACCGTAACTGTTCAGGAGATTCGCGCTTCAGTTCATCGGACTCATTCAATGAGCGGATATAAGACCCCATTACTTAATGATTTCTGTGGTGAGCCATTAAAACGGCGAGTGCGTGATTATTACAGTACGCCAGCAATTGAAATTGAGGAATTCGAAACAGCATATAAAGGATCACCGGAAGAAAAACACGAGTTCACATCATACTACTAAGAAAATAGTTGCAGGGGGTATCCCCTGCAACCATGTTAAAAATGTTAATAGTAGTAGTATTTACCCAGGGGGTTTTAGTATGAATGATGGGGTAAAACTCCGTCCTTCAGGGCGTGGAGAATGCCGGGCTAATGCAGCAATGTAATGTTGCGCCCGTAGCTCGCTGACGCTCACACACGCAGTACAGCGCCGCGCTTCGGGGCGATGTGGCCCCGCTGCTCCCTGGTATTTTCTTTCGCCCCTTCTATCCGCTGACGCGGATTAAGAAACGAGCAAATCATCAAGTAAATTGCTGTTTTCAGGAAATAAATCTTGATAATACATCTAAATGGATGTATTATTGTTTCATCGAAAGGGGATTGGCTCCTTTCCTTCTTAAGTCCAAACGGACAGGAGATTTAAAATGAATATCCAGGAAGCATTAAACGTTTTTGGATTATCCGGCGAATTAACTGAAAAAGATATCAAAGCAGCATACAGAAAAGCCGCTTTAAAATATCATCCAGATCGTAACCCGTTAGGGGCTGAACTGATGAAAGCGGTAAATGCAGCTTTTGATGTCTTGATGGCAAATATTGATAAAATAAATCAGTTCCAGAGCGCTGATGAACATGCACGATATAATTACGGTGATGACCTGGAAAAAGTATTAAACGTTCTTTCTGGTTTATCTGGTCTGGTATTTGAAGTGATAGGTAACTGGGTATGGATTAGTGGAGAAACTATTACACATAAGGAAACTTTAAAAGAAATCGGGTGTAAATGGGCGGCAAAGAAAAAACAATGGTTTTATCGTCCAGACGAACATAAAAGTTACTGGAATCGTGAAGAACACACGATAGAAGAAATCCGCGCAAAATACGGTACAACCGGACAGCGCAGGGCGACAGGGTGGCAACGCGTGGAAACCAGAGCGTAACCAGAACGGGGGCGAGAAGCCCCCGATATCATACCAGCCCGTCTTTTGGGGCATCGAACCCAAAAAGACGGGAACAGCAGCCACGTAGCAAAAAGGGAAACAGATGAACTCTTTTTTTGAACAATATCACCCTGTCTTTGAAGTTGTCTGCCGTATCCTGGGGAACGGCTGGCGCGTGAACAAACTTGATGATTGTCCGTCTCGTATAAAACTGACGTCACCGCAGTTTAAAAATTACTCTGTGCATATTCGGATGGAAAAAGACCGATTTTCTGTTGTGGGGAGTGTGGATAGTCGTTCCTGGAGTAGTCCGTATCATGTTTGTACGTTATCCAGGAAGCGGAATCCCGTTGATATAGCAGCCAATATCGAGCGAAAAATTTTGCTAAATGCTTCGCAGGAGGTGTTACAGGCGATTGAGTATGAGAAACGCCAGGCGGCAAAAAAGGACGAAATTCTGATCCTGAAAGGTATGTTATCGCAACTTGTCCAGCTTGAAAGCTGGTATGGGGCATTGACAGGCTTTAAAGCTGAAAATGGATTGAACGGTAAAGTCACCGAGCAGGGCGAGCGTTATGATTTGCAGATTAGGGGTTTGAGTATAGATCAACTTGTTAAAATTACAGGATATTTGAAACAGTTATGAGAAAAAACAAAGGGCGATTGACTTATTATCTTGAAGTGATTGATAAAAAATACCATTTTGTAAAAAAAATAAGCAGTTATTCAAAGGAGTTCACTGACGGAAAAACAAAAAGAACAAAGAGAACGTTAAGTGAGCTGGTTTTTAATGAAAGTGAGGTCGAGGCAATAGACTTTACAAAAAATGGTTTAAGACCTGTTGATAAGAATATTCTCTTAACTATGGTGAAAGAATATAAGGAGAGTGATGCATGACTATTGAAAATACACCGGAAAACATAAAGAAATTACGTAAAAAAATTGGCCTTACCCAGACAGAGTGCGGTGAGATTTTTGGCGTAGGCTTAAGTACATGGCAGAAAAAAGAAGCTAAAACCCACAACCAGCTTAATTTATCGAAAGGTGAATTTGAGTACCTGTTATTACTTGCAGGGGAGCACCCTGAATACGTCCTGCATAAAAAAGCTGAATCCCGCTCACCGGAGGAACCGTGAGCGAGAAGAAAAACACCACGACGCAGAAATCTAAGATATACAGTGTAAAGGTTTATTTGTCTTTACATTGTAATTGTTCTTTGTCTTTACACAGTGTGTGTTTGTAACAGGGCGACTTTACATAATTGCGATTTTGCCTGGTGTGTTGTTGCGCCCGTAGCTCGCTGACGCTCACACGCGCAGTACAGCGCCCCGCCCTGCTGCAATGCACCAGGACGGCGTGAACTCGCTGGCGCTCGCTCTAACTGCGGCATTCTGCGGCGCAAATCAGCATGATCATAGCCTGTTGGTCTGTTCTGGCTTTGCAGGGCGAAGGGATGGCCCTGTGCATCCTGGTATGTTCGTCAGCGGCTGCGCCGCGCTTCGGGGCGATGTGGCCCCGCTGCTCCCTGGTATTTTCTTTCGCCCCTTCTATCCGCTGGCGCGGATAAAAAAATGAGCAAACCATCAAATAACTTGCTGTTTTCAGGCAACAAATCTTGATAATACATCTAAATAGATGTATTATTGTTTCATCGAAAGGGGATTGGCTCCTTTCCTTCTTAAGTCCAAACGGACAGGAGATTTAAAATGAAATTCACTTCAACCACGAATCATGTTTTCACATTCGAACGAGTAACGCTTTGCACGATTGTTCTTATTCATAAGGATACGGGACAACAGTATGTTGTCATATTTACGGATAACAATAAAATTCGTGACTATAAGACCGGAATTGTTTCTCAGTTTGGTGAACTTAAGCAGAGTGATATTGATTTAATTCTTTTCTATCGGGACGAATATGAAAAATATTTTGACTCGTTAAATAATGGCGAGGAGTATTTGAGTTTTAAAGAATATATCGGATGTATAAGGGGAAAATAAATTATGAAAGGTGTGATCAGGTTGCTGGAACAACCTGATCACGTTATCGACAATCAAAACTGAATGAGGTTTTTAAATGTCAACGCGGCAGATCGTACAGCTTGCTGACTCCCTTGTCAAAGGCTGGGAAACCAGAATTCCGGCAATGACGTGCACGGAGTGGGATCAATTCCGGTGGTGGTTAAACTACCTGCAAGGGTATGAAATGTTTTAAATAACCGGGATAAATTCATATATGGGGAGAGTGTCATGCTCTCCCTTTCTTATTGTGTAAGCGAGTTGTATTACATATTTAGCTTTACGTTGTAAAGATTTTATTCGTTGTCTTTACAGTGTGGTGCGTTTTCCGGCGGTTGCGCTGCGCTTAGGGGTATGTGGCTTCGCTGCTCCCTGGTATTTTCTTTCACCCTCCTATTTGTCCGATGACTTTTGACAACAACGCTATTTGTAACTATAATTAGTTGCATGTTGGCAAGGGATGGGATTATAGCGTATGGGGAAAGCAGATAAGCTACTGGCAAAATTTTTAAACAGTAAAAAAACGTTTGAATGGGATGAACTCGTTGTTTTGTTTTCTTCTCTAGGATATGTCAAAAAGGAAATGCAGGGATCAAGAGTGCGATTTTTCAATGCTGAAATTAATCACACAATATTAATGCATCGCCCACATCCAGAAAGTTATATTAAAGGTGGAACGCTGAAAGCTATTAAACAGAACTTGAAAGAGGCTGGGGTTTTATGAAACATTTAAAATATAAAGGATATTTAGGTACGGTTGAGCCGGATTTTGAAAATAATATCCTGTATGGAAAGCTGGCATTTATTCGTGATCTGGTGACTTATGAGGCAGAAACATTGGCTGACCTGGAACGGGAATTTAAAACATCGGTTGATTTGTATTTACAGTCCTGTGTGGAGGACGGAAAGGAGCCTGACACGCCCTTTAAAGGTGTGTTTAACGTCAGGCTTGATCCAGAGCTGCATCGTCGGGTCGCTGAAATGGCGATGGAAGAAGATTTGTCGCTGAATGCCTTTGTCAATAAGGCACTGGAAAAAGAAGTCAGTCATCATCGCGCAGGGGCTTAATCGCCCCTTTTTGTTGCTCGCAGGCGTTGATGTTTCTTGGTATTACGGTGTAGTGTGTTGTATTTACAAACAATGCTTTACGGTGTATTACGATGCATACTCTTTAATTGCTTGCAATCTCTTTTCACGTTCGTTGCTTTGTTCAGCTTTTTTCAATTCACTGAATATGTACTCTTCATCTTTACCCGTGAGTTTTGAACCGGAGAGCAAGCGATTAACAACTTTACGTCGAATTGCAGGGTAATCTTTGGTTTTATCGAGTATGGACAATATGCGGTCACTACTAAGAATCTGGCCTTTCCCTGATTCCACATAATGTAGAAAAAATGCGATTGCGGACACGCCCAAAAGCACTGTAAGGACGGCTACACCATCAAGACGAAACTTTGATATAAAGGAATACGCGACCACTCCAATAATTGCTAAGCAGAGACATAAATAAATTAAGAGGTTTTTGTTGCGTTGTTTTTTTTGTGCGCGATCATGATCATCTATGATTGCCAGTATCTTTTCTGGAGTTGCTTGAGCCATTTTTTTTCCTTATCAGGGAGACGGAGTGTTCAATCATCTGGCTTTACAATGTAAAGCTGTGTTTGTCTTTACGGTGTAAATAATGAGATGTGCAGTTAAAAGTGTCAATCAGGTATCATATAGTAAAACACTATATGATTTTTCTGTAATAGGCTTAAAAAATTCTCGCTTACATTGTAAAGGTCTTTGTGTCTTTACAGTGCACCACGTTGTAAATCACTGCCTTCTGTGGAGATAATCATGTTTTTTTCTGTTGGTGTCGAAACACCGAAAGATGATCAGACTGCATACGGCATCACTGTTCCGGCTTTTGATTGTTTTGGTTTTGGATGTGTTTCTGCGGCTGATTCTCAGGCAGAAATACCCGCTATGGCGCGTGAAGCGATATTGGCAATCGTGGAAGATATGGTATTAAGCGGTGCTTATTCTGTTGATGATATTCATGATGAAGGGTGTTTGACTTATTCGGATCACTCCAATTATAAGCACTGTGATAGCTGGTTTTTGGTTGATGTCGATTTAACATTAGACATGCCGTAGTCCGGCTATCGGGTCATGAGGACGCTGAAGAATATCGCAGGCATATATTTACAGTGTAAAGGTGTTTCTGTCTTTACATTGTAAGGCTTATTGAATACTACACTGTAGTGCAATGTATGTGTTTTTATGACCTATCCCCGCGTTGTGCGGGGATTTTTTTTGATAGCTAACCGCTCGCCGCAGTCTAGCGACCGAGCATAGCGAGCGAGTGACGAGGAAGCGGAAGATCCACCGTTGCCAGGAGAAAAGCAGGTACGCACTATGCATTCTGCCCTAGTGATGCTTTCACAAACCACGCGGCCTGAACTATTACGCCATGAATCCAGCGCAAATCGGCATCACGATTTTCTTTTTTCATTTTTTCGCCACTTAAAGCCTTGCTTACGTGACTTTTTACCAGATTTTCGTGTAATTCTTTTGCTTCTTCAATTGTGAAACCACCAGGCAAATTTGGCGCTTCTGCTTCCAGTGATGCCAGAGCAATTTCATAAGCCCGGCGCTCAATATTGTCTCGCACGTCCAGGCTGCCGATTCGCTCCCTGATTTCTTTAATTAGTTTCTTGTCGTCGTCGGTAAATGTTGTCATCTCACTCTCCTTTGGCGTCAATGTTTACAGCCTGGCAAGCCTCTTTGAGCACCCAGTCAATAGCGTCTTTCCATGCCCCTGTTTCGACGGGAGGATTCGTGTGCTTTACCTGATCGTAGAAGCGTACTGCGTTTACCAGTCCTCTTGTTGGTGCTGCTATCGCAGGTGGTAAGTTGTAGAGTTCCTGAATTTCATAGTTCGGCCTGTCGTTGCAGTCTTCTTTTGTCGGCACGTATTTCCAGTCACCAACCCACGTTTTACCCTGAGAGTCCGTAACGTCTTTTTTCACGTAACGATACCTCCATGCAACAACCCCAGCTTCCAGCGATGCCAGTGCGATTTCATAAGCCCGGCGTTCAATATTGTCTCGCACGTCCAGGCTGCCGATTCGCTCTCTGATTTCTTTAATCAGTCCCTTGTCGTCGTCGGTAAAAGTTGTCATTAGTGACTCCTTTTCATATCTATGGTTTTCTTGAATCAATTTCGTCTAGTTTGAGTTTTATATTTTGCTGGTCTGATTTTGGTAATTTTCTCATGCTCTCTTCAGTTATTTTTTTCATATCAAGAAAAGCTCTTGCATAGAAGCGCAGGCTTGCCTCTTTTTCATGTTGTGCAACATACCAGGTTGCGCCAGAAAATGCCGCAGACAGGCATAATGTGCACAAGGCACAAATTGCAATGGCTGTTCTTGTACTGAAGGGTTTTACAGTCTTAGATAATGACTTCAACTTTTCTTCATATAATTTGTTGTTTTTTTCCTGGTTGCGTTTAATTCCAGATATGAGTTCAATAATATCATCTGTTAATTTTTCTTTTACCTCAATACTTGTTTCTTTTAGATCGTTTTTTCCCTCTTCTACTTTTTCTTTTATTTCATTATCCAGATCGCCGCACGTCTCAACAATATTCTTGAATCTTTGAATATAGTCATTTTCTACAGATGAAACGACCTGTCTGAAGCCCTCAGACAGGGCAGTGAAGTTAGCTTGTAACTCATTGCTGAATTTTTCCTGTATCTTTTGGTTCAGAAAAATTAATGAAATAACTGGATCGTCTTTTGATATTTTATGCCCTGTCTCCTTGAATACATCAACAATAAAATTATCAATATCTTCACTGGAAACAGCCTTTTCAGGCTGTTTTAATTCTGGCTGATTAACTGTACTCATATTATTCACCGTATTCATCGTCATAGATGCTATCTAATTGTTTGTAAATGTCATTGAAGACTCGTTTTAATCGTGATTTAGCCATTAATCCAAAATGGTCGGACTCAAGAGCTTCTTTCAGTGTTAGTGATTTTTCTGTTAGCTCTTTGATGTCAGAGGCAAAGGCATCACTTTTTCTGTCCTGAATAACCACAACGCCAGCGATTACATCCTTGTTTTTTTCAATGAATTTAGTTTCTATTAATGGGATATTTTCAAGTGCTGGAATACCCTGAAATTCATTTATCCAGACAATAAGTTTTACCTTACTTCCTTTAACCAGTTCTTTCAGTTCTTCAAATCCCTGCAAGGTATCCGCAAGAGCTTGTCCACCAACGATAACAGTATGGATATAAACGTCTTGTTCTACATCTTCAAACATGTCCATAACACAGTTATCATTGAAATACTGAATTAACGGTAAAAATGTAGATGCGCCATTGTCAATAACAAAAGTATTCTGACTATTGGTCAGCATTGATTCGAACATTGGATCGAATTTGGATTGTATTACTTTGCTGTTTTCAGTGATTTGTATCAAATCTGCATTTAATCTTTTTACTTTAACCGTAGTTGTATTAACCGGGTCTGTGTCACCGACTACGATATTATCCATGTGATTTTCATCAATAAAGTATTGTGCCAGTATTGCGGTCGCGAATGATTTTCCAACACCACCTTTACCCTGAAGGATGAAATTGATTGAGTTTTTCATTTATAATGCTCCTTTACTTAAAGATATTTATTTATGAATTTTTCATTCGTAGCACTTGGATCGTGCTCTATTTCTTTTTTGTTCTCACTAATGTTTGAAAAAAAACCTTTTACCCCCCCTCTCGGTTCATCGCCTTTAGCTTCATTCTGATCAATTACATCTATGGTTTTTGCCTGTTCTTTTGGTTCAGTGCATTTTTGTCTTTTTTTAGCCCTCTCTGTCATATTTATATAAGTCTTTTGGGCTAGTTCTGTCTTGGTGTTGTTGTTTATGTAATCAGCTATTTGCTCCCATGTATAATATTTCTTTGCTTCAAGTATATTTTGCAAATACATATTGAAGACAGCCTGCTTTGATTTCGATTTTGTTTCGTTTATAGCCTCGCATATTGGAGATAATAAACTCTCGATCTTTTTCATTTGTTACATTTCCTCTCTCTCTCTACCTCCTACATTGGCATAATACCTTATTTAAAGCAATTTGCTCGCCGTTTGTGTGGGTGATTATGTGGGTTGTTTTGTGGGTTGTCAATGGGGGTGTGGTCTTTTTTGTGGGTTAAAGTGTGGGTGATTGTGTGGGTTGTGTGTTTTTGGTTGTGGGTTATTATGTGAGTCATTGTGTGGGCTGTATGCACGGCATTTTTTGTTCTTCTAAAACACAGGCACGATACCGATTGTACACAAGACCGTTCCGGTCATGTTACAATCGTGTGCCAAAGGGGGACGCCCCTTTGAAACCCCGAACGATGCAGCCGTTCTTATGCGGTTCTACGAACCTTGAGGACATATGAAGAAAAAAACCAACAAAAACGTTCATGTAACATTCAGACTTACCGAAGAAGAATATGCTCCGTTCGATAGGGCTATAAAAGAGCTTAATATTAGTAAGTCTGAATTTTTCAGGCTGCTTACTATTGGTAAAATAAACACATATGCATCTGATAAACGTAACATACCAGAATACAAACGTTGTCTTTCTCAGTTGAGTTGGGCAGGAAACAACATAAATCAAATAGCGCACCGATTAAATTCAGATCATTTAAAAGGTATTATATCAGAATCGCTTTATAAAAAGGTTTTAAATGGACTAATCGGTATTCGTGATCGCCTTCAGGAGATAGCTAAATGATTGTCAGATACGGTGGTGGTAATGATGGTATCGTTGATTATCTGATAAATGGTCGCAAAGCAGAACGCCAGTACACGCGTGATGAACTTGATCATCGTGTTGTTCTTGATGGTGATTTACAGACTACAGATAAGATTATTGATTCTATTGAAAACAAAAGTCAGGAACGTTATTTGCACATTACTCTGTCTTTTCATGAAAGTCATGTGTCGAATGAAGTGTTAAAGGCTGTTGTTGATGATTATAAAAAATTATTGATGAATGCTTATCATCCTGATGAATACTCTTTTTATGCGGAAGCTCATTTGCCTAAAATTCGTCATATCCAGGATAATAGCACTGGTGAACTTGTTGAAAGAAAACCACATATTCATATTGTAATTCCTAAAGTAAATTTGATTACTGAAAAGTTCCTGAATCCAGTGGGAGATGTTACCAAAGGGCATACAATTGAACAGCTTGATGCTATACAGGAATTTATTAATAATAAATATAATCTTGATAGCCCTAAAGACTATCCGCGTAAAGATGCGGATTACGGAAAAATTATAAGTAGAGTTAAGGGGGATCTTTACAAAGAGCATCACTCTGAATTGAAAGGTGAGTTGCTTTCGCGTATAGAGAACGAGAAAATTGAAAATTACTCTGTATTCAAAGATATTGTTGCAGAGTATGGTGAACTTCGTATAAGAAATGCTGGTAAAACCAATGAGTATCTGGCTGTAAAATTGCCTGGAGATAAAAAATACATAAACTTAAAAAGTCCTCTTTTTCGTCAGAATTACATTGAGACAAGGACATTAACACTTGAGAAACCAACACACAAAGAGATAGAAAAGAGACTTAATACCTGGTTAAATAAAACAAGCCAAGAGATTAAGCATATTTTTAACCAGGCGGAGAAAACAAGGGAACTTTACAAGACATTAAGCCCTTCACAACAAATTGATTTCCTGCAAGAGAGGATAAAAGAATATGACTCAAGAGAAAAACTTAACGAAAGAAATTCTCAGCAAACGTCAGGACGAGCGGGAGGTTACAAGTCGTGTCCTAAAAAGTTTGCCAGAATCCGTCAATCTGAAGCAACAGTCGGATTGTCACGTATGCCCCAACGCGGTATGGTTTACGGAATCAATGGATTCACAAGACCCGACTCTGTCAGTGTATTGTCAGATATTTCGCAGCGTGATCTGGCAGAGCAATTATCGCAAAGAGAACATCCTGGTCAGGATGTGCGACGGGATTATGATAGACAATTCACAGAGTCAGGAATAAAAAGTCTTGAACGCTCTTCTTTTTTGTGTGAAACGATGTTTCAGACTCTGAATGAGGCGGCAGAGAAAAACGAAATTGCAACGATGGCAGAAATTCGCAGAAATATTGATCCTGTCAGGTTTCTGTCTTCTGCCGCCGAGCGTTTTAATATTATTCCAGCGCAGCATAAAATCAGAACAGCAAAGGACGGTTCCCCCCGGTTTTCTGTGGGGAATCGTAATATGAACGCATCTGATTTTCTGACAAAGCATATTAATCTTGCCTGGAAAGATGCGAAATCCTTTCTGCTTGAAGTTTATTCACAGCAGTTAGAAAACACGCCATATACGCGCTATCCAACCTACAGACGCCTTACGCATCATGAAGCCCGTGAGCGTCTTAACTCACTGAATTTATCGGAAAAAACATTACGAAATACTATCAGGTTTGAGCGTGGCAAGCTGTATAATGATCTGCGAGAGATGAGACGCGAGTTGAAGTTAATACCACGTGAACAGCGTGATATTGCCGTGGGTGTGATTGTTTACAAAAAACTAACCACACTTGAGCGTCTTTCTGAACTCGACACAGAGGGGCGACACATAATTCGTCAATATCATGCTGACTGGCATAAGGATAAAGATGAAATGAAAGCCCTTGAACGTCTCAAAAGCTATCTCAACTTCGATGAAATCAACGCCATTTCTGCTGACGAACCCGAACTTTCGCTTCAGAAAGCGGTGGATTCCCAGCGCCGCTTAGAAGAGGCGAAAAAGGTTAACTCCAAACTAAAAGATCTTGTGATGGATAAGCAGGATTCCAGGATTGTTTATCGCGATCAGGAATCGGAAAAGCCTGTCTTTACCGACAAAGGGAACTTTGTCGTTGCGGGTAAAAATCCTTCAAAAGAAGAGATCGGAATAATGCTTGAGTATTCCAGGGAAAAGTTTGGTGGTGTACTCAAACTTACCGGCTCTGAAGATTTCAAAAAAATGTGCGCTGAAGTTGCCGCAGAGCAGGACATGAAGATTATTTTACGCCCGGAGCAGTATCAACAGATGATGCTGGAATTAAAAGCAGAACTTCAGGGTAATAAGTTTGAGCAGGTGGAAACACAGGAAAATAGCCAGGAGTCCGAATCCAGAATAGAGAAAGGTGATGCATTGAAGGAACAGGCCACCGAACAGGAACAGGCTACAGAGCAGGCACAGGCTACAGAGCAGGCACAGGCTACAGAACAGGCACAGGCTACAGAGCAGGCACAGGCTACAGAGCAGGAACAGGCCACCGAACAGGAACAGGTCACCGAACAGGAACAGGCTACCGAACAGGAACAGGCTACCGAACAGGCACAGGCCACAGAGCAGGCACAGGCCACAGAGCAAGCACAGGTCGCAGCGCAGGCCACATCTTCATATGATCCTGGTGTTATTACCAGGGCAAACACCCTGGATTCACAGATGCTTAGTAAAGGCACAAATGGTGAATTTGGCTATTTGAAATCTCTGGATAGCGATGAAAATGAGATTTGGGAAGTGCTGGGACATGTACCTGGAGACAGCGATGATATTTTTGACGTTGCCAGTTTTGATAATGAAAACGACGCAAAAGAATTTTGCAAAATTGTGAATGAGTTAGGTATTGACAGAACACAGGCTCTGATTCAGGAGCAGCTTACTACTCAACACGATCAGGCTACTGCGCAGGTGCATAATAAACAGGAAATTTATTGTATAAACTTTAGTCGCTTCCATGATTTGAATGAAGGTATCGTCTTTCATTCTAAAGATGCGGCTATTCAGTGTTATGAGGAAAGCAAATCTTCTGCAATAGAAAAATATGAAAGCAATTATTTAAATGGTGATGGTTTTGATACTGTTGTGCTTATGTCTAAAACTGTCTCAACCGATGAATTATCCTCTTATCCAGAGGGGGCATTAGTAACGTTTGATAGGCCATTTGAAATAATTGCCAATTCATATGAAGAATACCGTACTCCAGTGTATGCGGTTTCTTTTTCGAAGGATGAGTTTAGTGAAGATATTAAGACTTTTGAGTCATTGCACGACGCATCTGAATATAAAAATAAGATGCTTCAGGAGCACGGGCTTAACCAGGATGATATCTTAATCACACCTGTAACAAGAGAAGAAATCGCCTTTAAAGGAATTAAGGACGCTGTTAATGACGCTAATATGGCAGTGATGGAACAGGCGGGGGATTCGTCCAGAGAATCACCAGAAGAGATACTCGCCAGTATTTCAGCTAACGAGCATATGATCTCCGGGCTTGAAAACTTCCTGGTTAAAGACCGTTCTCAGTTCAGTTCCTGCAATGGGGATATCGTTGTGGAGGCGGAAATTACCAGGGGGGAAGGTGGTCTTTATCACCTTGCGGTCGCTGGTAAGCATGGCTTAGAGCGTGGTGATGCAGTTGCCAGAGTGGATGTTACGGAGCAGCAATTTGCCGCGATCACTGGAAAAACACCTTCTGAAGTTTTAACGGGGGACCAAACATCGGCTCGTGTTCCGGTAATTACAGGTATCCATTTCAGTACAAGGGCTATTGAAAATGTGAATAAACTGGAACAACAGAAGGATTATGTCTATTTCTCAACACATGAAGGCCTGAATGCTGAAATAAAAGATTTCAGCTCTCTCAAGGATGCTATTGAGTGGGGCCGGGTTGAATGCGAGCTACATGATCTCAATAAGCGCGATACTGTCATTTATCGCGTCGAGTCTGAACATATTTCTCAGGGGATTGACGCTGTAATGAAAAATGCTGAACGCGTGGAGCGTCATGAAATTGAGAAAGCACAGGGACGGGATTGCACGCCGGAAGACGGCAAGATTCTTGAGGCAATTGATCGCTTTGAGGACAAGTTCAGAGGGGAAGGACTGAAGTTCGAAAGGGAGAAGGCCGAATCCGATTTGCTTAATCACGGATTCACTCGTGAAATGGCAGAAGATGCTCTTGGAAAACAATTTGTCCAGGCCAGAGAAGAACATCTGGAATTGCAGCAACAGCGTGACAATTCACAGGACATGCACTAATTAAGAAAAAAGCCCGGTTTTCGGGCTTTTTAAGATACAAATTATAAATACTCTCAAGTGTATATTCAGTATGGGATTGCGCAATGATTGCCTAATAAAATTTCTGAAATATTTCTGTATCGCATAATTTTTTATATCAGATAAATTGTACTGGATTTCTTAAAAAATTGCAGTAAAATTGCCGCAATTATCCCACCGTTTATTTTTTGAGTAGTTTCTCATGATGCAGCATACTTCTGTGTGGTACCGACGCTCGGTCAGTCCGTTTGTTCTTGTGGCGAGTGTTGCCGTTTTCTTGACCGCGACCGCCAATCTTACCTTTTTTGATAAAATCAGCCAAACCTATCCCATCGCGGACAATCTCGGCTTTGTGCTGACGATCGCTGTCGTGCTCTTTGGCGCGATGCTACTGATCACCACGCTGTTATCATCGTATCGCTATGTGCTAAAGCCTGTGTTGATTTTGCTATTAATCATGGGCGCGGTGACCAGTTATTTTACTGACACTTATGGCACGGTCTATGATACGACCATGCTCCAAAATGCCCTACAGACCGACCAAGCCGAGACCAAGGATCTATTAAACGCAGCGTTTATCATGCGTATCATTGGTTTGGGTGTGCTACCAAGTTTGCTTGTGGCTTTTGTTAAGGTGGATTATCCGACTTGGGGCAAGGGTTTGATGCGCCGATTGGGCTTGATCGTGGCAAGTCTTGCGCTGATTTTACTGCCTGTGGTGGCGTTCAGCAGTCATTATGCCAGTTTCTTTCGCGTGCATAAGCCGCTGCGTAGCTATGTCAATCCGATCATGCCAATCTACTCGGTGGGTAAGCTTGCCAGTATTGAGTATAAAAAAGCCAGTGCGCCAAAAGATACCATTTATCACGCCAAAGACGCGGTACAAGCAACCAAGCCTGATATGCGTAAGCCACGCCTAGTGGTGTTCGTCGTCGGTGAGACGGCACGCGCCGATCATGTCAGCTTCAATGGCTATGAGCGCGATACTTTCCCACAGCTTGCCAAGATCGATGGCGTGACCAATTTTAGCAATGTCACATCGTGCGGCACATCGACGGCGTATTCTGTGCCGTGTATGTTCAGCTATCTGGGCGCGGATGAGTATGATGTCGATACCGCCAAATACCAAGAAAATGTGCTGGATACGCTGGATCGCTTGGGCGTAAGTATCTTGTGGCGTGATAATAATTCGGACTCAAAAGGCGTGATGGATAAGCTGCCAAAAGCGCAATTTGCCGATTATAAATCCGCGACCAACAACGCCATCTGCAACACCAATCCTTATAACGAATGCCGCGATGTCGGTATGCTCGTTGGCTTAGATGACTTTGTCGCTGCCAATAACGGCAAAGATATGCTGATCATGCTGCACCAAATGGGCAATCACGGGCCTGCGTATTTTAAGCGATATGATGAAAAGTTTGCCAAATTCACGCCAGTGTGTGAAGGTAATGAGCTTGCCAAGTGCGAACATCAGTCCTTGATCAATGCTTATGACAATGCCTTGCTTGCCACCGATGATTTCATCGCTCAAAGTATCCAGTGGCTGCAGACGCACAGCAATGCCTATGATGTCTCAATGCTGTATGTCAGCGATCATGGCGAAAGTCTGGGTGAGAACGGTGTCTATCTACATGGTATGCCAAATGCCTTTGCACCAAAAGAACAGCGCAGTGTGCCTGCATTTTTCTGGACGGATAAGCAAACTGGCATCACGCCAATGGCAACCGATACCGTCCTGACCCATGACGCGATCACGCCGACATTATTAAAGCTGTTTGATGTCACCGCGGACAAAGTCAAAGACCGCACCGCATTCATCCGCTGATTTCTCCCTGTATTTTTTCCAAACCCACCGCACACTCCATTCGTATTATGGGCGGTGGGGTGGGGTTTGTTATGCCGTATTTATCAAATAAACGCCTACTTGCTGAGATGAGTATCGCTCTTGTCATGGCGATCGTTGCCACGCTGACCCTTGAGCACAGTCAGATTGATCTGATGGTCGCTGATTGGTTTTATCTGGGTATGGGGCATTGGATGGTTGCCAAGCAAGCTTTTTTGCCAGATTTGCTACTGTATTCTGGACTAAAAAAGCTGCTGATGGCGATGCTGATCTACTTGCTGGTTGCGACCATTTGCCGTGCTTATCATGAGAAAAAGGGCAATGCTATCACTGCCAAGTGGCTTGTCCCAGTGACAAAATTTCGCGTGCGTGAGCTTGCGTATCTGGTGCTGACTTTGATCCTAGTGCCGACAGTTGTCGCGTCATTGAAGGCATATACTCATGTGGTCTGCCCTGTGCATTTGACGATTTTTGATGGTACGCTGCCGTATTTGCCGATGCTTGATAGTATGCGTAACACCATTCCTGATAAGTGCTTTCCTGCGGCGCATGCCAGTAGCGGATTTGCGCTGTTTGCCTTTGCGTTTGCGCCAAGTTTGCGCCGCCGTCGTGGTGCGATCATCATCGTGGTGATGGCATTGGGCTGGGCGATGGGCTGCTATAAGATGATTATTGGCGATCATTTTTTGAGCCATACGGTGGTGTCGATGATGCTTGCGTGGGCGATGTCGGCAGGGCTTGCGTGGGTGTTTTTTAAGAAGGGTGAACAATTCAAGGAAAAAAAATCAACCCCAAACAGAAATAACAGCTACAAAAATGGACAGTAATAATGCAATAAAAGTAATGTTGAGCCATATGTTGGACGAGTCTTTTAAGACTAATGAGGCTGTTAATGCCATTGTAATGAAACTAATGATAATAATGGCTGCAAATAAATATTGTACAATGTTTTTTATTGTACTTGGTTGCTCCCCAATTCTTTCTCTGTAATTTGCATCAACATTAGATATCCATTGAAGTAATAGAGCAATAAAACAGCCTACTCCGCAAACGGTGAATTGCACAGACGTCGGGTTTGAATCAAACAACGAGATCGCTAAGTTATATAAGTATACCGCGCCTGAAATCACCCCGACAACTAAAATAGAGATGAGTATAATCCGAAGAACTAATGTATTGCTTTCCTTTAAGGAATATATTAAAGCCGCTTTTTCGTATTCTTTCATGATTTAATCCAGTCTATAAGTATAAGAACCAACAAAACTGTCCAGGATTCATTTTCTGTGAGCATATGAAATCCCATCCAGAGTGATGATACTGGCAGAAACACGCCCACAGCCGGAATTATTAGTCTGGCGGAGAATATCCTTATCAGGAGTATCAATAGTGATAAGAACAGAAAAAGAGTGATCATGTGGAAAAACATTCACATCACCTATAACACTATTAAGATAGCCTGCCAGATATCCATTTCAGACAGGCTATATACAGGGTTCAATTCATTCTATGAAAGGTGTATAGGGATTGCTGATGTTTGTGTCGATCAAAAATCTAATATTAATAGATGAGAACTAATATACATATTTCCAGACGGATGGGGGGATTTTATCGTAGAGTTTATTCATTGTGAGTTCTGCAAGCCTGTGATCGGCGGCGGCATTAAACGACTCAAGCTCAGAAGGAGGGAGGCTGTTTTGGTTTTTTTCAATAATCTTTTCAAGTGTGTCGAGTGTTGAGCAACGTCTTAACTGAAAGAGCCAGTCTTGTTTTGTTTTCATTGTACAATTCCTGAAGAACATCCTTGTCCTATAGTAGCTACAACGATGTTTGATTTCTACTGCTGGATTTATTTCTTACTTTTTTGTGTAAACTCAAATCCCAGTTTCCCGGTTGCTTTGTCAACCAGTTTTACTTTTGCTGAAAATTCTTTGTTTGTTTTTTGACTAATGAAACCTTTCAATTCACTTGTAACTCCTTTTGTTATTAACGTTTCAATTTGTTTATCGGTTAATGATTTGCCGCAGAAATCTTTCCATATCTTAAATTCACATCCTGTACAGGAATAGCTTTTTGGCCTGATAACAATCTGTTTACCACAGGAAGGACAAGGAGAGGACAGGCGTTGTGACTGACCAGACGGCGCGCTGGGGGAAACTTTTATTTCAGCACTGTTCGCATTACTGATCATCGGTATCAGATCATTGTACAGTTCGTCAACGAACTGTTCGATGGTCATTTCTCCGTTTTCAATGAGTGTCTGTTTTTCCGCCCATAATGCCGTCATATCTGGATTAACAGCTATATCCGGCAGAGCATCAATAAGCGCATACCCGGTATCTGTCGGAATAAGTTTTCCTTTTTCCAGGGTGATATAGTTCCGTTTTTTCAGTGTTTCCAATATGGAAGCCCGCGTAGCTGGCGTACCAATACCGCCATGTTCGTCTTTTTTATCCCGATCTTTATCCTTCAGTAACTTTTTAATCACTGGATCAGTGACAAAATCTGCGACACGAACAAGCGCGGCAAGTAAAGTGGCTTCGGTGAATAATGGCGGTGGCGTTGTTTTCTTCTCATTCACAACCACTTCTTTTGTCGTCACTGTTTCTCCTGTGCGAATTTTACAGAGCAGATCAAAAGCGGAATCATCATTTTCGGCTTCTGATTCCTCATCCCCGGTATTTTCCTCACCAAGAAACGCTTCAAATCCGCTGTCTGTTGTTTTCCTGGCACGGGCATAAAACGACTCATCACCACACTGAATGGCAACGGATACTTCCTGGTATGTTTTTTCAGGCATGAACTGAACAAGATAGTGTTGTGCGATTGCCAGGTAAACATTGCGCTCGTCACTGCTCAGCGCGTTTACATCCGGTACGTTAACGGTCGGGATTATCGCCGTATGCGCAGTCACTTTCGCACTGTTAAACGCCTTGCTTTTACGTGTCGAATCAACGTCCAGTGGCTGATCGAATACTGACTTCAGGGCATCGAGAACCTGTGGTGCTTCGCTGAATTGTTCATCAGAAAGATATGAGCAATCTGAACGGTTGTAAGTAATTGCTTTGTATTTTTCACGTAGCTGCTGTGTGATATCCAGCGTTTGTTGTGCCGTCATTTTGAACTTCTTGTTCATGTACTGCTGAAGCCGGACCAGGTTAAAGGGCAATGGCGCAGCCGTTTTTTTATCGTCTGTTGCTGCTGCTTCAACTGTCGCTGGTTTTCCTGCAAGGGAAGCCGCTGCTCCATTCGCCCACGCCTTATCAAGTAATTTACGGTCTGTCAGTGGTGCGAACTCACCAGGTTTCCAGTTCGCCCTGATAACATCAACGCCGCGTTGAAAATGCCCGGTCATGGTGTAGTAGAAACTGGATTTATGATTCTTGTTGGCACGGGTGCGATTTACTATCAGGCCAAGAATAGGCGTCTGAACACGCCCGACCGAAAGTGTCCCTTTATAGCCTTTAGCCCGTGCCGGGATCGTATAAGCACGCGTCATGGATAAACCGTATATCGCGTCGGCTACAGAACGCGCCAGAGCCTTGAGATAGAGTCCTCTGAAGTCACGGTTATTTTTGGGATTTGCCAGTGCCTTTTTCACTGCCGGAAGGGTGTTGTCGTTGATCAGAACGCGCTTAACGGGTTTTGTGTTGCCTGCATATTCCAGGACCTCATCGACAAGTAGCTGTCCTTCGTCATCTGGATCGCCAGCATGAATAATTTCGGTCACATCGGCACGCCTGATAAGCTCAATAATCGTTTTAACTTGTTTTGCGGCGCTTTCTACTGGCTGGTATTTTACGGGATAAAGACGCAAAGGGAGTGTTTCAATCTTCCACTCTTTGTATTCAGGATTATAGTTTTCGGGGGGCTGTGATTCGATAATATGACCAAAACAGTTAGTCACAATAGTATTATCACTTTCAAACCAGCCATCATGACGGGTAAAATTGCCACCAAGCGCCTTAACAATATCATTCGCTACTGCGGGTTTTTCTGCGATAAAAAGTTTCATTTTGTTATCCTTTACATTGAATTAATCTTTTGGCACAACGGATAGCACGTTCTTCTGATACTGCCTGTTGCCAGTTATCTTCACTTACTGGATGTCTGAATCTGCGTTCACAGCCATTAAAAGCAAAAATCCCCTCACGGTTAAGTATATTAGTTGCAATATCCTGGTCTTTAATTCTCAAAAAGGCTGTTACGGCAAAACCAGAATACGAAGAAATTTTTGAAATGATGCATTCATCAGCTTTTATTAACGCGGCAAAAGGAACTATCTTTTGATGACCACACGAAATCAGAGGGAGTGTGTGAATATCATAATAAGCTATTGAATGACAATCCATGCGGGTATCATCAATAGCTGCCAGCCAGAATCCTGTCTGGTCTTTTATTTTTCTGCTAATATCTGAATCTGAAACACCAGGATTTAATAAATATCCACCATAACAGACATGGAAGGGGTGAGCAGATTCATCAATATCAGGAAGTTCTTTTACCGGATTTTCTTTCCAGTCCTTCAGAACACCGAATTCAAGAGCATCCAGCAAAAACTTTCGTTCAAATCCATCAAGCAATGCATATTGCATGTTAAACCTCTCAAAGAAGCTCTGATTTGTTGACCTCATGGTGAACCAGTTCACCATTGCGTAAGACAAACAGGTAAGAAAACTTTCTTTCCTTATCTTTCAGTCAGTTTTTGTATTCAGAAAGAATAAACACCCAGTCATCGGTGCTGTAATGAGATGCGATGACTCATTATCTTTTTAGTGATGAGTTGATTATTTTTAAAATATGCCTGCCTTTAATTAGCATGTTTCTGGAAACAGCCTGATTACGAATACCTCTCATCTGGTCAAACTGATAGGTTAAATCATGTTCTTTTCGTGAAAGTCCAAGAGTGGCTCTTTCATTATCCATCAGGACTGAAATTGCAATATATTCTCCAGATGCACACCAGTCTGCATAACTGGCAACGCAATGTTCCATCTCCTGACCTTCCTGACACAGAGCATCAAATGTAATTAATTCATTTACACCGTTATCAACTTTCTGCCAGTTTATCCCAGTTCCTTTCCATTTTGGGATTACGGGAATAACGTTATTCTTCACTTGTCGCGTCCATTCATCAGATAGTCTCCAGAAAGAAGGCCACTCCTGGTTTTTATGAATTAACCGTTCTTCTGCTAACAACCAGTCAATTGCATGACACAACTGATTCGTTTCCATTTCCCAGCGTGATGTTTGCCTGGATTCAGTATTACGGTCATAAAAGCCAATGTTTTTAAATAAATCACGATGATATTCTAGCCATTTTGAGCATATACGATAAATATCATTTTCTTTTTCTGAGTAAGCTCGAATGCTAATATAATCGATAATCCAGTAAATTGCTCTCACAGGATAGTTCTTGATAAGTGGATGGCGTAATAATCTGACTGTAAATCTGAATGATGCATTATCATGTTTATCATTTAAAGCATATACTAATGACAAACTAACATGTCGTAAACTTCTGAACTCACCATAACTAAGTTTGCAGGGAAAACTGATTTTTTCATATAACTCTTTTGTCTTTCCAGATAGTATAAACTGACCATTTTTATGTTGTTGTCTTAGACGACCAACCATAGGCCACAATCCGAAAAAATCCATATCATTCACAATATGGATTCGCTTTGAAAAATCCAGATAGTCCTCAAATAATGCCTGACGAATTGAATTGTAAGCTATCGAACAATGTGAAGCTCTGGCATATTGTGCAAATATCTTTTTATCTACCATTATCCATATAGCTTTACTCAATGCTTTTGAAGCATTAAATTCATTATCCACCCCTATAATTTTTAATGCTCTCTGATAAATTTTGTTTTTTATCTCTGCGAGTAAAATATGTCTGCTGATATATCGTGTATTATAGGGGTAGTTGAACGATGCTATTTTACCAAGGCAATGAACAATGTCATGTATTCCATACTCATATGAGTAATATACATTGGATGGATATAGTGTGGAAATATAACGACTCTCACTGTTTTCCTCTTCCTCTCCAATGCGTAACAAATAGAGTTTGTCTTCAATTGAATATCCAGCCTCAATCAATGATTTGATGATGTAGCTAATCGCATATTTTAACCAGTCGTCCATGTCGTATGCAGATTTTTTAGACCAGAATAAAAAAATCTTACCAGGAAATGAATTTCTTCTGGTCCATACCCCAGTGTGCTTATCTCTTAGCTTGTATCCCCACAAAGTGATTTTGTTATTCTTTTTGCTTTTTCTAATACGAAAAACGCCACAAATGATAATGGAGATATACTTTTCATTCTCCTCTGTTTTTACAAGACGAAGCCCCCCTGTATTTTGATAGATTTTAAAAACATCATGCAACGTAAGAATATTATTGTCCCTTGTCTGTTGATTAATTACATACATGCCGCCCCCTGTTAAAAAGAAGCCTTTAATATTGCACAAAGATAAAAAGACAGAATCATGGCAAACCAAAAGAAGAATGCATTTTCTTGCCCCTTAATTTCTGATACGCCATTCCCACGGTGGAACCGGATTTGCATCGGCCCACAAACCGCGTTTTTGTTCCTGCGCTTCCCGTTGCAGAGCCGGTAATGACTCATCCACGTTGTAACGTTCATATACCCATGCAGCGCCAGACTGAACCATAAAGCGGCTGGCATCCGTGCCGTTCGTCGTGAACACATGACCGATAATGCGTCCGTAGCGGTCTTTATGTGAATAAGAGACTGTCACCTGTTTACCTGCAACCAGAGTTTTAAGCTGACTAGTTGACCAGCGTCCAAAAGGTTGTTTCTTTTCAGGGGCATCGATGTTTATCAATCGGACTCGGATCGGAACTTCATACACAACAATTTTTGCGGGTAGTGTTTTAATTTCTATGGTGTCGCCATCGAGAACGCGAATAACTTTCCCCTGAAGAATTTTCTGGTTAAATGTATAAGGTATTCCACCTGCATTTGCAGACTGAAAAGCGGTAAGCAGATAAATAAATATTGTTAATAAGATTTTCATAAAAGATTAACGTTAATTTGTCTGTGCAATGGATAGAGCGTTATTCTTATTTTCTTCCTGCCGCTTCATCGAAAAATGATGATTTTCCTACTGCTGCGGCATCATACTGAAATGAATATCCAAAATCATCGTCATGCTCAAAACCTGTATTTTCTCCATTTTTTAGTCTGGAAAGAATAATCTCAAGTTGACTGATTATATCTTCCCTTTCACTATGACGAGTGCCTTGTAAGAGAATAGTTACTTGTTGCAAAGGATATGCATGTTCAATCCATGCCTGGCTAGGTCCAGAGTGCGTTGTATATAAATTTTTTTGTGCCGAAATATTATTCAGAAAACAGTTTAAGTCATCATTGGAATAAATTTCTTTAATATTGTTGATGTTGGATGTTAGTTTTACAAGTTGGAATGGTGGAGAATTTTTGTCTTCATTGTTGTCTCCTTTATCGTATTCTGGAAACACAATTAACAAAGGTGCACCATTAGTTCTCTTCATAAAACGGGTTACTAGCCGCCCAATATATTTATTGGACATATGCTGTTCAATGTCCAGGACAGCATATTCCTCCGCTGGGAACATTTTGTTTTTTTCGATGGATTTAATTTTTCTGGTAAGATGAATGTTTCTGATAAGCAAACCTACTATCAGGAAGTAAATAAATATCCAGAATAAAAAATCACTCTGTAGTTGTTCTATCATAAGTGAATCCTCTAATTTGTTAATGGACAAATCATTACCCGTTCATCAATGTTTGTAGGAAGTTCGCCAGGAGTAGGGACGCGTTCTCCTCGCTGGGCGGCTTGTGCCAGTGTTCGTAGCAGCAACACGCTGGCATGAAATATGGCCTGTTCTTTTGTGGCTGCGCTTGTTTCCAGGTCGAAATCACTCAGAGTCACAACGACTTGCCCGTTTCTGTTCTCGACCGTTGCCGGGTAGGGAACAAAATAGGGAGCGATTTTGCTGGTTTGCTTGCGTCGGGCATCGAGTTTACTGACAAGTTGATAAGCCCGAAGGTGTGTGTATCGTTTCAACATGTTCAGGGAGCGATGGCCTGAAATAGCGGCAACCTCAATGACGTTCAATGTACCAAGTTCGAAAAATCGGCTGATAGCCTCATGACGGAGGTCATGAAAATGCAAGTTTTCTATCTTCAGTTCCTGAAGTGCTGTTCGCCAGGCACTTTTGAATCCCGAAGAGGTATAAGAAAAAATATTACCGTTAAGCTGTGTCGGCAGCATTTGCAGGTAATTACGGGCTTTCCTGGATAGCGGAACATCGCGTGGAGCACCGTTTTTGGTTGTTGGAAGATGAGCTACCCCATGTTGCAGATCGACGTGTTCCCAACGCAATGACAAGATTTCACCTTGTCGCATTGCTGTTTCCAGCGCCAGATGAAAAATGACGTAAAGAGCCTGATTTTTTTCTTTGAAATACCGCGAAAGTCGGCGTTCTTCTCCTGAAGTCAGGCGACGATCGCGCCCGCTACTGATTTTGGGTTTTCTGACCAGTTCGACAGGATTCATGCGGCATGTTCCCCATTCCACACGGGCGATATTGAATAATGATGACAACAGGGCAAGTTCAAGACGGACGGTGTTTCCGGTTATTTGACGCCCCGTTCGTGGGTTAATTTGCGCCAACCGTTGATCCCGATAATTGGCAATATCAACAGTGGTAATGTCATCCATATAGCGTTCAGCAATAGGGTGACGTTTAATCACATTTACGCGATAAAACTCCTGTAGATGGCCTTTTTTGTGGATGGATACTGTCTTCAGGTATTTGTCCAGCGCCCGGCTGATTGTCATTTTGCGAATTTTGATTTTCTGAAACATATCCCCTCCAGACAAAAAAGGGGGGAAGGTAGAGATTCTTGCTTCGAAATGCAATATCACCGTGCCAATCCGGTACGTGGAAAAAAGGAGGGGGCATAGGGAAAGTCTCCACCTATCAGCTTAATTTCCCATACTCTCAGTCAAACTTGGGTCAGCATACTTTTTGCGCATTATCCCATGTAAGAGCAACGGGTTTCCATAATTCAAAATACGATTATTCAGAATGCTCGTTATCTAAGTCCGGAGCAAACTGGCAACTAACAGCTTACCCACCTTCACTAGCTAGTTATCGTTGTGATGCAGTATGTATTGATTAATCATAGAAATAGGGTGCGTATAACGGTACGTTATATGGCAGCTACTACATCACTGTTCACTGCTTCCGCTAATTCATACCAGAATACTCACTGACACAATGCATAAGTAGTGACTGAATAATACTGATTCTGGTTGGTGTTTTGGCTGCAACCAGCTACCCATGCACTGTTACCGGAGGGGGAAGAACGCTTGAGAATGGCATTTGAAAAGCTGCACATTCCACCACCTCCTGTAACTTTCTTTCCTGAAGGGCAAGTCGCGGTGGCAATTGGCTGATTCCAGTCACTTGCTGTCGCAGTAACCATCTGTACTGTACCGCCGCCATTTTTCTGCCACGTACCGGATTGGCACTGGCCTCCGTGCCAATCCGGTATCTGGACAACGGCAAAAGTGAACTTCACTACCAGTACGTACAATATCGGGAAAAACACCCGAAATCTGAGCATTGGCGTACATGCGTACTGTTCGTGGACATACCTTAATGGTGCGCCTTTTGGTGGGTTTCAGCAGGTATACTCCGACCAAAACAAGGTTTGGTATGTGAATAATTATGCGTGGGGAAATTATGAGTCCGGCGGCACAATTACTGTTACATGCCTGAATCTTCCTGGTGCTGGGATTTAACCGAAGGGGCAACAATAAGCATCAACGTGTTCCTCATCAACGCCATCACCAATGCCATACATGCGTGTACCTGTCATGATAAATCCGGTCGGGCATTGAATGGGTTTGTAGTAGATAGATCCTCCACTTTTCCCGCCAATGAAGTGATTCATTGCTACAGATGATTGATACCACTTACAGGCGGAGTAGTTCACTTTATTGCCACCAGACCACCGACCGGATTGGCACGGAGGCCAGTGCCAATCCGGTGTGTGGA
>NZ_JBJQJA010000020.1:0-65365 GCF_046487665.1 Escherichia sp. WS1152 | reverse complement strand
ATTAATCTTTGCATATTCAAATGGACTGATAAATTTTTCTCTGTTTGCATCCAGAAAATCGGCCCACCATTGTAGCATCAAGCGGCGTTCTTCCAGATGCTCTGCTTTATGGATATACGCGGCCCTCACTGAATTTCGCTCCATGTGGCTCATCTGACGTTCAACAGCATCACGAGACCACAAACCTGATTCGACCAATGAACTACAGGCCATTGTTCGAAAGCCATGACCACAAACCTCTACTTTTGTATCATACCCCATGACCCGTAACGCACTATTTACCGTATTCTCACTCATGGGTTTGTGCGAATCGTGATCACCAATAAATATCAAGTCATGGGCCCCACAAAACTGTTTTATCTGCTTTAAAATTGCAAGAGCTTGCGTTGAAAGAGGCACTAGATGCGTTGTACGCATTTTTGAGCCTCTATGGGAATGTTTCACTCCAGGAATAGGCTCCCGCTCCGGTGGGATAGTCCATATAGACGCTTCGAAATCGATCTCTGACCAACGAGCAAAACGCAGCTCACTGGACCGAATAAAGATCAGCAAAGAGAGTTCTGTCGCCCATCGGGTTAGCGGCCTACCAGTATAGCTATCTATTTTTGTAAGCAACTCAGGGATGCGCTTTAATTCAAGCGCGGGACGATGTTGTCGATTACAGGAAGCAACCGCCCCAGCCATCTCTTGTGCCGGGTTATAATCAATTAACCCACTTTGCACTGCATAGCGCATGATGGCTGTAGTGCGCTGCTGAAGACGAGCGGCCACTTCAAGACGTCCAGACATTTCTACGGCCTTAATGGGTGCTAATAAATCTCGAGTTTTTAACTCAGCGATATTACGTTCACCAAGCGCTGCAAAAAGATTATCTTCCAGACTTTTTAGCACACGATGGGCGTGATCTTCAGACCACTTTTTATTGGTGCCATGCCACTCAATCGCGACTTCTTTAAAGGTTCGTGCTTTACTCTGTTCAACCTTATCATTTTTCTTTTTGTCTCCCGGATCGACGCCATTCGCAAGCAGCTTACGCGCCTCGTCACGACGTACTCTGGCATCCGCTAGTGTGATTTCAGGATAAACCCCAAGTGCCAGCATTTTTTGCTTTCCCTCATAACGGTACTGCAAACGCCAGTACTTAGAACCATTTGGATGGACAAGCAGATGCATACCGCCACCATCAGTCAGCTTATATTGCTTATCCGTTGGCTTGGCTGCTCTGACTTTGATATCTGTTAATGCCATGCGTATTCCCTCCCTGTTGGTACAAGCATTATCGAACCGGAAATACCATCATCTGTACCAACATATGTTGGTAGATGTACGTTGATATCGGTTGACCTTGAGAGAGTTAATATAGCGGGAAAGGTAGATAAACACTGGATTTCAGGCATAAAAAAAGACCTCAGTTGAGGTCTATTTACATACTTTTGGTGCCGAAGGCCGGACTCGAACCGGCACGTATTTCTACGGTTGATTTTGAATCAACTGCGTCTACCGATTTCGCCACTTCGGCACTGAAGAGGTATGCGGAAAACGTTGTGGATTATACCTGTCGCACGCCACCATGCAAGCGCCAGCTTGCTCGCACCTCGCTAAGTGCTGAAATTTTCAGCATTGCATACAGCGATGTGTAACCTTTGTCACACTCCAGGCACCCCGCCCTGCCATGCTCTACACTTCCCAGACAACACCAGAGAAGGACCAAAAAATGTCGATGATAAAAAGCTATGCCGCAAAAGAAGCAGGCGGCGAATTGGAAGTTTATGAGTACGATCCCGGTGAACTGAAGCCATAAGATGTTGAAGTGCAGGTGGATTACTGCGGGATCTGCCATTCCGATCTGTCGATGATCGATAACGAATGGGGATTTTCACAATATCCGCTGGTTGCCGGGCATGAGGTGATTGGGCGCGTGGTGGCACTCGGGAGCGCCGCGCAGGATAAAGGTTTGCAGGTCGGTCAGCGTGTCGGGATTGGCTGGACGGCGCGTAGCTGTGGTCACTGCGACGCCTGTATTAGCGGTAATCAGATCAACTGCGAGCAAGGTGCGGTGCCGACGATTATGAATCGCGGTGGCTTTGCCGAGAAGTTACGTGCGGACTGGCAATGGGTGATTCCACTGCCAGAAAATATTGATATCGAGTCCGCCGGGCCGCTGTTGTGCGGCGGTATCACGGTCTTTAAACCACTGTTGATGCACCATATCACTGCTACCAGCCGCGTTGGGGTAATTGGTATTGGCGGGCTGGGGCATATCGCTATAAAACTTCTGCACGCAATGGGATGCGAGGTGACGGCCTTTAGTTCTAATCCGGCGAAAGAGCAGGAAGTACTGGCGATGGGTGCCGATAAAGTGGTGAATAGCCGCGATCCGCAGGCACTGAAAGCCCTGTCGGGGCAGTTTGATCTCATTATCAATACTGTGAACGTCAGCCTCGACTGGCAGCCTTATTTTGAGGCGCTGACCTATGGCGGTAATTTCCATACAGTCGGTGCGGTTCTCACGCCGTTGCCGGTTCCGGCCTTTACGCTGATTGCGGGCGATCGCAGTGTCTCTGGCTCTGCTACCGGTACACCTTATGAGTTGCGTAAGCTGATGCGCTTTGCCGCCCGCAGCAAGGTTGCGCCGACTACCGAACTGTTCCCGATGTCGAAAATTAACGACGCCATCCAGCATGTGCGCGACGGTAAGGCGCGTTACCGCGTGGTTCTGAAAGCTGACTTCTGATCTCTTTGCCGGGTGCCTGTCGCCCGGCACTTAAATCTCTTTGGAAGGCGTCTCGCAATCTGCTGAATTTAGCGGTGAAGAGTGCGCAGCCGTTGCCTATACTCCAGGCAGGAAACTGGAGGAAATCTCATGAGCGAACCCCTGTTAATTGCCCGTACGCCGGACACAGAACTGTTTTTACTACCCGCTATGGCTAACCGTCACGGACTGATTACTGGCGCAACGGGGACGGGTAAAACCGTTACGCTGCAAAAACTGGCAGAGTCATTGTCGGAAATCGGCGTGCCGGTGTTTATGGCTGATGTGAAAGGCGATCTGACCGGTATCGCGCAGGCAGGAACGGCGTCGGAAAAACTGCTCACAAGGCTTAAAAATATCGGCGTCAATGACTGGCAACCGCATGCCAATCCGGTGGTGGTGTGGGATATCTTTGGCGAGAAAGGCCATCCGGTGCGGGCGACGGTCTCGGATCTGGGGCCGCTGTTGCTGGCGCGGCTGTTGAATCTCAACGATGTGCAATCTGGCGTGCTGAATATCATTTTCCGCATTGCTGACGATCAGGGGCTGTTACTGCTCGACTTTAAAGATCTACGGGCAATTACCCAGTACATCGGCGATAACGCCAAATCTTTCCAGAATCAGTACGGTAATATCAGTAGCGCATCGGTTGGTGCCATCCAGCGCGGGCTGTTGTCGCTGGAACAGCAAGGCGCAGCACACTTCTTTGGTGAGCCGATGCTGGATATCAAAGACTGGATGCGCACCGATGCCAACGGTAAAGGCGTTATTAATATCCTCAGCGCCGAGAAGCTTTATCAGATGCCGAAACTGTACGCCGCCAGCCTGCTGTGGATGATTTCAGAGTTGTATGAACAATTGCCGGAAGCGGGCGATCTGGAGAAGCCAAAACTGGTGTTTTTCTTCGACGAAGCACATCTGCTGTTTAACGATGCACCGCAGGTACTGCTGGATAAGATTGAGCAGGTGATAAGGCTTATTCGCTCAAAAGGCGTGGGCGTCTGGTTCGTTTCGCAAAACCCGTCTGATATTCCAGATAATGTGCTCGGCCAGCTCGGTAATCGCGTTCAGCACGCTTTGCGGGCTTTTACGCCAAAAGATCAGAAAGCAGTGAAGGCAGCGGCGCAAACCATGCGGGCTAATCCGGCGTTTGATATCGAAAAGGCAATCCAGGAACTGGGGACGGGCGAAGCGTTGATCTCGTTTCTCGATGCAAAAGGAAGTCCTTCTGTGGTGGAACGGGCGATGGTGATTGCGCCTTGTTCGCGGATGGGACCGGTGACGGAAGATGAGCGCAATGGCTTGATTAATCACTCTCCGGTGTATGGCAAGTACGAGGATGACGTGGACCGGGAATCCGCCTATGAGATGTTGCAAAAAGGCTTTCAGGCCAGTACCGAGCAGCAAAATAATCCCCCCGCGAAAGGGAAAGAGGTAGCGGTAGATGACGGCATTCTTGGTGGATTGAAGGATATTTTGTTCGGCACTACCGGACCACGCGGCGGGAAGAAAGATGGTGTGGTGCAAACAATGGCCAAAAGCGCCGCTCGCCAAGTGACGAATCAGATTGTACGCGGGATGTTGGGGAGTTTGCTGGGGGGGAGAAGAAGGTAAGTCAGGCGAGATTTGTCTTTGCCTGATGCGACGCTGGCGCGTCTTATCATGCCCACCCCACTGCAATATATTGAATTTTAATTATTTTTCAGGAATGAACGAAGCACACTTTGCTAACAATAATAAAGGGAGCTTTCGCTCCCTTTATTCGTTCATTTGGTTACGATTTTCTCATTAACAGCCACAGGCTGATTAAGAAGAAGCTGGCGCTTGGCAACAGTGCGCCAATGATCGGCGGGATGCCGTAAACCAACGTCAGCGGACCGAAGATCTGGTCCAGTACGTAGAAGACAAAACCGAAGCTGATACCGGTGACCACACGCACGCCCATCGGTACGCTACGCAGTGGGCCAAAGATGAACGACAGCGCCATCAGCATCATCACCGCCACGGATAGCGGCTGGAAGATTTTGCTCCACATGTTGAGCTGATAACGTCCGGCATCCTGACCGCTCGACTTCAGATACTTCACGTAGTTGTGCAAACCACTGATGGAGAGTGCATCCGGGTCCAGCGCCACCACGCCCAGTTTGTCCGGTGTGAGGTTGGTTTTCCAGGTGCCGCTCACCGTCTGCGAACCGGTAATCTGTTTCGGATTGGTCAGATCAGATTCATCAACCTGCGACAGACGCCAGACTTTATGTTCCGGGTCAAACTTCGCAGTAGCGGCATAGCGTACGGATTGCAGACGACGATTCTCGTTAAAGGCATAAATGCTGATGCCACCTAACTCTTCGTCACCTTTAACCCGCTCAATGTAGACGAAGTTGTTGCCATCTTTCGCCCATAAGCCTTGCTGGGTAGAGAGCAACGAGCCGCCGTACATCGCCTGCGCACGGTAGTTACGCGCCATCTGTTCGCCCTGCGGCGCAACCCATTCGCCAATCGCCATCGTCAGCAAGACCAGCGGAATGGCGGTTTTCATCACCGACAGCGCCACCTGCATACGGGTAAAACCAGAAGCCTGCATCACCACCAGTTCGCTGCGCTGCGCCAGCATCCCAAGACCAAGCAACGCCCCAAGCAGAGCCGCCATCGGGAAGAATATTTGCACATCTTTCGGCACGCTCAGCAAGGTATACATTCCTGCGCCTAACGCGTCGTAACTCCCCTGCCCGGCTTTTTTCAACTGATCGACAAACTTGATAATGCCCGACAGCGACACCAGCATGAACAGCGTCATCATGATGGTTGTGAAAATAGTTTTACCGATATAGCGGTCAAGTACGCCAAAAGGTTGCATCACACCGCTCCTTTACGCGAAAAACTGGCGCGCAGGCGGCGGACCGGCACGGTGTCCCAAAGGTTGAGAACAATCGCCAAAGCCAGATAAATCAGGTTAACGGTCCACATCCACAGCGTCGGGTCCAGCTTACCTTTACCGCCGTTCGATTTCAGGGAGGTCTGGATCAGGAAGAAAAGTAGATACAGCAGCATGGCTGGCAGCATCGACAGTACGCGTCCCTGACGTGGGTTAACCACGCTCAGCGGTACGACCATAAGTGCCATCATAAACACGGTGAATACCAACGTGATACGCCAGTTCAGTTCTGCGCGAGCACGATCGGTGTCAGTGTTCCACAATGTGCGCATGTCCATCTGGTCGGTATCGTTCGGGTCGAGCGCCACCGCCTGGTGACCAATGATCGCCTGATAATCCTGGAAGTCCGTAATGCGGAAATCACGTAACAATGCAGTGCCTTCGAAGCGCGTTCCCTGGTTGAGAGTGACGACCTGGGAGCCGTCGCGCAGCTGGGTTAAATGTCCGGAATCGGCCACCACCACAGAAGGACGTGCATTACCTTTTGGTCGAATTTGTGCGAGGAACACATCTTTGAAATCGCTGCCGTCAACGCTTTCGATGAACAGCACCGAGCTGCCATTAGTCGCTTGCTGGAATTGCCCTTGCGCCAGCGCCGCCATGCCAGGGTTCGCTTTCGCTTCTGCTAACACTTCATCCTGATGACGCGATGACCACGGTCCCGCCCACATCACGTTAACCGCCGCGACGATTGCCGTGAATACCGCAAGGATCATTGCCGCTTTCACCAGAACCGCTTTGCTCAGGCCGCAGGCATGCATTACCGTAATTTCACTTTCGGTATACAGTTTGCCCAGCGTCATCAGCAGCCCGAGGAACAGGCTTAATGGCAGGATAAGCTGCGCCATTTCCGGCACGCCCAACCCGAGAAGGGAGAGCACCAGATTCGCCGGAATATCGCCGTCAACCGCTGCGCCGAGGATCCTCACTAACTTTTGACAGAAGAAGATCAAAAGCAAGATGAAGAGTATCGCCAGCTGGCTTTTGAGCGTCTCCCGCACCAGATATCTTATGATTATCACTTTAAATACGCCCGTAAAAACTCGTCTTTTGCAGGATTTTAGCTTGTTTCATGGCTTAAACGTCATTTATTCTCTTGAGTCGTCGAAATCGTCGCTAAGATAATTATACTCAACGGATTCACCTCTCAGATTTTGTTCTGACGTGCCAATGCCGTAATAACGTTAAGATTAACACGAAGTCATCGCAACAGCGGACATGAGTTACGAAAGCTTGCAATTCTATCTGTAGCCACCGCCGTTGTCTTTAAGATTCAGGAGCGTAGTGCATGGAGTTTAGTGTAAAAAGCGGTAGCCCGGAGAAACAGCGGAGTGCCTGCATCGTCGTGGGCGTCTTCGAACCACGTCGCCTTTCTCCGATTGCAGAACAGCTCGATAAAATCAGCGATGGGTACATCAGCGCCCTGCTACGTCGGGGCGAACTGGAAGGAAAACCGGGGCAGACATTGTTGCTGCACCATGTTCCGAATGTACTTTCCGAGCGAATTCTCCTTATTGGTTGCGGCAAAGAACGTGAGCTGGATGAGCGTCAGTACAAGCAGGTTATTCAGAAAACCATTAATACGCTGAATGATACTGGCTCAATGGAAGCGGTCTGCTTTCTGACTGAACTGCACGTTAAAGGCCGTAACAACTACTGGAAAGTGCGTCAGGCTGTCGAGACGGCAAAAGAGACGCTCTACAGTTTCGATCAGCTGAAAACGAACAAGAGCGAACCGCGTCGTCCGCTGCGTAAAATGGTGTTCAACGTGCCGACCCGCCGTGAACTGACCAGCGGTGAGCGCGCGATCCAGCACGGTCTGGCGATTGCCGCCGGGATAAAAGCAGCAAAAGATCTCGGCAATATGCCGCCGAATATCTGTAACGCCGCTTACCTCGCTTCACAAGCGCGCCAGCTGGCTGACAGCTACAGCAAGAATGTTATCACCCGCGTTATTGGCGAACAGCAGATGAAAGAGCTGGGGATGCATTCCTATCTGGCGGTCGGTCAGGGTTCGCAAAACGAATCGCTGATGTCGGTGATTGAGTACAAAGGCAACGCGTCGGAAGATGCACGCCCAATCGTGCTGGTGGGTAAAGGTTTAACCTTCGACTCCGGCGGTATCTCGATCAAGCCTTCAGAAGGCATGGATGAGATGAAGTACGATATGTGCGGTGCGGCAGCGGTTTACGGCGTGATGCGGATGGTCGCGGAGCTACAACTGCCGATTAACGTTATCGGCGTGTTGGCAGGCTGCGAAAACATGCCTGGCGGACGAGCCTATCGTCCGGGCGATGTGTTAACCACCATGTCCGGTCAAACCGTTGAAGTGCTGAATACTGACGCTGAAGGCCGCCTGGTACTGTGCGACGTGTTAACTTACGTTGAGCGTTTTGAGCCGGAAGCGGTGATTGACGTGGCGACGCTGACCGGTGCCTGCGTGATCGCGCTGGGTCATCATATTACTGGTCTGATGGCGAACCATAATCCGCTGGCCCATGAACTGATTGCCGCGTCTGAACAATCCGGTGACCGCGCATGGCGCTTACCGCTGGGTGACGAGTATCAGGAACAACTGGAGTCCAATTTTGCCGATATGGCGAACATTGGCGGTCGTCCTGGTGGGGCGATTACCGCAGGTTGCTTCCTGTCGCGCTTTACCCGTAAGTACAACTGGGCGCACCTGGATATCGCCGGTACCGCCTGGCGTTCTGGTAAAGCGAAAGGCGCAACCGGTCGTCCGGTAGCGTTGCTGGCACAGTTCCTGTTAAACCGCGCTGGGTTTAACGGCGAAGAGTAATTGCGTCAGGCAAGGCTGTTATTGCCGGATGCGGCGTGAACGCCTTATCCGACCTACACAGCACTGAACTCGTAGGCCTGATAAGACGCGCAAGCGTCGCATCAGGCAATGCTGTTATTGTCGGATGCGGCGTGAACGCCTTATCCGACCTACACAGCACTGAACTCGTAGGCCTGATAAGACGCCAAGCGTCGCATCAGGCAATGCTGTTATTGTCGGATGCGGCGTGAGCGCCTTATCCGACCTACACACAGCACTGAACTCGTAGGCCTGATAAGACACAACAGCGTCGCATCAGGCGCTGCGGTGTATACCTGATGCGTATTTAAATCCACCACAAGAAGCCCCATATATGAAAAACGCAACGTTCTACCTTCTGGACAATGACACCACCGTCGATGGCTTAAGCGCCGTTGAGCAGCTGGTGTGTGAAATTGCCGCAGAACGTTGGCGCAGCGGTAAGCGCGTGCTCATCGCCTGTGAAGATGAAAAGCAGGCTTACCGGCTGGATGAAGCCCTGTGGGCGCGTCCGGCAGAAAGCTTTGTTCCGCATAATTTAGCGGGAGAAGGACCGCGCGGCGGTGCGCCGGTGGAGATCGCCTGGCCGCAAAAGCGCAGCAGCAGCCCGCGCGATATATTGATTAGTCTGCGAACAAGCTTTGCAGATTTTGCCACCGCTTTCACAGAAGTGGTAGACTTCGTCCCTTATGAAGATTCTCTGAAACAACTGGCGCGCGAACGCTATAAAGCCTACCGCGTGGCTGGTTTCAACCTGAATACGGCAACCTGGAAATAATGGAAAAGACATATAACCCACAAGATATCGAACAGCCGCTTTACGAGCACTGGGAAAAGCAGGGCTACTTTAAGCCTAATGGCGATGAAAGCCAGGAAAGTTTCTGCATCATGATCCCGCCGCCGAACGTCACCGGCAGTTTGCATATGGGTCACGCCTTCCAGCAAACCATCATGGATACCATGATCCGCTATCAGCGCATGCAGGGCAAAAACACCCTGTGGCAGGTCGGTACTGACCACGCCGGGATCGCTACCCAGATGGTCGTTGAGCGCAAGATTGCCGCAGAAGAAGGTAAAACCCGTCACGACTACGGCCGCGAAGCTTTCATCGACAAAATTTGGGAATGGAAAGCGGAATCCGGCGGCACGATTACCCGTCAGATGCGCCGTCTCGGCAACTCCGTCGACTGGGAGCGTGAACGCTTCACGATGGACGAAGGCCTGTCCAATGCGGTGAAAGAAGTTTTCGTTCGTCTGTATAAAGAAGACCTGATTTACCGTGGCAAACGCCTGGTAAACTGGGATCCGAAACTGCGCACCGCTATCTCTGACCTGGAAGTGGAAAACCGCGAATCGAAAGGTTCGATGTGGCACATCCGCTATCCGCTGGCTGACGGCGCGAAAACCGCAGACGGTAAAGATTATCTGGTGGTTGCGACTACCCGTCCGGAAACCCTGTTGGGCGATACCGGCGTGGCCGTTAACCCGGAAGATCCGCGTTACAAAGACCTGATTGGCAAATATGTCATTCTACCGCTGGTTAACCGTCGTATTCCGATCGTTGGCGACGAACACGCCGACATGGAAAAAGGCACCGGCTGCGTGAAAATCACTCCGGCGCACGACTTTAACGACTATGAAGTGGGTAAACGTCACGCGCTGCCGATGATCAACATCCTGACCTTTGACGGCGATATCCGTGAAAGCGCCCAGGTGTTCGATACCAAAGGTAACGAATCTGACGTTTATTCCAGCGAAATCCCGGCAGAATTCCAGAAACTGGAGCGTTTTGCTGCACGTAAAGCAGTCGTTGCTGCGGTTGACGCACTCGGCCTGCTGGAAGAAATTAAACCGCACGACCTGACCGTTCCTTACGGCGACCGTGGCGGCGTAGTTATCGAACCAATGCTGACCGACCAGTGGTACGTGCGTGCCGATGTACTGGCGAAACCGGCGGTTGAAGCGGTTGAGAACGGCGACATTCAGTTCGTACCGAAGCAGTACGAAAACATGTATTTCTCCTGGATGCGCGATATTCAGGACTGGTGTATCTCTCGTCAGCTGTGGTGGGGTCACCGTATCCCGGCATGGTATGACGAAGCGGGTAATGTTTATGTTGGCCGCAACGAAGAAGAAGTGCGCAAGGAAAATAACCTCGGTGCCGACGTTGCCCTGCGTCAGGACGAAGACGTTCTCGACACCTGGTTCTCTTCTGCGCTGTGGACCTTCTCTACCCTTGGCTGGCCGGAAAACACCGACGCCCTGCGTCAGTTCCACCCAACCAGCGTGATGGTATCCGGCTTCGACATCATCTTCTTCTGGATTGCCCGCATGATCATGATGACCATGCACTTCATCAAAGATGAAAATGGCAAACCGCAGGTGCCGTTCCACACTGTTTACATGACAGGTCTGATTCGTGACGACGAAGGCCAGAAGATGTCCAAATCCAAGGGTAACGTTATCGACCCGCTGGATATGGTTGACGGTATTTCGCTGCCAGAACTGCTGGAAAAACGTACCGGCAATATGATGCAGCCGCAGCTGGCGGACAAAATCCGTAAGCGCACCGAGAAGCAGTTCCCGAACGGTATTGAGCCGCACGGTACTGACGCGCTGCGCTTCACCCTGGCGGCGCTGGCGTCTACCGGTCGTGACATCAACTGGGATATGAAGCGTCTGGAAGGCTACCGTAACTTCTGTAACAAGCTGTGGAACGCCAGCCGCTTTGTGCTGATGAACACGGAAGGTCAGGATTGCGGCTTCAACGGCGGTGAAATGACGCTGTCGCTGGCGGACCGCTGGATTCTGGCGGAGTTCAACCAGACCATCAAAGCGTACCGCGAAGCGCTGGACAGCTTCCGCTTCGATATCGCCGCTGGCATTCTGTATGAATTCACCTGGAACCAGTTCTGTGACTGGTATCTGGAGCTGACCAAGCCGGTAATGAACGGTGGCACCGAAGCCGAACTGCGTGGTACTCGCCATACGCTGGTGACTGTACTGGAAGGTCTGCTGCGCCTCGCGCATCCGATCATTCCGTTCATCACCGAAACCATCTGGCAGCGTGTGAAGGTACTTTGCGGTATCACCGCCGACACCATCATGCTGCAGCCGTTCCCGCAGTATGATGCGTCTCAGGTTGATGAAGCGGCGCTGGCCGACACCGAGTGGCTGAAACAGGCGATCGTTGCCGTACGTAACATCCGTGCAGAAATGAATATCGCGCCGGGCAAACCGCTGGAGCTGCTGCTGCGTGGTTGCAGCGCGGATGCAGAACGTCGCGTAAATGAAAACCGTGGCTTCCTGCAAACCCTGGCGCGTCTGGAAAGCATCACCGTGCTGCCTGCCGATGACAAAGGTCCGGTTTCCGTTACGAAGATCATCGACGGCGCAGAGCTGCTGATCCCGATGGCTGGCCTCATCAACAAAGAAGATGAGCTGGCGCGTCTGGCGAAAGAAGTGGCGAAGATCGAAGGCGAAATCAGCCGTATCGAGAACAAGCTGGCGAATGAAGGCTTTGTCGCCCGCGCACCGGAAGCGGTCATCGCGAAAGAGCGTGAGAAGCTGGAAGGCTATGCAGAAGCGAAAGCTAAGCTGATTGAACAGCAGGCTGTTATCGCCGCGCTGTAATCAAAACACAGTGATGAAAACGAAGGCCGGAGCATGCTCCGGCCTTTTTTATCTCTTACAGAAATGGTAAAGAAGGCATGATTCCCCGTGAAATACTGGCTAAGAAGCCTTTATCTGGTTGTTCTTCTTTATTGATTAAAGGAAGGTCATCCAAATCGCCCAGCAAATACGTATTTTTTGCCTGCCAGTCAATCATCCATATTTTCAGCAGTGGATAAGCCAGACCGCCCGTAATCCCGGATATCACCACCAACGCACACATGCGATAAAGCATACCGTGGTATGTTAAAGTTGAGCGAAAACGAATACGCCCATCATTCAGTGACAGGTTGCTCATAAAATGATTTCGCAACGACACCGTTAAATAACTGGTGCTAACAGCAATCCCAAAATAATAGATTAACTGCGCGATTATCATTTTACGCTGCATTTCCATAAATTGCTGTAAATTCTCAATATCATCATTTGCATACACAGAACTATCATACGCATTTAATATTTGATCGAAGATAATATAACCAGCAACAGCGAGAAAAGGTAATAAAGCTAAAAATGCGAGGATGGCATATTTTATACAATACGCAGTATCTAATTTCACCTTGAAACGATGTATACCGAAACTGGTATTGCTCCAGAGAAAACTCATTACCAGGCTATATAAAGTACCATTAAAAATACCAATGGAAACAATACCAACTATTGCCATCAGAACCACAGATATAATAACACTACTTGAACTATTGGCATGTAGCATCTTTGTCGAGATAAAGAAAACAGTCCCCATCCCAATGGCCATTAAAATCGGCAAGAAAAAGGTTACCCACCAGAACCCTTTCATAGAGCAATTAAAACTAAATCTTACGCCGTTGAGACTAGTCATCAAGGCCTGATAACGCAGTCCTTTTACTGCCATAAATATAAGCAAAACCAACAGTGACAAAGTCAAAACACAGCCAACAAGCGGCATATCTGCTGACACTGTCATTAAGATTGCGAAATAGAAAAAAACAAAAACAAGACAACTAAAAAAAACATTCCCACCAGTAATTCCATAAGAAAATCGTTGTCCGTTAACTTCCATATTAGCATAGAGATAACGCCTACATTTCATTAATGCCCATGGTAAATAGATACCTAGCGTTATAATCGTTAACAACACATTCACCACACAAATAAGAAAATATCTCTCACCTGTACCATGAAAAACAAACGAATGGGACGGAACATCCATTTCATTAATAACTTGAGCCATAAAAATTCCCTGAATTAAAAAATCCATTGATATAATTTATAGATACAGACAGTAAAATGTTCTGCCACGTTACAATACTCTTATCAGTAATAGGCTGGCAAAAACTTTATTGCTTTATAAGATGCTTGCGCACGTAAGAAGAGAGTGGTATTAAACAAATGTATAATTACTTTATTTTTATTGGGTTAAACTATGAATAACATTGCGCCGCAATCACCTGTAATGCGTCGCCTGACGTTGCAGGATAATCCTGCTATCGCCCGCGTCATTCGTCAGGTATCCGCCGAATACGGTCTTACCGCTGATAAAGGCTACACCGTCGCCGATCCGAATCTTGACGAGCTGTATCAAGTGTATAGTCAGCCTGGTCATGCATATTGGGTGGTTGAGTACGAGGGTGAAGTGGTCGGCGGCGGTGGGATTGCGCCATTAGCAGGTAGTGAATCGGACATTTGCGAACTGCAAAAGATGTATTTTCTTCCGGCTATTCGCGGCAAAGGGCTGGCAAAAAAACTGGCCTTAAAGGCGATGGAGGAGGCAAGAGAAATGGGCTTCAAACGCTGCTATCTGGAAACGACCGCTTTTTTGAAAGAAGCGATTGGTTTGTATGAACATTTAGGTTTTCAACATATCGACTATGCACTTGGCTGCACGGGCCATGTTGATTGTGAAGTGCGGATGTTGCGCGAACTCTAAAAAAATGCCCGCTAGTGTGTGCTATCGGGCATTTTAATCAATTAATTAGTGGCGAACACCGTCATCGTCTTCATCGACAAAATCTTCATCGTCGCCGTCTTCGCCGTTGGGATCTTCAAAGTAAGTGCCCCAACCGTCGTACTCAACGTCAAATTTCTCCGCCAGCGTCATCAGTTGTTCAACCTGGGCATCGATCAGATCGGCATTCAACGCGCACTCGCTGAGGATGTCGCAGCAAATCACGATATCACCATCTTCAACTTCCAGCTCTTCTGGATCGGTCACTTCGTAACCGAGTTTAAACGCTTCAACTGCCGCTTTTTCCAGAGTTTCCAGATCGTCTGCGGAAAGATGGTGTTCGATGGTATACAGCGCGTCCGGATCGCTGCCATCTTCCAGTAATTCTTCAATAATCAAACGTGTTTCTTCACGCTGTTCTTCCAGTTGTTCCGGGTTTGCCATGGCTCATTCCTCTTAATGTCCTGCCGATACTCTTATTGTCACACACCACTGACATTGCCTCCACCTTTGTGACAAAGATTTATGCTTTAGACTTGCAAATGAATAATCATCCATATAAATTGAATTTTAATTCATTGAGGCGTTAGCCACAGGAGGGATCTATGTCCGGGTTTTATCATAAGCATTTCCTGAAATTACTCGATTTCACGCCAGCTGAACTCAACAGCCTGCTGCAGTTAGGCGCGAAGCTGAAAGCCGATAAGAAAAGCGGCAAAGAAGAAGCCAAACTCACTGGTAAAAACATCGCGCTCATCTTCGAAAAAGACTCGACCCGTACCCGATGCTCTTTCGAAGTTGCCGCATATGACCAGGGTGCTCGCGTTACTTATCTCGGCCCAAGCGGCAGCCAGATTGGTCATAAAGAGTCGATTAAAGACACTGCCCGCGTGCTGGGTCGCATGTATGACGGTATTCAGTATCGCGGCTATGGTCAGGAGATTGTCGAAACACTGGCGGATTACGCTGGCGTGCCGGTATGGAACGGCCTGACCAATGAGTTTCACCCCACGCAGTTGCTGGCGGATCTCCTCACCATGCAGGAGCATTTACCCGGTAAAGCATTCAACGAAATGACGCTGGTCTATGCAGGTGACGCACGTAACAACATGGGCAATTCGATGCTCGAAGCTGCGGCGCTTACCGGTCTGGATTTGCGTCTGGTCGCGCCACAGGCATGCTGGCCGGAAGCTGCGCTGGTTACGGAATGCCGCGCCCTGGCACAGCAAAATGGCGGGAATATTACGCTGACGGAAGATGTAGCCAAAGGAGTTGAAGGTGCTGACTTTATCTATACCGATGTGTGGGTGTCGATGGGGGAAGCAAAAGAGAAATGGGCAGAACGGATTGCATTACTGCGTGATTATCAGGTGAACAGCAAGATGATGCAGTTGACCGGTAACCCGGAGGTCAAATTCCTCCACTGCCTGCCCGCGTTTCATGACGACCAGACGACGCTTGGTAAGAAAATGGCGGAAGAGTTTGGCCTACATGGCGGAATGGAAGTGACTGATGAGGTCTTCGAATCTGCCGCCAGCATTGTTTTTGATCAGGCGGAAAACCGTATGCATACCATCAAAGCAGTGATGGTCGCGACGCTCAGTAACTAATTGATATCGCTATAAAGATGCCGGGAAATACAAAACTATCCCGGCATCACATTATTTTATGCAGTGATAGGTCTATTCTTCCACCCAATTTTTTCTATTGCAGAACGTAAATCTTGCGGTGGATTTAATTTTTCTAACTGTTTTTCATTAATATAATCATATATATTGATTTTCCCATCCCGCAGGGTTTCCATCATTCTTGTTCTAATTTTTAATTCATTATCGATCTTTTCTTCAAAAATCTTAACGACATAACCCGGAAGTTTATTTACAATTTCATTTGTTTTTTCTTCATTACCATAAACATATCCTAACTCATTAAGATACAGCTGTTCGCCCTCATAATCTTTAAGTAATTGATAGAAATACCACTTAGCAAAATCAGGTTGCTTCATAAAAAAAACCTTCAAAAAAATATCATTTACCAAAATGCTGACAGGCACTTCATTAAATAGCAACTTAACATCATCAAATAACCTTAGTATTAAGCGCGATTTTTCTTGATTACTTAAATTAAAATCATTGACATATACAACCAACTTCTCCCAAATCAATTCCTGTAACTCGGGGCTGTTTTTATAGGGTTCTTTATTGAGGTTGAAAAATAATGCCTCAGCTATTTTAGATTGATTGCAATCAAAATCAATATGACTCATCACGGAGCATGCATGCGTTATCTTTTCAGAATCACCAAGATATTGCATACTTTTATTAAAACACCAATCCAGTATTCTTACATCATTAATATATGGGGATTTTGAAAAAGTCTCCAGAATCGAATCGATGACCGGTGTAAGGTTAACCTTTGCATCATCTAAGGAATCAATAAGAATATGAGACAGGTTAACTTTGATTTCATTAATTTCATTGTTACCTACTTTGTCATTATCAATTCCGTGATCATTTAATTCGTAGAGCTTATCTATTTCTTCCAGTATACCATTTTCGCTCAGTAAGTATGAAATCGATTCATTACATACATGAGGCATTAATAGCAGATGTTCGTTCCTTATTGCTAATAATGCATTATTCAATGTTGTTTCTAATAAATCCGTAATCGTAGAATCAACTGAACCTTTACAACTCACCTGCGAGTTATTTAACTCCTGCGAATCATTTGACTCCTGAGAATTATTTAGCTCCTGTGGATTATTTAACTCCTGCGAATTATTTAACGCCTGCGAATTATTTAACTCCTGCGAATTATTTAACTCCTGCGAATTATTTAACTCCTGTATATTATTTAACTTCTGTAGATTATTTAACTTCTGTAGATTATTTAACTTCTGATGATTATTTAATAGACGCGCTATTTCCTTGTTAGCTTCGCGTTGGTAACACGCCAGAACCTTGTTAGTAATCAGGTGTAATGAACTATCATCTTTTCTTTCAAAAGACTTCCCTTCATAACGAAAACTCAAAAAATCAGATTGTGGAAATATAATGGCTGTATGTCCTTGACGAGTCCCCATAGTAGTAGTGGAAAGTGAAATTTCTATAATCACCTTAGATGAATCCGCTCGCTCACCTTCAGGATTATTCATAACAAACTTCATTATTTCACTGCCATCATTATTTTTGATATAAGATGAGGACTCAATATGAGCCATCATATTTCTACCCGCTTCGTTGGAGCGTTTGCTAAAATCCACATAACCCAGGGTAAATATTTTTGCCAAAAACTCCAAAAATGCTCCAGGAGAAAGAATATTCCTTCTGCTATCCTGCCCCCCGGCAATACGGGCAAAATCATTCATTCCCACACACCAGGTATTTAAGACTTCATTTTTTGGTTTAAAATTATCGGCTGATGTAATGTGTTGAGAATAATTCAAATCTGATATTTTGCTCATGACGAACTCCTTGAGTTAATAAGAACGTCTAAGCATTACAAATTTTACTCACAAAAAAATATCAAAAAACGCTCTTTTCACAAACTCGCCGTAAACCTGGAGTTATTTACGGCGAAAAGTCATCACGCCATCAGCATCTTCACTACTGCTTTGCGAACCTGGGCTGGCGCGCCCACTGCGCACAGCGGTTTATGCACTTCCCCCGGATAAAACACAACAAAATCACCTTCATTAAGGATAACTGTTTTCTCATCAACGCCTTCCGGCAAAAATGCGATGTCTTTATCAGCTAACCAGTCGGTATCCGGCGTACCTGCCGGTTGTGTGCTGAAGGTCATGCCTTCCTGACCTTTTAACACAATCTGAATGTCGAGATAGCGGGCATGGTACTCCGCACGGCGAGCTTCGTACGGCTCGGTCATATCTTCCGAGATAAGATAAAACAGACGATTGCCTTCGATATCGTGCTTGCCCTTTGGCGTTTCTACCGTAACGTGTGCTTTGATATGCTCAATCGCCTGGCGTAACTCCTGGGGTAGCCACGGCTGAAGATTATGAATATTTCCGATGATCATCTTTTCCACTCCTTAATTAAAACAACGTTTCATTTCTATCGTTATACGAAAAGATGATCAATTCCGCTAGCCTTAACGCGTGAATTATTGTCTTATCACAACTTATCGGCAGGCGCGTTCCCGCCTTTCGGGTCAAGGCCCGCATCACTCCTTGAGAATAGTTTTTATCGCTCCCCCCGCCAGTGCAGCTGTTGCACAGAGTTGTTCGAGGGAGTGCCCCTCTCGTGCCTTCGCAGAAAGCCCTGACATCACGGTACTCATAAAATCAGTCACACATTGTGCGCTTTGTGGATGCCGCCTGGCGATATAGTCATAAATGGCCGTTTCTGCGGCGTGATAATATTGAACGGCAATATCACGCGCTTGTGGATCATGACTATGAATGCCTTCAAGAACCATACAGCCAGCGCAGCCGCCGTTTTGGCTATATCTGCGCGCCGCTTCTTTTAATACCTCAGCCAGGCACTCCCCTACCGGACGATCATCACGAAGAATATCGGCAAGCGGAATAGCTTCCGTACCGACATATTCATTGAGTACACGGCTAAATAACCCAGCCTTATTGCCAAAAGCCGCGTAGAGGCTCGGGGGGTTAATACCAAGATAATCAGTAACTTCAGCAACACTGACAGCATCGAAACCTTTTTGGTGAAAAAGCACTTTTGCCGCAGAGACTGCCTGCTCAGGAGCGAAACGTCTGGGACGACCTGGAACGCGAGATTGTTTTTTAGTGACCATTACAAAACTTATTGACAGAAAGTTAAAACAGTTTTGTAATGCATGTTACATAATAAATCAAGGAGTCCTTATGGGCGCTTTTACAGGTAAGACAGTTCTCACCCTCGGTGGCAGTCGTGGTATCGGTGCCGCTATCGTACGTCGTTTCGTCACCGATGGGGCCAATGTACGATTCACCTATGCGGGGTCGAAAGATGCCGCTGAACACCTGGCACAAGAGACTGGAGCGACAGCAGTATTCACAGATAGTGCTGACAGAGACGCTGTCATTGATGTCGTTCGTAAGAGCGGCGCATTGGATATCCTGGTGGTAAATGCAGGTATTGGCGTCTTTGGCGATGCCCTGGAATTAAATGCCGACGATATTGATCGCCTTTTCAAAATCAATATTCATGCTCCTTACCATGCCTCTGTTGAAGCCGCCCGGCAGATGCCCGAAGGCGGGCGCATCTTAATCATCGGCTCCGTGAATGGCGATCGTATGCCTGTTGCAGGCATGGCTGCTTATGCCGCCAGTAAATCTGCCCTACAAGGCATGGCGCGCGGGCTGGCCCGTGATTTTGGACCGCGTGGGATCACCATCAACGTCGTCCAGCCAGGGCCAATTGATACCGACGCTAATCCCGCCAACGGGCCAATGCGCGATATGTTGCATAGTTTTATGGCTATCAAAAGACATGGGCAACCGGAAGAGGTCGCTGGTATGGTCGCATGGTTAGCAGGGCCAGAAGCCAGTTTTGTTACCGGCGCGATGCATACCATTGATGGCGCGTTTGGCGCATAACCGACTACGCTCAATTAAGCCCAGCCATTTCCCATGATGTCTGGGTTTTGTTTACTCACGTCGTCCGCTAAAAGCGGCTCCTGGTAAATATAAATCTTCTGTTCATGTCGTAAATCTTGAGGATAACCAAATGGTAGAAAGAACCGCTGTTTTCCCTGCTGGCCGACATTCACTGTATGCAGAACATCGTTATTCTGCGGCTATTCGTTCCGGCGATTTGCTGTTTGTTTCCGGGCAAGTAGGAAGTCGAGAGGACGGAACACCAGAACCCGATTTTCAGCAACAAGTCAGACTGGCATTTGATAATTTGCATGCGACCCTGGCAGCTGCGGGATGCACTTTTGACGATATCATTGATGTTACGAGCTTTCATACCGATCCAGAAAAACAATTTGAAGACATCATGACGGTGAAAAATGAAATATTTAGCGCGCCACCTTATCCAACCTGGACGGCGGTGGGCGTTACATGGCTGGCAGGCTTTGATTTTGAAATTAAAGTGATAGCACGCATCCCTGAGCTGTAAGCAATAGTGTTAGCCGTTCGTTTTCACACTCCGCCCTATAAGTCGGATGAATGGAATAAAATGCATATCTGATTGCGTGAAAGTGAAAAAGAAAAAAGCAGGAAATGTCTGCAATTATTGATACCGAACGACAGTTCCCCTCCAGAATCACAGTAAATAAAAATGCATATATTTTGACTTATAATTCAAATAAACCGTTTGCGCTGACAAAATATTGCATCAAATGCTTGCACCGCTTCTGACGATGAGTATAATGCCGGACAATTTGCCGGGAGGATGTATGGTTCAGTGTGTTCGACATTTTGTCTTACCGCGTCTGAAAAAAGACGCTGGCCTGCCGTTTTTCTTCCCGTTGATCACCCATTCCCAGCCCCTCAATCGAGGGGCTTTTTTTTGCCCAGGCGTCAGGAGATAAAAGATGGCTAATCCGCTATATCAGAAACATATCATTTCCATAAACGACCTTAGTCGCGATGACCTTAATCTGGTGCTGGCGACAGCGGCGAAACTGAAAGCAAACCCGCAACCAGAGCTGTTGAAGCACAAAGTCATTGCCAGCTGTTTCTTCGAAGCCTCTACCCGTACCCGCCTCTCTTTCGAAACTTCCATGCACCGCCTGGGTGCCAGCGTGGTGGGCTTTTCCGACAGCGCCAATACATCACTGGGTAAAAAGGGCGAAACGCTGGCCGATACCATTTCGGTTATCAGCACTTACGTTGATGCGATAGTGATGCGTCATCCGCAGGAAGGTGCGGCGCGCCTGGCCACCGAGTTTTCCGGCAATGTACCGGTACTGAATGCCGGTGATGGCTCCAACCAACATCCGACGCAAACCTTGCTGGACTTATTCACTATTCAGGAAACCCAGGGGCGTCTGGACAATCTCCACGTCGCAATGGTTGGTGACCTGAAATATGGCCGCACCGTTCACTCCCTGACTCAGGCGTTAGCGAAGTTCGACGGCAACCGTTTTTACTTCATCGCGCCGGACGCGCTGGCAATGCCGCAATACATTCTGGATATGCTCGATGAAAAAGGGATCGCATGGAGTCTGCACAGCTCTATTGAAGAAGTGATGGCGGAAGTTGACATCCTGTACATGACCCGCGTGCAAAAAGAGCGTCTGGACCCGTCCGAGTACGCCAACGTGAAAGCGCAGTTTGTTCTTCGCGCCAGCGATCTCCACAACGCCAAAGCCAATATGAAAGTACTGCATCCGCTGCCGCGTGTTGATGAGATTGCGACGGATGTTGATAAAACGCCACACGCCTGGTACTTCCAGCAGGCAGGCAACGGGATTTTCGCTCGCCAGGCGTTACTGGCACTGGTTCTGAATCGCGATCTGGTACTGTAAGGGGAAATAGAGATGACACACGATAATAAATTGCAGGTTGAAGCTATTAAACGCGGCACGGTAATTGACCATATCCCCGCCCAGATCGGTTTTAAGCTGTTGAGTCTGTTCAAGCTGACCGAAACGGATCAGCGCATCACCATCGGTCTGAACCTGCCTTCTGGCGAGATGGGCCGCAAAGATCTGATCAAAATCGAAAATACCTTTTTGAGTGAAGATCAAGTAGATCAACTGGCATTGTATGCGCCGCAAGCCACGGTTAACCGTATCGACAACTATGAAGTGGTGGGTAAATCGCGCCCAAGTCTGCCGGAGCGCATCGACAATGTGCTGGTCTGCCCGAACAGCAACTGTATCAGCCATGCCGAACCGGTTTCTTCCAGCTTTGCCGTGCGAAAACGCGCCAATGACATCGCGCTCAAATGCAAATACTGTGAAAAAGAGTTTTCCCATAATGTGGTGCTGGCCAATTAATTGCGGTTGGTAATAAAAGTCTGGCTCCCTATAATGAGCCAGACTTTTTACCGCTGTAATAAAGGAGAAATCATGAGCAAAACTATCGCGACGGAAAATGCACCGGCAGCTATCGGTCCTTACGTACAGGGCGTTGATCTGGGCAATATGATCATCACCTCCGGTCAGATCCCGGTAAATCCGAAAACGGGCGAAGTACCGGCAGACGTCGCTGCACAGGTACGTCAGTCGCTGGATAACGTAAAAGCGATCGTCGAAGCCGCTGGCCTGAAAGTGGGCGACATCGTTAAAACCACCGTGTTTGTGAAAGATCTGAACGACTTCGCAACCGTAAACGCCACTTACGAAGCCTTCTTCACCGAACACAACGCCACCTTCCCGGCACGTTCTTGCGTTGAAGTTGCCCGTCTGCCGAAAGACGTGAAGATTGAGATCGAAGCGATCGCTGTTCGTCGCTAATCTTGATGGAAATCCGGGCTATCATGCCCGGATTAAGTCTGATGACAAACGCAAAATCGCCTGATGCGCTACGCTTATCAGGCCTACGTGATTCCTGCAATTTATTGAATTTGTTGGCCGGATAAGGCATTTACGCCGCATCCGGCATGAACAAAACTCACTTTGTCTGCAATTCGAATCCAGGCCACCATGCCCAGTTGATTCTTTATTGCCAGCCGTAACGACGGCTATAAAATCCTTTCACCAACTGGGTTAACGTCATATACCCTGCCAAAATCGCAACCAGCCACGGGAAATAGCTTAACGGCAGCGCCTGCAGCTGCAGATAACTGGCCAGCGGTGAAAACGGCAATGCGATCCCGACAATCATCACGATCACGGTCATGATCATTAACGGCCACGATGCACAGCTCTGAATAAACGGCACACGGCGGGTGCGGATCATATGCACAATCAGCGTTTGCGACAGTAAGCCCACCACAAACCATCCCGACTGGAACAGCGTTTGCGTTTCCGGCGTGTTGGCATGGAATACCCACCACATCAGGCAAAACGTCAGAATATCGAAGATCGAGCTGATCGGTCCGAAGAAGATCATAAAGCGCCCCAGATCCGCCGGATTCCAACGCTGCGGCTTTTGAATTTGCTCGTCGTCGACGTTATCAAACGGGATCGCCACCTGTGACACATCATACAGCAGGTTCTGAATAAGCAAGTGTAACGGCAACATCGGCAGGAAGGGCAAGAAAGCACTCGCCACCAGCACGCTGAACACATTACCGAAGTTGGAGCTCGCCGTCATTTTGATGTATTTCAGCATGTTGGCGAAAGTGCGACGTCCTTCAATAACCCCCTCTTCCAGCACCATCAGGCTTTTTTCCAGCAGGATGATATCAGCCGCTTCACGGGCAATATCTACCGCGCCGTCCACAGAAATGCCGATATCCGCAGCGCGTAAGGCGGGCGCATCATTAATACCATCGCCCATAAAGCCAACCACATGCCCTTCGCGCTTCAGTAAGGTCACAATGCGTTCTTTATGCATCGGCGTCAGGCGGGCAAACAGCGTGGTGCGCTGTGCGAGATTTGCCAGTTCGTCGTCAGATAGCGTTTCAATATCACTACCAATGACCACCTCTCCCGCGTCCAGCCCCACTTCATGGCACACTTTCGCTGCAACTAACTCACTGTCGCCAGTAAGGATTTTTACGGTGATTCCACTCGCTTTTAATGCCTTCAGTGCCGGAGCGGTTGTCTCTTTTGGCGGATCAAGGAAAGCAATATATCCTTCGAGGATCAGGTCGGATTCATCCGCCCGCTGGTAATCTCCTTCACGCGCTGGCAGGTATTTCGTCGCCACCGCAACCACGCGCAGCCCCTGACGATTAAGCGTATCAGTAACCCGCTTAATCTTACGCAGCATGATGTCATCGAGCGGCACAATCTCGCCATTGTGACGCACCTGCGAACACACATTGAGGATTTCCTGCAATGCACCTTTGCAAACCAGCTGATGGTGCTCGGTATTTTCTGCCACTACCACCGACATCCGGCGACGCTCGAAATCAAACGGAATCTCATCAATTTTTTGCCAACGACTGGCCAGCGAGCGCGCTGACTCTTCATCCGTACCTTCGAGCACCGCTGTATCGAGCAGGTTTTTAAGTCCGGTCTGATAATGACTGTTCAACCACGCGCTATGCAGCACGCGTTCGCTGGTTTTACCGGAGATATCGGTATGATTCTCCAGCACAATTTTGTCCTGTGTCAGGGTGCCAGTTTTATCAGTGCACAGAATATCCATTGCGCCAAAGTTCTGAATAGCATCCAGATGTTTGACGATCACTTTCTGTTTCGACAGCTTTACTGCGCCGCGCGCCAGCGTCGAGGTAACAATCATCGGCAACATTTCCGGCGTTAAGCCTACCGCGACCGAAAGCGCAAACAGTGCCGCTTCCCACCAGTCGCCTTTGGTGTAACCATTGATTAACAGCACCACCGGAGCCATCACCAGCATAAAGCGAATCAGCAGCATACTGACGCGGCTGATCCCTTGCTGAAAGGCATTCGGCTCGCTTTCCTGCTCACTAACACGCCCCGCCAGTTGACCAAACCAGGTATTGGCACCTGTAGCAATCACCATTGCTTGTGCCGTGCCGCTCACCACGGTGGTGCCCATAAAACACAGGGTGTCACACTCCAGCGGATTGCTGTGCTCCGGCTGGCGAGTGGTAGCGGCTTTTTCTACGGGCAGAGACTCACCGGTTAACGACGCCTGAGCGACGAACAGATCCCGCGCCTGCAAGATACGTAAATCTGCCGGGATCATATCCCCCGCCGCCAGTTTTATTATATCGCCGGGCACCAGCTGGTCGATCGGGATCTCCAGCCAGCCATTTTCGCCTTTGTCGTTAATTACGCGCAGAACCGTCGCTGTATTGCTGACCATCGCTTTCAGGGCATCTGCCGCTTTAGTGGAACGTGCTTCCTGAATAAAGTTCAGCAACGTAGAAATAGCGACCATTAGCGCGATAACGCCCGCGGCAAATAAATCTTCCGTGGCGTAAGAAATAGCGCCGAGAATGGTGAGTAAAATATTAAAGGGGTTGCGATAGCAGACCCATAAATGTACCCACCACGGCGACGGTTGTTGTGCGGGTAATTTATTTTCACCATGTTGTTCGCGGGCAGATTCCACTTCCGCCTGATTTAACCCTTCCGGATGGGTGTCGAACGTTTTCCATAATTCTTCTTCGGGCATCACCGCCATTTTCAGGCAATGCGCACTTAAGGACGGCGGGACCGCCGTATTCACTGTCTGCTGCGCGCCAGGCAATGGATCGCGATGAACCAGACGGGAAGGTAAATGGCGAATGAGCCGGGTAAAAATTTCTTTAAACATAAGGAGTCCCTCCGCACTGTCTGAAACAGTACAGAAATGTCTTCAGGCGTGGCGAAGCCTTACCTGAAGGTAATAAAGCTGAGCAGGGACGTTAAAACGTCACGGCCTTACGCATCCGGTAACGCCGTGAAAAGACGGGCTTACCGGAAAAGTTTTAATCTCCGTCGAGGGAGAGGCGTGGGATCAGGTTCCATATAACCTCCGGTAAGTGAAAAAAGCGCCGCAAATAATAAGGAGAATCCAATAATATTCGTAGCATCTATGGCGATATAATACCTGCTGGCAACTAAACCAACGATAAACCAGACTTTACCCATTGCTGAATGCACGGGTAAAGTTAGGCTCAAATAATTAAACAACACGTTACAGGACAACAGGATGCAAAATCGGCTGACCATCAAAGACATCGCACGCTTAAGCGGCGTGGGGAAATCTACAGTTTCCCGGGTGCTGAATAACGAAAGCGGCGTGAGCCAGCGCACCCGCGAGCGTGTTGAAGCAGTGATGAATCAGCATGGATTTTCCCCTTCCCGCTCTGCGCGCGCTATGCGTGGGCAAAGCGATAAAGTGGTCGCCATCATTGTTACCCGCCTGGATTCGTTGTCAGAAAATCTCGCCGTTCAAACCATGCTGCCAGCGTTCTATGAACAAGGTTACGACCCAATCATGATGGAAAGTCAGTTTTCCCCGCAATTAGTTGCCGAACATTTGGGGGTGCTGAAACGGCGTAATATCGACGGCGTAGTGCTGTTCGGTTTTACTGGCATAACAGAAGAAATGTTAGCCCACTGGCAGTCATCGCTGGTTCTGCTGGCGCGTGACGCAAAAGGTTTTGCTTCGGTCTGTTATGACGACGAAGGGGCAATCAAGATCCTGATGCAACGGCTGTATGACCAGGGGCATCGTAATATCAGTTATCTCGGCGTGCCGCATAGTGACGTGACGACCGGGAAGCGACGTCACGAAGCCTACCTGGCGTTCTGCAAAGCGCATAAACTGAATCCCGTTGCCGCTCTGCCAGGCCTTGCTATGAAGCAAGGCTATGAGAACGTAGCAAAAGTGATTACGCCTGAAACTACCGCCTTACTGTGCGCAACCGACACGCTGGCACTTGGCGCAAGTAAATACCTGCAAGAGCAACGCATCGACACCTTGCAACTGGCGAGCGTCGGTAATACGCCATTAATGAAATTCCTTCATCCGGAGATCGTCACCGTAGATCCTGGTTACGCCGAAGCTGGACGCCAGGCGGCCTGCCAATTGATCGCACAGGTAACCGGGCGCAGCGAACCGCAACAAATCATCATCCCCGCCACCCTGTCCTGATCGTTTCCTGAACGATAAATTGTGATCTTCGCTGCGTTTCGGGAACGTTCCCGTTTTTAAATTTTTCCGCGCAATATATTCTGCAGCCAACCAAAAATGTCATCTGCCATGGGGCTTTATGATGAGCAAAATAAACCAAACGGATATCGATCGGTTGATTGAACTAGTCGGCGGGCGCGGCAATATTGCGACGGTGAGCCACTGTATTACTCGCCTGCGCTTTGTCCTCAACCAACCGGCCAATGCCAGACCGAAAGAAATTGAGCAACTCCCCATGGTGAAAGGCTGTTTCACCAATGCCGGGCAATTTCAGGTGGTGATTGGCACCAATGTGGGTGATTACTATCAAGCACTAATAGCGTCAACCGGACAGGCGCAGGTTGATAAAGAGCAGGTAAAAAAAGCCGCCCGGCAGAATATGAAATGGCATGAGCAGTTGATCTCTCATTTCGCGGAGATCTTCTTCCCGTTGCTGCCCGCGTTGATTAGCGGCGGTTTGATCCTCGGTTTTCGCAATGTGATCGGCGATTTGCCCATGAGCAACGGTCAGACGCTGGCGCAAATGTACCCTTCCCTGCAAACGATCTACGATTTTCTGTGGTTGATCGGTGAAGCGATCTTCTTCTACCTGCCGGTCGGTATTTGCTGGTCAGCGGTGAAAAAAATGGGCGGCACGCCGATCCTTGGTATCGTGCTTGGCGTGACACTGGTTTCCCCCCAGCTGATGAACGCTTATCTGCTCGGGCAGCAGCTGCCGGAAGTGTGGGACTTTGGCATGTTCAGCATCGCCAAAGTGGGCTATCAGGCGCAGGTGATCCCGGCACTGTTAGCCGGGCTGGCGCTGGGCGTTATTGAAACTCGCCTTAAACGCATCGTACCGGATTACCTCTATCTGGTGGTGGTGCCCGTCTGTTCGCTGATCCTCGCGGTGTTCCTCGCCCATGCGCTGATTGGTCCGTTTGGTCGCATGATTGGCGATGGCGTTGCCTTTGCGGTACGTCACCTGATGACCGGCAGCTTTGCTCCGATTGGTGCGGCATTGTTTGGCTTCCTGTACGCGCCGCTGGTGATCACCGGCGTACACCAGACCACCCTTGCTATTGATTTGCAGATGATTCAAAGCATGGGTGGCACGCCAGTGTGGCCGCTGATTGCGCTGTCGAATATCGCTCAGGGCTCCGCCGTGATAGGCATTATCATTTCCAGCCGCAAGCACAATGAACGCGAGATCTCCGTGCCTGCCGCTATCTCCGCCTGGCTTGGGGTCACTGAGCCTGCAATGTACGGCATCAACCTGAAATATCGCTTCCCGATGCTGTGCGCGATGATTGGTTCTGGTCTGGCAGGATTGCTATGCGGCCTGAACGGCGTTATGGCGAATGGTATCGGCGTAGGGGGCCTGCCGGGAATTCTCTCGATTCAACCGAGCTACTGGCAGGTATTTGCGCTGGCAATGGCTATCGCCATCATCATCCCGATTGTACTCACCTCGTTTATCTACCAGCGGAAATACCGCCTGGGCACGCTGGACATTGTTTAATTTTCTTCGGGGCGCAATTGCGCCCCCTCGCATTTGCAGGAATAACGTAATGACTAATCTTCCCCACTGGTGGCAAAACGGCGTTATCTACCAGATTTATCCAAAGAGTTTTCAGGACACCACGGGTAGCGGCACCGGCGATTTACGTGGCGTTATCCAACGCCTGGACTATCTGCATAAACTGGGCGTTGATGCCATCTGGCTAACCCCCTTTTATGTCTCTCCCCAGGTCGATAACGGTTACGATGTAGCGAACTATACGGCGATTGATCCCACCTACGGCACGCTGGACGATTTTGACGAACTGGTGACGCAGGCAAAATCGCGCGGGATTCGTATCATTCTCGATATGGTGTTTAACCATACCTCTACCCAACATGCCTGGTTTCGCGAGGCGCTGAACAAAGAAAGCCCTTACCGCCAGTTTTATATCTGGCGCGATGGCGAACCAGAAACGCCACCGAACAACTGGCGTTCAAAATTTGGCGGTAGTGCGTGGCGCTGGCATGCGGAAAGCGAACAGTACTATTTGCATCTCTTTGCACCAGAACAGGCGGATCTCAACTGGGAGAATCCAGCGGTACGCGCAGAGCTGAAAAAAGTCTGTGAATTCTGGGCCGATCGTGGGGTCGACGGGTTGCGCCTGGATGTGGTGAATCTGATCTCCAAAGACCCGCGTTTCCCTGAAGACCTGGATGGCGACGGGCGTCGCTTTTACACCGACGGGCCACGAGCACACGAGTTTTTGCACGAGATGAACCGCGATGTGTTTACGCCACGCGGGTTAATGACCGTAGGTGAAATGTCCTCCACCAGCCTTGAGCATTGCCAGCGATACGCGGCACTGACAGGCAGTGAATTGTCGATGACCTTTAATTTTCATCACCTGAAGGTCGATTATCCCGGTGGTGAAAAATGGACGCTGGCTAAACCTGACTTTGTGGCGTTGAAAACATTGTTCCGCCACTGGCAACAAGGAATGCACAACGTGGCATGGAATGCCTTGTTCTGGTGTAACCACGATCAGCCGCGCATTATTTCTCGCTTTGGTGATGAAGGTGAATACCGCGTGCCTGCGGCAAAAATGCTGGCGATGGTGCTGCATGGCATGCAGGGAACGCCGTATATCTACCAGGGCGAAGAGATTGGCATGACCAACCCGCATTTCACGCGCATTACTGACTATCGCGACGTGGAGAGCCTCAATATGTTTGCCGAGCTGCGCAACGATGGTCGTGATGCCGACGAGTTATTGGCAATCCTCGCCAGTAAATCCCGTGACAACAGCCGCACGCCCATGCAATGGAGCAACGGCGATAATGCCGGGTTTACGGCTGGCGAACCGTGGATTGGCCTGGGCGATAACTATCAACAAATCAACGTAGAAGCCGCGCTGGCCGATGAGTCCTCGGTGTTTTACACCTACCAAAAGTTAATCGCACTGCGTAAGCAAGAAGCCATCCTGACATGGGGCAATTACCAGGATCTGCTGCCAAACAGCCCTGTATTGTGGTGCTATCGCCGTGAATGGAAGGGGCAAACCTTGCTGGTCATTGCCAACCTTAGCCGTGAGATCCAACCCTGGCAGCCAGGGCAAATGCGCGGCAACTGGCAGCTTGTGATGCATAACTACGAAGAAGCCTCACCACAACCCTGTGCCATGAATTTACGGCCTTTTGAGGCTGTCTGGTGGTTACAGAAGTAAATCTTCCCTAAGCCCCGGTAATGCCGGTCATTCCGGGGTTTTGTCTGTCAGCATGTTGTTTTTGTTGATTTTTCAACCAGCAAATTCATTAAAAAATTTACATAACGCTGTAGCGCCCGTCATCCGTACGCTCTGCTTTTTACTTTGAGCTACATCAAAAAAAGTTAAAACATCCTTGATGCAAAGCACTATATATAGACTTTAAAATGCGTCCCAACCCAATATGTTGTATTAATCGACTATAATTGCTACTACAGCTCCCCACGAAAAAGGTGCGGCGTTGTGGATAAGCGGATGGCGATTGCGGAAAGCACCGGAAAACGAAACGAAAAAACCGGAAAACGCCTTTCCCAATTTCTGTGGATAACCTGTTCTTAAAAATATGGAGCGATCATGACACCGCATGTGATGAAACGAGACGGCTGCAAAGTGCCGTTTAAATCAGAGCGCATCAAAGAAGCGATTCTGCGTGCAGCTAAAGCAGCGGAAGTCGATGATGCCGATTATTGCGCCACTGTTGCCGCGGTTGTCAGCGAGCAGATGCAGGGCCGCAACCAGGTGGATATCAACGAGATCCAGACCGCAGTTGAAAACCAGCTGATGTCGGGTCCATACAAACAACTGGCTCGTGCTTACATCGAGTACCGTCACGATCGCGACATTGAACGTGAAAAACGCGGTCGCCTGAACCAGGAGATCCGTGGTCTGGTCGAGCAGACCAACGCCTCGTTACTCAACGAAAACGCCAACAAAGACAGCAAGGTGATTCCAACCCAGCGCGACCTGCTGGCCGGGATCGTGGCTAAACACTATGCACGCCAGCACCTGCTGCCGCGTGACGTGGTGCAGGCACATGAGCGTGGCGATATTCACTATCACGATCTCGATTACTCGCCGTTCTTCCCGATGTTCAACTGCATGTTGATCGACCTGAAAGGCATGCTGACCCAGGGCTTTAAAATGGGGAACGCCGAGATTGAACCGCCGAAGTCGATCTCTACGGCAACCGCGGTAACTGCGCAGATTATTGCTCAGGTCGCCAGCCATATTTATGGCGGCACCACCATTAACCGTATCGATGAAGTGCTGGCACCGTTTGTCACCGCCAGCTACAACAAACATCGCAAGACCGCAGAAGAGTGGAACATCCCGGACGCCGAAGGCTACGCTAACTCTCGTACCATTAAAGAGTGCTACGATGCCTTCCAGTCGCTGGAGTACGAAGTAAACACCCTGCACACCGCCAACGGTCAGACGCCGTTTGTAACCTTTGGTTTTGGCCTGGGCACCAGCTGGGAATCGCGCCTGATTCAGGAATCGATCCTGCGTAACCGTATCGCAGGCCTCGGTAAAAACCGTAAAACTGCGGTGTTCCCGAAACTGGTGTTTGCGATTCGCGATGGCCTGAACCATAAAAAAGGCGATCCGAACTACGACATCAAACAGCTGGCGCTGGAGTGCGCAAGCAAGCGCATGTATCCGGATATCCTGAACTACGATCAGGTAGTGAAAGTCACCGGTTCGTTTAAAACCCCGATGGGCTGCCGCAGCTTCCTCGGCGTGTGGGAAAATGAAAACGGCGAGCAGATCCACGATGGTCGTAACAACCTCGGCGTGATCAGCCTGAACCTGCCGCGTATTGCTCTGGAAGCAAAAGGCGATGAAGCCACCTTCTGGAAGCTGCTGGATGAACGTCTGGTGCTGGCACGTAAGGCGCTGATGACCCGTATCGCTCGTCTCGAAGGCGTGAAAGCGCGCGTGGCCCCGATCCTCTATATGGAAGGTGCTTGTGGCGTGCGTCTGAATGCTGACGATGATGTTTCTGAAATCTTCAAAAACGGTCGTGCGTCTATTTCGCTGGGTTACATCGGCATCCACGAAACCATTAACGCGCTGTTCGGCGGCGAGCATGTATATGACAACGAGCAGCTTCGCGCGAAAGGTATCGCCATTGTTGAACGTCTGCGTCAGGCAGTGGATCAGTGGAAAGAAGAAACGGGTTATGGTTTCAGTCTCTACAGCACGCCGAGTGAAAACCTGTGCGACCGCTTCTGCCGTCTCGATACTGCTGAGTTTGGCGTGGTGCCGGGCGTGACCGATAAAGGTTACTACACCAACAGTTTCCACCTCGATGTGGAGAAGAAGGTGAACCCGTACGACAAGATCGACTTTGAAGCGCCTTACCCGCCGCTGGCGAACGGTGGTTTCATTTGCTACGGCGAGTATCCAAACATTCAGCACAACCTGAAGGCGCTGGAAGATGTCTGGGATTACAGCTATCAGCATGTACCGTATTACGGCACCAATACACCGATTGATGAGTGCTACGAGTGTGGCTTTACCGGTGAGTTCGAGTGCACCAGCAAAGGCTTCACTTGCCCGAAATGTGGTAACCATGACGCCTCCCGTGTGTCGGTAACTCGCCGCGTGTGCGGATATTTAGGTAGCCCGGATGCACGTCCGTTTAACGCTGGTAAGCAGGAAGAAGTTAAGCGCCGCGTTAAACATTTGGGGAATGGGCAGATAGGTTAATCTTCACTCTGCGCTAAGCAAATGCCGGATGCGGCGTAAACGCCTTATCCGGCCTACATTTGGCAACGGCTGTAGGCCTGATAAGACGCGACAGCGTCGCATCAGGCATTGATTACCGGATGCAGCCTACACGCGGACTGATAAGCCAGGCGAAATAATGAATTATCATCAGTACTATCCTGTCGACATCGTCAACGGCCCCGGCACTCGCTGCACCCTGTTTGTCTCCGGGTGTGTTCATGAATGCCCCGGTTGCTATAACAAAAGCACATGGCGGGTAAATTCTGGTCAGCCATTTACCAAAGCAATGGAAGACCAGATCATTAACGATCTGAATGACACTCGTATCAAACGCCAGGGGATTTCCCTCTCCGGCGGCGATCCGCTGCATCCGCAAAACGTGCCGGATATTCTGAAACTGGTACAACGCATCCGCGCCGAGTGTCCGGGTAAAGACATCTGGGTGTGGACAGGCTATAAACTCGACGAACTCAACGCTGCGCAAATGCAGGTTGTTGATTTGATTAACGTGCTGGTCGACGGCAAATTTGTGCAGGATTTAAAAGACCCTTCCCTGATCTGGCGCGGCAGCAGCAATCAGGTGGTGCATCATTTGCGATGATAAGTTCCCTGTTACCTGAGTGCAGGCAACAGGGAAATAAGGAATTAACGATACTTCTGGTGATAGGCGTTGCGGGTCGTTTTCAGTTGCTCTGCGGCAGCCTGCGCTTCTTTTACTTTACCTTCATTTGCCAGCTTCAGCGCGTCGTCAATCTGACCGACCAGAATGTCGAAACCGTGGCGGAAATCTTTCATTTCCGGGCTGTCCGGTGATTTATCTTCGAGCTTCGGCGGCGTTGCTTTTTGCGCATCCAGCGCTGCGGCGCGCATCTTCGTTAACGCGTCTTTGACTTGCGCCGCGTTATCGGCTTTTTCGACCACTTTTAAATTGTCGTTGAGGGTTTCCATATTGTCTTCAAGATCAGCGGCAAACGACGCCGAACTGAATACCAACGAGGAGACTGCAAGAATAGCTAACAGGCTTTTTCGCATTGCTCACTTCCTTTTTTATTTACACTTCATCCTTCACACTGCCTCATCGACGACTACGCTCATTCGACCGGATCACGTACTGCGAGTACGCTCCCCGGCCCTCATTCACTTTCCGTCTCGATGCAGTGCGAATGATTTTGTGTAATTTTTTAGTTTATAGCGCGGCAGGTCGCGCCAGTTTTTTTACTGTCCGGCGATTTTCATCTCCGGCAACAGCACAGAACCACACTGTATATTACTGCGTGTTTCAATATCGTTACCGACGGTGACAATATTGCGCCACATATCTTTTAAATTACCTGCGATGGTGATTTCGCTAACCGGATACTGAATTTCGCCGTTTTCTACCCAGAAGCCCGCCGCACCACGGGAATAATCACCGGTAATTGCACTCACGCCCTGGCCCATCAATTCCGTCACCACCAGCCCGGTGCCCATCTCTTTGAGCATCTGCTCGAAGCTTAGACCTTGTCCGGCAATCCGCCAGTTGTGAATACCGCCCGCATGTCCGGTGCTTTTCAGCCCCAGTTTTCGCGCCGAATAGCTGGTCAGCAGCCACTGAGTCAGGATGCCATCTTTAATAATATCGCGACGCTCGGTGCGCACACCTTCGCTGTCGAATGGCGTCGACGCCAGCCCTTTCAGCAGATGCGGATGCTCTTCAATGGTCAGCCAGTCCGGCAGAATTTGTTTACCCAGCGAATCCAGCAGGAAGGTAGATTTACGGTAAACCGATCCACCCGCTATCGCCCCCACCAGATGGCCAAAAAGCCCGGTTGCCACTTCATTGGCAAAAATGACCGGCGCTTTCATGGTGGAGAGTTTACGCGGTGACAGGCGCGATAAAGTACGGCGAGCACAGTCGGCCCCAACCCACTCTGGCGTTTGCAGATCGCTCATCGCACGACCAATGGTGTAGGCGTAATCACGCTCCATATCGCCATTTTCTTCGGCAATTACACAGCTGGAGAGCGAATGACGCGTTGAGCAGTAACCCTGCAACATGCCGTGGCTGTTGCCAAAAACTTTGACACCGTAGTGGCTGTTAAAGCTGCCACCTTCGGTATTGGTGATGCGTTTGTCCGCCTGCAATGCCGCCTGTTCTGCGCGGGCCGCCAGTTCAATGGCTTCATCCGGGGAAACTTCCGCAGGGTGGAACAAGTCGAGATCTGGTGCGTCAAAGGCCAGCAGCTCTTTGTCTGCCACGCCGGCACAGGGATCTGGCGAGGTATAACGGGCAATATCCAGCGCCGCCTGTACAGTACGGGCAATGGCCTGCGGGCTTAAATCGGTGGATGATGCGCTACCTTTGCGGTTCTGGTGATAAACAGTGATCCCCAGCGCGCCATCGCTATTGAATTCAACATTCTCCACTTCACCATAACGCGTGCTTACGCTAATGCCGGTGGTCTTGCTGACGGCAACTTCCGCACCGTCCGATTTGCCTGAGGCCAACTCCAGCGCAGTGGAAACTGCTTCTTCCAGAATCTTGCGCTGCGCTTCAACTTGAGAGATTACTTTCATTGCAAGTGCCATAATGTAGAGAGTTTCTCTGAAGTCTAACAGAGAACCGTTTTTCAGTGCGCATCTTAACTGGTAACATTAGCCTCTTTTTTTAAGGAGCCTGAGATGACTAAGCAGCCCGAAGACTGGCTCGACGACGTTCCCGGTGATGACATCGAAGACGAAGACGATGAAATTATCTGGGTCAGTAAAAGTGAAATTAAACGTGATGCCGAGGAGCTAAAACGCCTTGGCGCGGAAATTGTTGATCTGGGGAAAAACGCGCTGGATAAGATCCCGTTAGATGCGGATCTGCGCGCGGCTATTGAGCTCGCCCAGCGTATTAAGATGGAAGGTCGCCGCCGCCAGTTGCAGCTCATCGGTAAGATGCTGCGCCAGCGCGACGTAGAGCCTATTCGTCAGGCGCTGGATAAGCTGAAAAACCGTCACAACCAGCAGGTGGTGCTGTTCCATAAACTGGAAAACCTGCGCGATCGTCTGATCGATCAAGGTGATGACGCCATCGCTGAGGTATTAAATCTGTGGCCCGATGCCGATCGTCAGCAACTGCGTACTCTGATCCGCAACGCGAAGAAAGAGAAAGAAGGGAATAAGCCGCCGAAATCCGCACGCCAGATTTTCCAGTATCTGCGCGAACTGGCGGAGAATGAAGGGTAATTTTCGTTGTTGATGTGAGTATGGTTTGCCGGATGCGGTGCACCTGTAGGCCTGATAAGACGCATCAAGCGTCGCATCAGGCACTATGCTCAAATGCCGGATGCGGCGTGAACGCCTTATCCGGCCTACGCACACTATATCAGGCTAAGGCCGAATTACTGCGCGGCTTCCGCTTTCTTCGCCAGACCATCCAGCAGTTTCTGATGGATCCCACCAAAACCGCCGTTGCTCATCACCAGAATATGGTCGCCAGGCTGAGCGGTTTTCACCACCATATCTGCCAGCGTATCCACATCGCCACTCCAGTGTGCAGGCTGAACGCAGGCTTCTGCCACTTCTGCCACCTGCCACGGAATATGCGCCGGTTGCAGCAGGAAGACTTCATCGGCACGACCTAAAGAAGGTGCCAAATCGTCTTTGCAGATCCCCATTTTCATGGTATTCGAGCGCGGTTCCAGCACAGCAATAATGCGCGCCGTACCACCAACTTTGCCACGCAGCGCCGCCAGCGTTGCCAGAATCGCCGTCGGGTGATGGGCAAAATCGTCATATACCGTGACGCCATTCGCTTCACCACGCAACTCCAGACGGCGACGAGCATTAATAAACGAACCCAGCGCGTTAGCGGCATCTGCCGGCGCTACACCAACATGGCGAGCCGCTGCAATCGCCATCAGGCCATTGTGCATATTATGTTCGCCTACCAGCGACCATTTCACTTCGCCCACTTTTTCGCCATCCAGCAAAACTTCCCATTCGGAAGCATCGGTGGTCAGCTTTTTCGCCTGCCAGTGACCCTGCTCACCCACCAGCTCCTGCTCGCTCCAGCAGCCCATCGCCATGGTCTGTTTCAGGTTGATGTCGTTTTCTGGCCAGATAATACGGCCCTGCCCCGGAACGATACGCACCAGATGGTGGAACTGTTTCTGGATCGCTTTCAGGTCGTCAAAGATATCGGCGTGATCGAACTCAAGGTTGTTGAGGATCAGCGTACGCGGGCAGTAATGGACAAATTTAGAGCGTTTGTCGAAGAAGGCGCAGTCGTACTCATCCGCTTCGATAACAAAGAAGTCGCTTTCGCCCAGACGCGCCGAAACCTCAAAGTTCCCCGGCACACCGCCGATTACAAAGCCCGGTTTGTAACCACACTGTTCCAGAATCCAGGTCGCCATTCCCGCGGTGGTGGTTTTGCCGTGTGTACCGGCAACGGCCAGCACCCAGCGGTCGCGCAGCACAAAATCGTGCAGCCACTGTGGACCTGACATATAAGGGATGTTTTTTTCCAGTACCGCTTCCACACACGGATTTCCACGGGTCATGGCGTTGCCAATAATCACCAGATCCGGCTGCGGATCGAGCTGGCTGGCATCGTAACCCTGAATCAGTTCAATGCCTTGCTTCTCAAGTAAGGTGCTCATCGGCGGATACACATTGGCGTCCGAACCCGTTACTTCATGGCCTAACTGGCGCGCCAGCATCGCCAGACCGCCCATAAACGTGCCACAAATTCCTAAAATATGAATGCGCATACGTCACTATCCTTTTTTAATCTGCCGCTCATTTTACGCATATGTCGGGCAAGTGAGAAACGCATTTCAGGATAATCCGCAATTTGCTGGCGCGATTCACCTGAGCGCAACATTGAGATTATTTGTTAAGATTGTTGCGGTCGCTTTACTCCATAAACATTGCAGGGAAAGTTTTATGAAAACGTTAGGTGAATTTATTGTCGAAAAGCAGCACGAGTTTTCTCATGCTACCGGTGAGCTCACTGCTTTGCTGTCGGCAATAAAACTGGGCGCCAAGATTATCCATCGTGATATCAACAAAGCAGGACTGGTTGATATCCTGGGTGCCAGCGGTGCTGAGAACGTGCAGGGCGAGGTTCAACAGAAACTCGACTTGTTCGCTAATGAAAAACTGAAAGCCGCACTGAAAGCACGCGATATCGTTGCGGGCATTGCCTCTGAAGAAGAAGATGAGATTGTCGTCTTTGAAGGCTGTGAACACGCAAAATACGTGGTGCTGATGGACCCCCTGGATGGCTCGTCCAACATCGATGTTAACGTCTCTGTCGGTACCATTTTCTCCATCTACCGCCGCGTTACGCCTGTTGGCACGCCGGTAACGGAAGAAGATTTCCTCCAGCCTGGTAACAAACAGGTTGCGGCAGGTTACGTGGTATACGGCTCCTCTACCATGCTGGTTTACACCACCGGATGCGGTGTTCACGCCTTTACTTACGATCCTTCGCTCGGCGTTTTCTGCCTGTGCCAGGAACGGATGCGCTTCCCGGAGAAAGGCAAAACCTACTCCATCAACGAAGGAAACTACATTAAGTTTCCGAACGGGGTGAAGAAGTACATTAAATTCTGCCAGGAAGAAGATAAATCCACCAACCGCCCGTATACCTCACGTTATATCGGCTCACTGGTTGCGGATTTCCACCGTAACCTACTGAAAGGCGGTATTTATCTCTACCCAAGCACCGCCAGCCACCCGGACGGCAAACTGCGTTTGCTGTATGAGTGCAACCCGATGGCATTCCTGGCGGAACAAGCGGGCGGTAAAGCGAGCGATGGCAAAGAGCGTATTCTGGATATTATCCCGGAAACCCTGCACCAGCGCCGTTCGTTCTTTGTCGGCAACGACCATATGGTTGAAGATGTCGAACGCTTTATCCGTGAGTTCCCGGACGCGTAATCTCCTGCGCCTCTCCACACGGAGAGGCGTTTTTATTGCTGCGCAATGTTGACTCTTGTCACTGGCGAACTCTGACGATTCTCCCACAGCACCGTTAACCCACGCTGTAATGCTATAAAAATAAACAACAAAATACCGATGGCGATTTTCGTCCACCATGAGCTCAGCGTGCCATCAAAGTTTATGTAAGTCTGAATCAGTCCCTGAATCGCCACGCCAAAAAGCGTCCCTAATACCGTTCCAACGCCACCGCTCAAAAGCGTACCGCCAATCACCACTGAGGCGATAGCGTCCAGTTCCACACCTACGCCCGCCAGCGCATATCCGGCCTGGGTATAAATCGAGAAGACAATCCCCGCCAGCGTTGCCAGTCCGGTGGAGAGCATATAAATGCGAATAGTAGTGCTACGGGTAGAAATCCCCATCAGGTTTGCCGACGTCGCATTGCCGCCAATGGCGTATACCTGATTACCAAAACGGGTACGATGCGCGAGGAATATGCCGATAACCACCACCGCCAGCATCAGCAGCCCCATCGCACTTAAGCGACCGCCGCCAGGGATTTTCCATACAAGGCTTGAGAGCGTGTCATAAACAGGATGGTTTATCGGGATCGACTCTTCTGAGATGAGATAGCTGACACCGCGCAAAAAGAACATCCCTGCAAGGGTAATGATAAATGCCGGGATCTTCAGGGCGTCGATCAAAAGCCCCATAAATGCGCCGAAGGCACAGCCCATCACCAGCACCAGCGGAAACGCCAGCAGCGGTGAGAGACCGAAATCTCCAATCACTTTTGCCAGAAACACGCCGGTAAAGGCGATCACCGAACCGACGGAGAGATCGATCCCACCGGAGAGGATCACAAAGGTCATGCCAACGGCAATGATCCCAAGAAAGGCGTTATCGGTCAGGATATTGCAGATCACTCTTGTGGAAGCAAAACCGGGAAACTGGGTCAGGCAGTAAAGATAACCCAACACAAAGACGCCGATGGTGATCATCAGTGGCAAATTACGTTTTATCACGGCTACGTACTCCTTTAATCAGACTGATAAAGCGTTGCGACTGGACAATCAGCACGCAAAGAACCACCACCGCTTTTACAACCTGGTTCATCTCTGGCGGAAAGCCCGAAAGCAAAATTCCGGTGTTCATCCCCTGAATAATCAGCGCCCCCACCACCGAAAGTAGCAGGTTAAAGCGCCCGCCCATCAGCGATCCGCCGCCAATCACCACCGCGAGAATGGCGTCCAGCTCCAGCCATAACCCGGCGTTATTGGCATCGGCACCGCGAATATCCGCCGCCACGATAATGCCCGCAATCGCCGCACACAGCCCGCTCAACACGTAGGTAAGCATGACGATGATCCGCGTGTTTACCCCGGCATTTTTTGCCGCCCGAATGTTGATACCAACGGCTTCGATAAACATCCCCAGCGCCGTTTTGCGGGTCAACAGCCAGAACAGGATAAGCGTCAGCACCGCGATAATGACCGGCGTTGGCAGGAACAACAGCGATCCACTGCCGAACCATGAGAGATCCGGCGAGTTAAACGTGACGATCTGCCCGGCGGTGATCAGTTGCGCCACGCCGCGCCCGGCGACCATCAGGATCAGAGTGGCGACAAACGGCTGAATTTTGAGGATCGCTACCAGTATGCCGTTCCACAATCCCGCCAGGATGCCGGTGCCCAGGGCGCTTAACAAAACAATCGGCAGGCTGAATCCCGCGACCGTCATCGCAGCCGTTGTGGCTCCGGCGATAGCCATCACCGCCCCTACGGAGAGATCAATCCCACCGGTGGCGATCACCAGCGTCATGCCAATCGCCAGTAACGCAACGGGAGCTGCACGGTTAAGAATGTCTATGGGGCTACCGAACAAACGCCCATCCTGAAGCACCACCTGCCAGAAATGCGGGGCTACCAGGCTATCGACCAGCAGCACCAGCAATAGTGCTACCAGCTGCGGCATCCCCGTCGGCCAGCGAAAGCGCCTTTTTGGCGTAGTGGTGTCCGGAAGAGATTGAGGCATCACACTGTTCTCCTTACGCCGCAATGGCGTTCATGATCGCCGGAACGGAAAGCTCTGCCAGCGGGATCTCCGCCACCTGTTTGCGATCGCGCATGATGATCACCCGGTCGGCATAGCCCACCAGTTCTTCCAGTTCGGAGGAGATCACCAGCAGCGCCAGACCATCGGCGCATAGCATTTCAATCAGGCGGATGATCTCGGCGTGCGCACCAACGTCAATTCCACGCGTTGGCTCGTCGAGGATCAGAAATTGCGGACGAGTCAGCAGCCAGCGAGAGAGCAGCACTTTTTGCTGATTGCCGCCGGAGAGAAATTCAATCGGTTGTTCAGTGGAAGGGGTGCGAATGCCAAGCTGGCGGATAAAGCGTTCGGCAATCTCTTGCTGTTCTTTGCGGGAGATCGGTCGCAGCCAGCCGCGCTGGGCCTGTAGCGCGAGGATGATATTTTCCCGCACCGAGGCAGCGGCGATGATGCCATCGGTTTTCCTGTCTTCCGGGCAGAAGCCGATACCCAGTACCGACGCCTGATGTGGCGATCGCAGGGTTTGCGGTTTGCCTTTGATCAACGCAGTGCCGCTGTCAGCAGGTTTGATACCGAAGATCACTTCGGCGGTTTCGGTACGTCCTGATCCCAGCAAGCCAGCCAGACCGACGATCTCGCCGGGGCGTACTTCGAGATCAAACGGTGCGATCGTTCCTTTTTTGCCGTAATTTTTGAACGCGGCAACGGGTTTGTCGCTCAACAATGTTCGCCCGGCACGCTGTAGCGCGTGGGTATCCAGCTCGCGCCCCAGCATCATTTTTACCAGTTCGATCTGCGGTAGCTCGCACGTTTCCCGACAGCCTACGAAACTGCCGTTGCGTAAGACGGTGATCCGATCGCTGACCTGATAGACCTGATCGAGAAAGTGAGTGACAAAAATCAGGCTGACGCCGCGATCGCGCAACTGACGCATCAGGTCAAACAGTAACTCCACTTCCTGGGTGTCGAGACTGGCGGTGGGTTCATCGAGGATCAGCACTTTGGCAGAGAGATCGATAGCCCGGCAAATAGCGACGATTTGCTGCATCGCCACCGAAAAACGGTTGAGCGGTTCGCGCACGTCGAGGGAGAAACCGTAAGATGCCATCAGTTCGGTGGCGCGCTTTTCCATCTCTTTGCGGCGTAGAAGGCCGAAGCGTTTGGGTTCGCGGCCTATAAATAGATTATCAGCGACCGACATATTGGGTAGCAGGTTGACTTCCTGATAGACGGTGCCAATGCCGAGTTGTTGCGCGTGGGCGGTATTTTTCGGTGAGATAGCCTGGCCTTCCAGCCAGATGGTGCCGCGATCGGCGTGGTATACACCAGTTAATGCTTTGATTAGCGTTGATTTTCCTGCCCCGTTTTCACCGAGCAGCGCCATGATTTCGCCACGGCGCAGGCTGAAATCAACGTTGTCTAACGCTTTGACGCCGGGGAAAAATTTACTTAATCCTTCGGTGCGGAGGATCTCCTGGTGTTGGTCGGTCGTCATGGTTTCCCCCGGTGTAAAGCGTGCTCCCAGTAGGCATGATAAGACGCGGTAAGCGTCGCATCAGGCTTCAGTGCACCATCGCCGGATGCGGCGCGAGCGCCTTATCCGGCCTACGAATCGGCATCAGGCATAGCAACCCTCAATACCCCATATTTTTCTTCTTCTCTAACTCTTCTTTTGCGGTATCAGGCAGGTAAAGGGTGGATTTGGTTAACGTCAGCTTTTCAGGCATGGTGCCGTCTTTTTTGTATTTCTCCAGCGCGTCGAAGGCGGGACCTGCCATATTCGGCGTCAGTTCAACGCTGGCGTTCGCCTCGCCATCAATCATCGCTTTGTAGATGTCCGGTACACCGTCAATGGAACCCGTGAGGATATCTTTGCCCGGTTTCAGGCCCGCTTCTTTAATTGCCTGAATTGCACCAATCACCATGTCGTCGTTATGGGCGTAAACCATGCAGATGTTTTTGCCGTTGTTTTCCGCTTTGATAAAGCTCTCCATGACTTCTTTGCCTTTACTGCGGGTGAAGTCACCTGACTGCGAGCGGATGATTTTGATATTTGGCGCATTCTTAATGGCTTCGGCAAAGCCTTTCTTACGGTCAATGGCGACGCTGGCCCCAACGGTGCCCTGCAGCTCCACCACGTTGCATGGTTTGCCATTCACTTCTTTTACCAGCCAGTCACCGATCAACTTACCTTCGAGGATGTTGTCGGCAGTAACGGTGGTCATATAGAGAGATTTGTCTTTCACATCGATGGAACGGTCGAGCAAGAAGACCGGGATTTCGGCATCTTTCGCCTCTTTTAATACCGGTTCCCAACCTGTCGCGACCACCGGAGCGATAAAGATCGCATCCACCCCTTGCGCGACGAAGGAACGTACCGCTTTAATCTGGTTTTCCTGCTTTTGCTGACCATCGGCAATTTTCAGCGTAATTCCGCGTTTTTCGGCCTCACTTTTCGCCACATTGGTTTCTGCAGCGCGCCAGCCGGATTCCGATCCGACCTGCGAAAATCCTACGGTTAATGGAGCGGCCAACGCCATAGACGACATGGCTGCCGAGACTGCAGAGACTACAAGTAAGCGTTTCCACATAGGGTTGTCCTCGTCGGGGTAATTATTATTGGTGAAAAGATGTTCGCGGAAAAACTATAGACAATTCGTTATGTAACGGATTGCGTTACATCACACTTCATAAAAGTAAATAAAACGTTAATCACAAGTTTGTAATCGCTTTCATCTCACTATGAAAAATGCGGCTACGGTTATGGATTTTCCTGCTCTGTATACCGTCTTAAAACTGGCGAAAAAGGAAAATGAAGACGAAAACAAGCGAAGACATTCGGCGCGAGTTGGCTATAATACTCGGCACTTGTTTGCCACATATTTTTAAAGGAAACAGACATGAGCTTACTCAACGTCCCTGCGGGTAAAGATCTGCCGGAAGACATCTACGTTGTTATTGAGATCCCGGCTAACGCAGATCCGATCAAATACGAAATCGACAAAGAGAGCGGCGCACTGTTCGTTGACCGCTTCATGTCCACCGCGATGTTCTATCCGTGCAACTACGGCTATATCAACCACACTCTGTCTCTGGACGGTGACCCGGTTGACGTACTGGTCCCGACTCCGTACCCGCTGCAGCCGGGTTCTGTGATCCGTTGCCGTCCGGTTGGCGTTCTGAAAATGACCGACGAAGCCGGTGAAGATGCGAAACTGATTGCTGTTCCGCACACCAAGCTGAGCAAAGAATACGATCACATTAAAGACGTTAACGATCTGCCAGAGCTGCTGAAAGCGCAGATCGCTCACTTCTTCGAGCACTACAAAGACCTCGAAAAAGGCAAGTGGGTGAAAGTTGAAGGTTGGGAAAACGCAGAAGCCGCTAAAGCTGAAATCGTTGCCTCCTTCGAGCGCGCAAAGAATAAATAAGTTCTTATAGCGCAATAACCCTGAACACCGGGCTTCGGTTAGTAAGGGTTTTTTTATGCCCGCGATAAATAAACACACCTTATTCCACCACCGCCTGCAAGCGTAATAACGCCTCTTCCACCACCTCATCCGCAGCCAGACCAATACGCTTTGCCAGCCGGGCGCGTAGATCCATCATCCGCACCTGATTCACCAGCACCACGCCGTGCACATCGCCTTCTTCGCAATGTAAAGGAACGCTAAATCCGGCATAACGGGCAAAATTTCCGCCCTGCGTAATGGGGGCCACCAGCGTCATTCCCAGTTGATTAAAGGCTTGAACGGAGAGCACAAGCGCAGGTCGACCAGCACCTTGCTGTTCATGGCCGCTTGCTGGATCAAAGCCAACCAGCACAATGTCTCCCCGTTCAAATTCACTTTTCTTTACCATATTTCGTCACCCGCAGGGGTGGATTTACCCCAGACATCCTGCTCGCTAAGTTCCGCGGCGTTCATGTCACACTGTGCCAGCAGTTCATCAAGCGAGTAGCGCCTGGAGATGGGTGTCAGAATCAGTTGGTTGTTGCTCACCTGCGCTTCCACGCTCTGCCCCGGCTGTAAGTTAAGTTCTTTCATTACGATATTGGGAATGACCATACCTGCACTGTTCCCCCATCTTTTTATGGTAATACGCATCTGCACCTCCTTAAGTTATACAAAGTATAACTCACGGTGCTACAGGAAACGTTTTACCCCTGCACATTTGTGAACGCCAGCAGAGTTTTTTATGCGATTGCAGATATGGAAAGCGGCTCGGAGAGAAAAGCAAAAGATGGAAAAGTTACAAAAAAAAATCGCGAGATACATCGCATAAAACAACGCCACCCGAAGGTGGCGTGCTTTTATTATTACTTATCCCTGTCTAACCAGTCGCCGCTTTCAATTAGCTTTAATCCATCGACGGGTCGTTGATAAACGTACATCCATGCACTCCCGTACGGCGTCTGAATCAACTGGCGCGCGTATTCACCGCCCCTGGTGCGCAAGGCATCAAGTTCGGCCAGCGTGGCGTTGTCAATACGATAAACTTCACCGTGTACTGTTCCGTTCCCCGGAACTGCGCCTGGATAGTGGCCCAGGCTATACAACTGGTAGTTATCGATACTGAAATCGCCCAGTAACTGGGCATTGGTCATCCAGTGACTGTTGCCTTGTTTGTGGCGTAAACTGCCGTAGACAAATATTCGCATTGCTAAAACTCGAACTGATAGAGCAAATCCAGTGCCTGGTCTACACCAGACACGGCTTCCAGATATAGCTTAGGCATCAGGCGATAACGTAACGTGAGTGTTGCTATAGAGTCAAATATACCCACGCCGTATTTCACTTGCAGACCTGGCAATACATAGCCGCTGACCACTACCTGGGAGGAGTCGCCTACTCCCAGGGTGTCGAGCGCTAAATTGCTTACGCCAAACGTCTCGCCGATTTTACCCACAATCTGGCCACTTTGCGCAACCCCCAGGCCAATCAGCATTGAGGTCATCGCCGCACTGTCGCTCTGATCGCTCTCCAGCCCTTGTCCACGTAGCAAATAAGACAATGCAGCTTGTTGCGACATAGCCGGGTCAGAGAAGATCTCCGCTTTCGGTTCGTCCGCCAGACCAGTGACGCGAACTCCGGCGATTACGTCGTCTTCTGTAGCATCCGGGTTACGAATAGCTTCAATATTAAGATACGGTTGATCCGGCGGACCAGAGAACAGTAACTCACCCTTACGCACAATCAGATCCTGACCATAGGCATGGAAGCGCCCTTCAGGGATGTTGATCTGCCCGTTCAGGCCCAGCCCTTGTTTGTCCTGAACGACGTTAAGATCGCCCGTCAGCCGCGCTTTCAGGCCAAAGGCGTCAATGCGCACATTATTGCCAACGTGGACAATCAGGTTACTGTTAATCGGAATCGACGCCGTTTTCGGCTCTTCCGGTTGCAGGTTATCGTTAAGCATCACCACATCGCTGGAGACGCCTACTGCGCTTTCCGGCAGATCGTGCACCACGATGCGCGCCCAAGGGACATCCACGCGACCATCGAGGGTAAACAGGTTTGGTGTAGCCTCGAATACAACATCTGGCGATACATCCATTCGTACCATCGGCGGCACGGTGATCCGCACTTTACTGCCTTTCGCCGTTACCCGCGCCCGCCAGTTTTCAATTTGGCTCCAGTCGGCATCACCGTTCAGGTAGATTTCACCCTGCTGGGTCCGTACTGTACCGGCAAGCGTCGAGCGCATACCGTTAAAGTTGACCGCAAGCTGGCTCGGTTGCATATCAAACGGCATAAAGTTGCCGTCGATATCCACACCCGTAACCTGAAGCTGACCAAACAACTGCGGGCTTTGCACATCACCACCCAGACGCAAGTTGGCACTCACCATCCCCGCTGCTTTTTCCCCACGGGTAAAGATGGGGTTTATCATCGCAAGGTTGAAGTTACGGATATTGACGTTGCCACCAAGATTACGGCGGCCTTGCGGATCGGTCACCTGCACCTGTCCATCAAACTGGCCGTTATTGGTCAGGCGGATGGTCCAGCCCAATTCGGCACGGTTGTTACGCAATTCCGCCGTCAGATTCAGCGTCTGAAACGCCACGGGCAGCGCCGCATCGTTGACGGTTTGCGTTACCTGCACGTTACGCCCCGAAAGGGTGATACTGCCCTGCGGCAGCCCCTCTTTCGTGGTGTCCCAGGCAACATCCGCTTTACCCGTGAAGATACCGCTGGCCTGAGTGGTTTCTGGCATAAACGGTTTCAGCATGGCGAGGTCGAAGCGGTTGAGATTCACCACCGCACGCCCTTCGGCCCCCGCATCGATAGTTTGCGGCACGCACAGCTCCGCATTCGGGTTAAGCCAACAGTGTGGCCCGATGCTGATTTTTTGCTCCTTATTGCGGTAATCCAGCGCAATATCGCGGGTCAGCGACCACGGGCCGACCGGCGTCTGGAAGCGGGTATTGCTAAGAGTTCCCTTCCAGCGTTCTTCTTTGCGATCAAAACTTCCTGCCAGATTAAGCTGCCCGGAGACAGGCTCGCCCTGAATCCGCAACTGTAGCTCGTGCTGCTTTTCGCTGCCTTTGGCATTCAGGGTGACGAGGTTGATATTTACATCCGGCTGCGAAATTTGCTCAACGCGTACGTCGAGTTTACCCGCAATCTGATCGGTGGATTTGATATCGCCTTCCACGCGAACCTGCGCCACGGAAAGTTCCTGCCAGCGCAGGCCGCGCGCGGTGATATCTGCCAGTAGTTGTGGCGCTTCCACCGTGCCGCGTACTTTCACCAACCCTTTCGCTGTACCGCCAAGCCCCGGCAGCGCGTTATCCAGCCCCGGCGCGTTGATGGTGGCATCAAGATTAAGATCTTTTACCCCCAGCTCGCCTTTCACTTCGGCACTGTTTGGCCCGAGTTCCAGATGCAGTCCAGGGATCATCCACTGCATATAACTGTTGCCTTTCAGCGTGCCGTCAACGTTCACTTTGTTCTGTTTGACGTTACCGGTCAGCTTCAGTTCTGGCACCTCCATCTGCCAGGTGCCGCCGTACAGGCTACCGCGGGTTTTAATCAAGCCATTGAGTTTCGACGGCCACTCCGGGAACTCTTTGGCGGTGTTAATGCCATTAAGCGTTAGCTCACCGCGCCAACTAATGGCCTGTTGCCAGTCGAGCAACGCCTTGAGTTCAGTTTTCCCTTCCAGCGCCGCGACGGTGAGTTTGTCGAGATTGACCTGCTGTTCATTACCTTTGGCGTCGAGGGTAATAGTCGCGGGCGGAATCTCCTGTCCCTTCACTGCCGTACGCATAGAGAGCGTGTAATCGGTCATTTTGCCGGTAAGTTTCAGTTTCAGATCATCCGCCTGATACTGCTTCTCACCAGTGAACGGCCAGTAAATCTGTTTGCTGTTCACTTCCACGTTGAGCGGCAATCCGGCTTCCGCCAGTCGCGTCTGGGCGCGTAAATCCATATCCACCGGACCGGAAAGATTAACGCCAATCTCCAGCTGTTCGCGCAGCGCGCCGCCCACTTTCAGCTTCACTTTTTCACCTTTCAACGGCTCCACGTTCAGTGTACTGTTGAGAGTGATGTCCACCGGCCAGTTGTCTGACAGCTGCGCCGTGCCGCTGGCGTTGACGATCCCTTGACTGGAATCGATATCCAGGGCGTCCAGTTTAGTATTGCCGTCAATGCTGCTCACTTTCAGCAGCATGGTGCTCACGGTGATGTCCGTGTCGCCCGTCACGCGCAGCTGCTCGCCCTTAAACTCTTCAATGTTCAGGTTAAGCGGCAAATGCACGTCGGTCATTTCCGGCAATACCGGGCGAGAAAAGAGATCTTTCAGCGTTTCGCCGAGCGGCTTTTCCTCCGGCTGCGGATTTTCAATTTTCGGTTCGACCACTTCTTCCTGCGCCACTTCCGCCACTTTCGGCAGAGCAATCAGCAGGCCTTTCAGCGACGTCGGTTTCAGGGTCAGGGTTTTCTCCTGCCAGTTCAGGCCGGAGGTGAAGTCCATCACCGATACCGTGGTGTCATCAATCTTGATGTTGACGTTGTCCAGTGCCACCCGTGTCAGGGTGATGGGATACGGCGTGGAGAGATCCAGCGGACCGCTATCTTCCTCTTCTTCAACCTGTTCAGAAGGGGGCATTTTTTTGCTGTCGATATTGACCTGGATGTCTTTCAGCGCCAGATCATTAATACAAACACTGCTGTTCCACAGGCACTCAAGCCCGACCGCCAGATGCAGATTGCCTGCTTTTACCGCCACGCCTGGCTGCTCATAACGAACGTCAGACAAGGTGAGATCGCGCCAGCCGCCGGTGACCTTGCCAATATCCAGTCCTGGCACCCAGCGATCCGCCGCTTTAAATACCAGATGCAGGCCGCTGGTGGTGCCCACCAGAAACGCCACCGATCCCAGCAACAGTAAGATAACGATAACCACGCCGAGGCTGATTTTTTTCCATAAACTCATAATTCTGGCCCCAGACCGATGTAAAACTGTAACCCGTGTTCGTCTTTATCCGCGACCGGTACGGCAAAATCGAGTTTGATTGGCCCGACCGGCGATTCCCAGCGTACGCCGACCCCGGTACCGGTTTTAAAGTCGCTGCGGCGAATATCGCTTACCGCTTCGCCACTATCGACAAACACCGCGCCCCACCATTTTCCGGTCACGTTGTACTGGTACTCCAGCGATCCGGTTATCAACTTCGAGGCCCCTTTCAGGTCACCGTTGGCGTATTTCGGAGCGATAGATTTGTATTTGTAGCCACGAATACTGCGGTCGCCCCCGGCGAAAAAACGCAGATCCGGCGGTACTTTGTCGAAATCACCGGTTTCAATCCAGCCCAGCGTGCCGCGTGTCACAAAACGATGGCGATCGTACAGTGTGCGGATCCAGACGTTTTGTGCCTGGAAAACGGAGAAATCGACATCTGAGCCCCAGGCAGTGTTGGAGTAGTCGATAGAGTAGCGTTGCGAGTCGCCCCAGGTTGGCATCAGGCCACCACGAGAACGCGTGCGGCTAATCATCACCCCAGGATAAAACAGCATCGTGGTGTTGGTAATTTCACCCTGGGTAAAGTGGTCGAGACTCCAGCGCAGGTTAATGGCACGCTGCCAGCCGCTGGAGAGATCCCAGTAGCGAGAAGCCACCAGCGTAGTGGAGTCAGACTCGGTATCGTTCAGGTCAGTGCGCTTAAAACCGCCCTGCACCAAATAATATTGTTCCAGTGGATTCTTCAGCAGCGGCATTTTATAGCTGAAGTCGAGGGTCTGTTCCGGCGCGGAAATACTGGTACTGGTGGTCAGACTGTGACCATAAGAGTTCATCCACGGCTTTTTCCACGTCGCTTTCACGCGCGGTCCCACGTCCGTAGAGTAACCGACCCCGGTTTCGATGGTGTTTTCTGTTCGCGGCGAAACCACGCCCGTCAATGGTAATACTTTCGTTTCGCGCGCTTTATCAAATTGTGGAGCCACCACCACCGAGTTAAACCAGCCGGTAGCAGAAAGTCGGCGGTTCAGTTCTGCCAGATCTTTCGATTCGTACTCATCGCCCTCTTTAAACGGCACCAGATTTTGCAGGTATTCATCGCGGATTTGTGATCCTTCAAAGGTCACATGCCCAAAGCGGTAACGTTCGCCACTGTTATAATCAATATCCCAGAAGGCTTTATGCAGGCCGAGCGCAATGCCCAGCTGCGCTTTGGTAAATTCGCTATCGAAATAACCTTTACGCAACGCAATGCTGGTTAAGGACTTTTTGAAATTTTCATAATCGCCCTGGTTCAGTACCGTACCAATAGCCGGGCGAGTATCGAGCAATTTCAAATAGTCTTTATCGGTCCGCGCGCCGCCGCGCAATACCACATCGGTGCCGCCAATTAACACCGGCACGCCTGGCGTGACTTTGGCGATCAATACCTGCCGCCCTTTCTTTGGCGGTGGACGGAGATCAAATTCAATGGTCGGCTGGTAATAACCCAGCGCTTTCAGACCTTCGCGGATAGCATCATCGACGCGTGCGCGAAAGCGACGGTCTGGCGTCACTTCATCACTTTCAATCGTAGAAAGCTGCGCACGAACGTTCTTTTCCAGCTGTCCCGATAACCCCTCGACCTGTAGACGGACGTTCGCGGCGACGGCAGATCCGCTTAAGCAGAGTAAGCTTACACAGCATAACTGTCGGATATAGCGCACATTTTCTCCTGAATATCCTTTTTTCCTGCCCCTGGAACGCCGTTAAACGGCTTAACAAAAATCCAGTAATATGGATTAAAAAGCAGACTAAACCCCAAATATTTCTTATGTTTTACTTTAGACCTATTCACGGTGGTTATTGTGTGCAAATACGCCTCTTGTTACAACCTTAACCCCAATGACCGATTTTCGGGAGAGCGACACCATGAGTTTATTTGATAAAAAGCATCTGGTTTCCCCCGCCGATGCCCTGCCTGGACGTAACACCCCGATGCCCGTAGCCACGCTGCATGCGGTCAACGGTCACTCAATGACCAATGTACCTGACGGAATGGAGATTGCCATTTTTGCGATGGGTTGTTTCTGGGGTGTGGAGCGTCTGTTCTGGCAGTTACCCGGCGTTTACAGCACCGCCGCAGGCTATACCGGCGGCTACACGCCAAATCCGACTTATCGGGAAGTGTGCTCCGGTGATACGGGTCATGCCGAAGCGGTACGCATTGTTTACGATCCTTCCGTCATCAGCTATGAGCAGTTGCTACAGGTATTTTGGGAGAATCACGATCCCGCCCAGGGAATGCGTCAGGGCAATGACCACGGCACGCAGTATCGTTCAGCGATTTATCCGCTGACCCCAGAACAGGATGCCGCAGCTCGCGCCAGTCTGGAACGTTTTCAGGCGGCGATGCTTGCCGCCGATGACGATCGTCACATCACCACGGAAATCGCTAACGCCACACCGTTTTATTATGCCGAAGATGACCACCAGCAATATCTGCATAAAAACCCGTATGGTTACTGTGGAATTGGCGGAATTGGCGTCTGTCTGCCACCGGAAGCATAGCGTTACGGGTACAAATGTAGATTGTTGATAAAGTGCGCTTTATTTATGCCGGATGCGGCGTAAACGCCTTACCAGGCCTACAAAATCGTCCAAATTCAATATATTGCAAGGACTGCGTAGGCCTGATCGGCATAGCGCATCAGGCAGTATTGCATTTATCAGCAGTCTGAATTTTAACCCTCTGGCGACTTTACAGTACCTTACGCTATACTAGCCACTGAAAATGCCGGTTCACTTTCTTCGAATCGGCTTTCAATGTGTATTTCACACAAATTAATCAACTTCCCCTTCCGAGGATCTGGCCTGAAAGGTCGGATAAGATATGTTAAACAGTATTTTAGTCATACTCTGCTTGATCGCTGTAAGTGCGTTCTTCTCGATGTCCGAGATCTCGCTTGCCGCCTCACGCAAAATCAAACTTAAACTGCTGGCTGATGAAGGCAATATAAATGCCCAACGCGTTCTGAATATGCAGGAAAATCCCGGCATGTTCTTTACCGTGGTCCAAATCGGTCTGAACGCAGTGGCGATTCTCGGCGGTATCGTCGGTGATGCGGCATTTTCTCCAGCTTTTCACAGCCTGTTCTCCCGCTATATGTCGGCAGAGCTCTCTGAGCAACTGAGCTTTATTCTCTCTTTCTCGTTAGTGACTGGCATGTTTATCCTGTTTGCGGATTTAACCCCGAAACGCATCGGTATGATTGCGCCAGAAGCTGTGGCTTTGCGTATCATCAACCCGATGCGCTTCTGCCTGTACGTTTGCACCCCGCTGGTGTGGTTCTTCAACGGCCTGGCGAACATAATCTTCCGTATTTTCAAACTGCCAATGGTACGTAAAGATGACATCACTTCTGATGACATCTACGCGGTAGTGGAAGCCGGTGCGCTGGCGGGCGTGTTACGTAAACAGGAACACGAGCTGATTGAAAACGTCTTTGAGCTGGAATCCCGTACCGTTCCGTCTTCAATGACACCGCGTGAAAACGTGATTTGGTTTGATCTCCACGAAGATGAGCAAAGCCTGAAGAATAAGGTGGCGGAACATCCGCACTCTAAGTTCCTCGTCTGTAATGAAGATATTGACCACATCATCGGTTATGTCGATTCTAAAGACCTGCTGAACCGCGTGCTGGCTAACCAAAGCCTGGCACTGAACAGCGGCGTACAAATTCGCAACACGCTGATTGTGCCGGATACGTTAACCCTTTCAGAGGCGTTGGAAAGTTTTAAAACCGCAGGTGAAGACTTCGCGGTGATCATGAACGAGTACGCGCTGGTGGTGGGGATCATCACCCTCAATGACGTGATGACCACGCTGATGGGCGATCTGGTCGGTCAGGGGCTGGAAGAGCAGATTGTCGCCCGTGATGAGAACTCATGGCTGATTGACGGCGGCACCCCGATTGACGACGTCATGCGCGTACTGGATATTGACGAGTTCCCGCAGTCGGGCAACTACGAAACCATCGGCGGCTTTATGATGTTTATGCTGCGTAAGATCCCGAAACGCACCGATTCGGTGAAATTCGCCGGCTACAAATTTGAAGTGGTGGATATCGATAACTACCGCATCGACCAGCTGCTGGTGACCCGGATCGACAGCAAGGCCACCGCCCTTTCGCCAAAACTGCCTGACGCTAAAGATAAAGAAGAAAGCGTCGCGTAACCCCCAGAAACATCAACGGCTCCTGAATCAGGAGCCGTCTTATTACTGCATAGCACTTTTTACTGCATAGCACTTTGGTTAAGCCATCTCTGTTTGCAGACGCATAACCTGACGGTTAACTTCGGACATCACTGACAAATGCAGCTTATCCTTCACTTTTGGGATAAGAATCTTACCCTTATCAAATTCAAAAGCGCCAACGTCCTTGATGTATAACCGTCCACGGAACAGGATCTTTACGTACTTCGCCACCTGAAGTGGGTTGTACCGTTGGAAAATTTTCATTGTTATCTCCTGCTGAGTATTACGCCTGTGCGGTGCCACAATCGGCCCAACTATTATGAGGCGCAAATTTTAATGCCTAGTGACTATAGACTATCCGGGCAATGTTTCCACCGCGTATAACTTTTTTTACCTAAAGGTTACAATTATTCAGAATTATCTTTTTACCGAAGCGCGGTCTTCAGTATAAGCATTCATTTTTCATATGATTTGTGCGCTTGACCGCAAACTGGCATCACACTTGCGGGAAATTCGATAAATAGCACATATGATTAAAACTCAGACCCAAGTGGTCGGATCACCTGCATATCATAAGAAGGAAACACCATGACCCTACGCAAGATTCTGGCACTCACCTGCCTGCTGTTGCCGATGATGGCTTCCGCACATCAGTTCGAAACCGGTCAGCGAGTGCCGCCGATTGGCATTACCGATCGTGGCGAGTTGGTGCTTGATAAAGATCAGTTTAGCTACAAAACCTGGAACAGCGCGCAGTTAGTGGGAAAAGTGCGAGTACTGCAACATATTGCTGGTCGCACCTCTGCAAAAGAGAAAAACGCGACGCTGATTGAAGCGATTAAATCAGCGAAGTTACCGCACGATCGTTACCAGACCACCACCATTGTTAACACCGACGACGCGATTCCGGGTTCAGGGATGTTTGTGCGCAGCAGTCTGGAGAGTAATAAAAAGCTTTATCCCTGGTCGCAGTTTATTGTCGATAGCAATGGCGTCGCGCGCGGTGCCTGGCAGCTGGATGAAGAGAGTTCCGCTGTAGTGGTGCTGGATAAAGACGGTCGCGTGCAATGGGCCAAAGACGGGGCGCTCACACCGGAAGAGGTGCAGCAAGTGATGGACCTGCTGCAAAAGTTGCTCAAATAATGGCAATAACATAAATTCTGCAAAAATAATTTTCCCCTATCGTTATCTATGGGATAGGGGAATTAAGTCTCTGAGTTCTTACACCGAACTCATACTGGTAACGCTAGTTGCTCTTTTTTAAACGCCTCAATGGTCGATTTATATTTCTCGCAAATCTTTTCTTTAGTAATATCACTATCTGCGGCCAGATTCGCACTTACTATCGCATCCACTTGTTCGGCTAATTCGACTTGTTGGCAACCTGCATTAACCAGAAAATTATAAATAAGAGAGTAATCTTCATCCTCCAAAACAACAGAGGAACCATTACGAAAACGTTCATCCCCTCCATAGATTTTAAGCGCAAAGCCCAAAGATTCTATGACTATGGCAAAATTATCATCAATTATTTTTTCGTAAATATACCATCCATCGCATTCTTTAATTCCACCTCCTGGTATTTGGAGTTCAAATTTACCCCGTTTTAATTTGCTTACTATATCCTCCAATAAGGCATAACCTAAAGACACGTCACCAATCGCCTGGTGAATATAACCTTTAATCCTTTTCGGTATGTCAGACTGTTTTTTCTGCAGAATATCCTAGGCATACAATCGTCTGTTTTGTTCTAACGGAAATTCACGGTTTTTGAAATCCATGAATGAGTTATACTCATTTATTGTTATGGGGGTTTCTTCGTATTCAAATCCACTGCCTCGCAATGTCATTGTATATTCGGCACCGTTATCTTTAAGGCTGAAACTGATAAGAAACTTATCCATAGCGTTAACAGTTCCATTTTTTGATGAAAGCACTTGATAACTATCTTTATCAATCTGAGTTGCGCAACGAAAGAACTCCCTCAAAGTTAACAGGCTATCATAATTCGAAATCCAATCTTTTTTCTTAAATGCATGCTGAATATTATTAAAAAAATTGTTTGAATGTGTTTTTGTATGCGATGATTTTACAAATAACTCCACCGCACCAATAAAATTATTGTGTCTGATCCTGGGTAACATATGGCTACCTTATTTTATTAGGTTATTTTATGTCGCCATTAAATATCTCATTATAGAAGTAAACTATCAAAAAACGCTCATTATTAAAATGTAACTTATTAGCAATTGAATTTTTGCACTTTAAATACAATCTCTTTTTATTTATAACTTATTAGGTTGGGATAAATCAGGATGGCAGAATCAGGAAATACACTGTTTCTGCCATCTGAATTTAGTAAATAGACACTCTGAACCCCGGATTCAGGAACGACTCGCGCGGAGTGTAATCCAGCGGTTTACCCTGCCAGTCGTGAACGTGCGCTCCGGCAGCTGCAGCCACAGCATGTCCAGCGGCGGTGTCCCAAATATTCGTTGGTCCGAAGCGCGGGTACAGCTGCGCCTGTCCTTCCGCCACCAGGCAGAATTTCAGCGAAGAGCCGATGGACGTGGTCTGATGTTCGCCAAGCTGTTGCAGATACTCTTTCAGCTCCGCATCTGCATGGGAACGGCTGATAACCACCAGCGGCGGGCGCGCATCGCGGACCTGAATCTGCTTGCGCACACCGCACTCTTCTTTCCAGGCCTTGCCTTCTGCCGCGCTGTACATTACGTTCATTACCGGCGCATACACCACACCTAAAATCGGTTTGCCATGATCAATGAGCGCAATGTTAACGGTGAATTCGCCATTACGTTTAATAAACTCTTTAGTACCATCCAGTGGGTCTACCAGCCAGTAACGCTGCCAGTGCTGACGGACTTCCCAACCGGGAGGATCTTCTTCAGAAAGGACCGGAATATCCGGTGTCAGCGTACGTAAACCGTCCATGATAACGGTGTGTGCGGCAATATCCGCTGCCGTTACCGGAGAATTGTCCGCTTTGCTGACGACGTCCATCGGTTTCGTCCCGTCGTAGACCTGCATAATGGCATCGCCTGCATTCCGTGCAAGCTGGCATACTTGATCTAACATTTCTCCACCTCGTCTCTGTGAGCGGTGTTAACTTATTGTTTTACTTATACCCTATCGTTAATGAATGCGCCAACTGTGATAGTGTCATCATTTTCAAAGCGTAAAATTGTGGCATTCTTCACTGTTCTATAAGTAAGGCGTTTATTCTCCCTTTTCTTTCGTATTCCCGATGATAAAAGGATGTCCCTGATGATTAAGTTTAGCGCAACGCTCCTGGCCACGCTGATTGCCGCCAGTGTGAATGCAGCGACGGTCGATCTGCGTATCATGGAAACCACTGATCTGCATAGCAACATGATGGATTTCGATTATTACAAAGACACCGCCACGGAAAAATTCGGACTGGTACGTACGGCAAGCCTGATTAACGATGCCCGCAATGAAGTGAAAAACAGCGTACTGGTTGATAACGGCGACTTGATTCAGGGGAGTCCGCTGGCAGATTACATGTCGGCGAAAGGATTAAAAGCAGGCGATATTCACCCGGTCTATAAGGCATTAAATACGCTGGACTATACCGTCGGAACGCTTGGCAACCACGAGTTTAACTACGGTCTGGATTACCTGAAAAATGCGCTGGCAGGAGCGAAATTCCCTTATGTAAATGCCAACGTCATTGACGCCAGAACCAAACAGCCAATGTTTACACCGTATTTAATTAAAGACACCGAAGTGGTCGATAAAGACGGAAAAAAACAGACGCTGAAGATTGGCTATATTGGCGTCGTGCCGCCACAAATCATGGGCTGGGATAAAGCTAATTTATCCGGGAAAGTGACGGTGAATGATATTACCGAAACCGTGCGCAAATACGTGCCTGAAATGCGCGAGAAAGGTGCCGATGTCGTTGTCGTTCTGGCGCATTCCGGGCTATCTGCCGATCCGTATAAAGTGATGGCGGAAAACTCAGTTTATTACCTCAGTGAAATTCCGGGCGTTAACGCCATTATGTTTGGCCATGCTCACGCCGTTTTCCCGGGTAAAGATTTTGCTGATATCGAAGGGGCTGATATCGCCAAAGGCACGCTGAATGGTGTTCCGGCGGTAATGCCAGGCATGTGGGGCGATCATCTTGGGGTGGTCGACTTACAACTCAGTAATGACAGCGGTAAATGGCAGGTGACGCAGGCGAAAGCGGAAGCACGACCGATTTACGACATCGCTAATAAAAAATCCCTCGCGGCGGAAGACAGCAAGCTGGTAGAAACACTCAAAGCCGATCACGATGCCACACGCCAGTTCGTCAGCAAGCCAATCGGTAAATCTGCCGACAATATGTATAGCTATCTGGCGCTGGTGCAGGACGATCCGACCGTGCAGGTGGTGAACAACGCGCAAAAAGCGTATGTCGAGCATTACATTCAGGGCGATCCCGATCTGGCAAAACTGCCGGTGCTTTCAGCTGCCGCACCGTTTAAAGTTGGTGGTCGCAAAAATGACCCGGCAAGCTATGTAGAGGTGGAAAAAGGTCAGCTGACTTTCCGTAATGCCGCCGATCTTTATCTCTATCCCAATACGCTGATTGTGGTGAAAGCCAGCGGTAAAGAGGTGAAAGAGTGGCTGGAGTGCTCCGCCGGACAGTTTAACCAGATTGATCCCAACAGCACGAAACCACAGTCACTCATCAACTGGGACGGTTTCCGCACCTATAACTTTGATGTTATTGATGGTGTGAATTATCAGATTGATGTTACCCAGCCCGCCCGTTATGACGGCGAGTGCCAGATGATTAATGCCAATGCGGAAAGGATTAAGAACCTGACCTTTAATGGCAAGCCGATTGATCCGAACGCTATGTTCCTCGTTGCCACCAATAACTATCGCGCTTACGGCGGCAAATTTGCCGGTACGGGCGACAGCCATATCGCTTTTGCTTCACCGGATGAGAACCGCTCGGTGCTGGCAGCGTGGATTGCTGATGAGTCGAAACGTGCGGGGGAAATTCACCCGGCGGCAGATAACAACTGGCGTTTAGCACCGATAGCTGGCGATAAGAAACTGGATATCCGTTTCGAAACTTCCCCGTCAGATAAAGCCGCAGCGTTTATTAAAGAGAAAGGGCAGTATCCGATGAATAAAGTCGCGACCGATGATATCGGGTTTGCGATTTATCAGGTGGATTTGAGTAAGTAAAACACTTCTTTTTCGGCCTATAAATCATCAATCGCATCCGGCATTTATTGGCGGATGCGATGCTGGCGCATCTTATCCGCCCTACAAGTCATACACCGTAGGCCGCGCATCCGGCAGTTATGCCGCACGTTCATCCCGCACCGCTAACACCTCGGGCAAATTCAACTCAATCCAGTCCGCCAGTGCAGCAACCTTTTCGCTCACCTGCTCGCCCAGCGGCGTGAGGCTATATTCCACATGCGGCGGCACCACCGGATACGCGATACGGTTAAGAAAACCATCCTGCTCTAGCGCCTGTAACGACTGCGCAAGCATCTTTTCACTCACCCCGCCCATTTTGCGCCGCAGGTCGCTAAAGCGATGAGTACCTTCGCGTAGCGCCACCAGAATCAACACCCCCCAACGGCTGGTGACGTGTTTCAACACCTCGCGCGACGGGCACTGTTCCGCAAAGAGATTACCCTCTTTCAGTTGTTGCGACAGGCTAACCTGACTCATTTCATACTTACCTTTTTGTACGTACTTACTAAAAGTAAGTTTAGGTGTTAGCGTATTTAAACTCAAGACAAAACGATGGAGACTTCCCATGATCGCTATTACTGGTGCCACTGGCCAACTTGGTCACTATGTTATTGAATCTTTGATGAAAACGGTTCCTGCCAGCCAAATAGTGGCTATCGTTCGTAATCCGGCAAAAGCCCAGGCCCTGGCAGCACAAGGCATTACCGTGCGTCAGGCTGACTACGGCGATGAAGCCGCACTGACATCTGCACTTCAGGGAGTGGAAAAACTACTGCTGATCTCTTCCAGCGAAGTGGGTCAACGTGCCCCGCAGCATCGTAATGTTATTAATGCCGCAAAGGCGGCTGGCGTGAAATTTATCGCTTATACCAGCCTGCTACATGCAGATACCTCCCCGCTCGACCTCGCCGATGAGCACATTGAGACGGAGAAAATGTTGGCTGATTCTGGCATCGTTTACACCCTGCTGCGCAACGGCTGGTACAGCGAAAACTACCTCGCCAGCGCCCCGGCAGCACTGGAACACGGCGTATTTATCGGTGCGGCGGGCGATGGCAAAATCGCCTCAGCAACGCGGGCCGATTATGCGGCAGCTGCGGCACGCGTGATTAGCGAAGCCGGTCACGAAGGCAAGGTTTACGAACTGGCGGGCGATAGTGCCTGGACGTTGACACAGTTAGCGGCAGAGCTGACCAAACAGAGCGGCAAACAGGTTACCTATCAAAATCTGAGCGAAGCCGATTTCGCCGCGGCACTGAAAAGCGTCGGACTGCCCGACGGACTGGCGGATATGCTGGCGGATTCTGACGTTGGCGCATCGAAAGGCGGTCTATTTGATGACAGCAAAACGCTTAGCAAATTGATTGGCCGCCCAACGACAACGTTAGCCGAAAGCGTAAGCCATCGTTTTAATGTTAATAACTAGTTAATTAAAGTGGCATCCTCCCGCATCCTCTCTGATAATGACGGGATGCCGGGAGCAATCATGTCTGCTTCCTGAACTTTCTTCTGACAGATCAATGGATGCCAGTAATGATTAGCGGCGTGCTGTACGCCCTGTTAGCAGGGTTGATGTGGGGGCTTATTTTTGTCGGGCCGTTGATCGTGCCGGAATACCCGGCGATGTTGCAGTCGATGGGGCGTTATCTGGCGTTAGGGTTAATTGCGCTGCCCATTGCCTGGCTGGGACGCGTGCGTCTGCGTCAGTTGGCGCGTCGCGACTGGCTTACCGCCTTGATGCTCACTATGATGGGCAACCTCATTTATTACTTCTGCCTTGCCAGTGCCATTCAACGTACTGGCGCGCCTGTTTCCACGATGATTATCGGCACCCTGCCGGTGGTCATTCCTGTCTTTGCCAATCTGCTTTATAGCCAGCGCGACGGCAAACTCGCGTGGGGAAAACTCGCCCCGGCACTGATTTGTATTGGCATCGGCCTGGCGTGTGTGAATATTGCTGAGTTAAACCACGGACTCCCCGATTTTGACTGGGCACGTTATACCTCTGGCATCGTGCTGGCGTTAGTTTCCGTGGTCTGCTGGGCGTGGTATGCCCTGCGCAACGCCCGCTGGCTGCGGGAAAATCCCGACAAACATCCGATGATGTGGGCAACGGCGCAGGCGCTGGTCACACTGCCGGTTTCTCTCATCGGCTATCTCGTCGCTTGTTACTGGCTGAATACGCAAACGCCGGACTTCTCCCTACCCTTTGGCCCCCGTCCGCTGGTGTTTATTAGTCTGATGATTGCGATAGCCGTGCTTTGCTCATGGGTCGGCGCACTCTGCTGGAACGTCGCCAGCCAGCGATTACCGACCGTGATTCTCGGGCCGCTGATTGTTTTCGAAACGCTGGCAGGTTTGCTGTACACCTTTTTACTCCGCCAGCAAATGCCGCCGCTAATGACGCTGAGCGGTATCGCGCTGTTAGTGATTGGCGTGGTCATCGCGGTCAGAGCAAAACCAGAAAAACCTTTAACTGAATCTGTCTCAGAAAGTTGACACGCTGGCAGTGAGTTAAATAAGCCTCTGCTACGTAAGGGTTATAGCTTTTGCCTTAAAGATGCATTTAAAATACATCTTATCTTATTAAGAATGAGGTATCAGCTATGGCTTATCGCGACCAACCTTTAGGTGAACTGGCGCTCTCTATTCCTCGCGCTTCGGCTCTGTTTCGTAAATATGATATGGATTACTGCTGTGGCGGTAAGCAGACGCTGGCGCGTGCGGCGGCACGTAAAGAACTGGATGTTGAGGTCATTGAAGCTGAGCTGGCAAAGCTTGCTGAACAACCGATTGAGAAAGACTGGCGTAGCGCCCCGCTGGCAGAAATCATCGACCATATCATCGTGCGCTACCACGATCGTCACCGCGAGCAACTGCCGGAGCTGATTCTGCAAGCGACTAAAGTCGAGCGCGTTCACGCCGACAAACCGAGCGTGCCAAAAGGGCTGACAAAATACCTGACCATGCTGCATGAAGAGCTTTCCAGCCACATGATGAAAGAAGAGCAGATCCTCTTCCCGATGATCAAACAAGGCATGGGCAGCCAGGCAATGGGGCCAATCAGCGTAATGGAAAGCGAGCACGATGAAGCGGGCGAACTGCTGGAAGTGATTAAACACACCACCAATAACGTCACACCGCCGCCAGAAGCCTGCACCACCTGGAAAGCGATGTATAACGGCATTAATGAACTGATTGATGACCTGATGGAGCACATCAGCCTGGAAAATAATGTGCTGTTCCCAAGGGCGCTGGCGGGTGAGTGATCTAAAAGCTGGATGGCATTGCGCCATCCAGCATGATAATGCGGTTATTTCCGCAGTTCAGCAGCCCGCTTCTTACCAATAAACAGCCAGCCCAGCCCCAGCGCGATAAACCACAGCGGGGTAACCAGCAGCGCCTGGCGAGTGTCATCTTCCAGTGTCAGCAACACGACCACGAACACAAAGAACGCCATACATACCCAGCACATCAGCTTGCCGAGCGGCATCTTGTAGATCGACTTCTCATGTAGATGAGGACGCTGTTTGCGATACACAAGGTACGAGCAAAGGATAATCGTCCAGACGAACATAAACAGAATCGCGGAAACGGTTGTAATCATCGTGAACGCGCCAATCACACTAGGATTCACATACAACATCACCACGCCGCCGAGCAGACAGATACACGAGAACGTCAGCCCTTTCGCGGGTACTGCGCGCTTAGAAAGTTTAGCGAACGCTTTCGGTGCCACACCTTCCTGCGCCAGACCAAACAGCATACGGCTGGTAGAGAAGACGCCGCTGTTAGCGGAAGACGCCGCAGAGGTCAGCACCACAAAGTTGATCACGCTTGCGGCAGCAGGCAGCCCTACCAACACGAACAGTTCAACAAACGGGCTTTTCTCCGGGACTACCGAACTCCACGGCGTCACGGACATAATCACAATCAGCGCGAAGACGTAGAACATAATGATACGGATCGGAATGGAGTTAATCGCGCGTGGCAGTGATTTCTCTGGATCTTTGGTTTCCGCAGCTGTTGTACCTACCAGCTCAATCCCCACGAAAGCGAAAACCGCTATCTGGAATCCGGCAAAGAAGCCACTTAAACCTTTCGGGAACCAGCCGCCGTCATTCCACAAATGCGCGAATGACGCTTCCACACCAGTCGGTGACTGAAAGTGCATCGCCACCATGACCAGGCCGACGACAATCAGCGACACAATGGCGACGATTTTGATCATCGCAAACCAGAACTCCATCTCACCGAACATTTTCACGGTGGCGAGGTTAAGCGTCAGCAGCAGCACTATCACCGCCAGCGAGGCGACCCAGTCGGAGAGATCGGGGAACCAGAACTGAGCATAAGCCGTGATCGCCACCACGTCTGCCATACCGGTTACAACCCAGCAGAACCAGTAAGTCCAGCCGGTGAAATATCCTGCCCACGGCCCGAGTAAATCGGAAGCGAAGTCACTAAAAGATTTGTATTCCAGATTCGAAAGCAGCAATTCCCCCATTGCCCGCATCACGAAAAAGAGCATAAAACCAATGATCATATAAACGAAAATGATCGACGGCCCGGCAAGGCTAATCGTTTTGCCAGACCCCATAAACAACCCCGTACCAATGGCACCGCCAATGGCAATAAGCTGAATATGTCGGTTTGTGAGATTGCGCCGTAGCGACTGTTCAGCCGGAGCCTGATCATCGGCAACGACTTTTACCTGATCTACCATGTTTTTTTCTTCCTGTACCTGTCTGTGTTGTTCAGGCTCTACGGCCTTTAGTCAGTCTATGATACGACGAATCTGTATCGGGACTCATCGATATTAGGTAACAATACGCGGGATGAATACTAAGATTTAGATCTAATGTTAATTTTATGTTTAAAGTGAGTGTCATATCACGGTGATAACGCGAAACAGCTCACAAAAATACACGCTTACGGGGTCTTTGCAACACAAAATAGCGCCGTTTGGCAAACTGAAGGGTTTATTGCTGAATGCCTGCTCCCCTCTGGTTCGAGGGGAACAGAATGCGCTGCTTAGAGGATTTCCAGCAGTTCGACTTCAAACACCAGGGTGCTGAACGGAGGGATGGATGCGCCTGCGCCGCGCTCGCCATATGCCAGTTCCTGCGGGATAGTCAGTTCCCATTTAGAACCTACCGGCATCAGAGTCAGTGCTTCAATCCAGCCAGGGATCACGCCATTAACCGGAAATTCAGCGGGTTCACCACGAGCAACGGAGCTGTCAAACACGGTGCCGTCGATCAGTTTACCGGTGTAATGAACACGAACGCGGTCGGTACGTGCCGGAATTGCGCCTTCACCCTGGTTGATCACGCGGAATTGCAGGCCAGATTCGGTGCTATTCACACCTTCTTTTTTGGCGTTTTCTTCCAGGTATTTCACACCTTCAGCAGCCATCGCCTGGAAACGCTGACGACGAACGGCATCGGCGCGTTCGTGGATTTCACGCAGTGCGCGATGCACCACATCAACCGGAACAGCCGGATGTTTGCCTTCCAGCGCATCGGCAATACCTGCAACCAGTGCTTCTGGCAGCAGCCCTTCCAGGCCAGATTCACTCAGTTGTTGCCCTACCTGCAAACCAATGCCGTAGCTTGCTTGCGCTTCGATGGTGTCAAAAGTTGGGGTGGTCATCGTATTTCCTTTCTTAGGGTATAAAAGTAGCGGGCAGCATATCAGCCACACTTCTTTGGGTAAAACTTTGTCGCAGGAATGATGACAAATCCCGGGGAAAAAGAAACAATAGCAATATCCCGTATGAATATAATAAAGGCGGGTTTACCACGGACATCATAGCGTTAGCTTATTCATAGGCTATGATTGAGGAACAAGACGCGGAGCAGGAGGAAACCATGCCCGGGCGCTTTGAACTAAAACCAACCCTGGAGAAAGTCTGGCACGCGCCGGACAATTTTCGCTTCATGGACCCGCTGCCGCCGATGCATCGTCGGGGGATCATTATTGCCGCCATTGTATTGGTGGTCGGATTTCTGCTTCCATCTGATGATACGCCCAACGCGCCGGTGGTGACGCGTGAAGCGCAGTTAGATATTCAGTCACAATCACAACCGCCGACAGAAGAACAGCTGCGGGCGCAATTAGTCACACCACAAAATGATCCTGATCAGGTGGCTCCGGTCGCTCCAGAACCTATACAGGAAGGCCAGCCAGAAGAGCAGCCGCAAACTACCCAAACACAACCATTCCAGCCAGATAGCGGAATTGATAATCAATGGCGCTCTTACCGTGTCGAACCCGGTAAAACGATGGCGCAGCTGTTCCGCGACCACGGACTGCCCGCTACCGATGTCTATGCAATGGCGCAGGTAGAAGGCGCGGGTAAACCGCTGAGTAATTTGCAAAATGGGCAGATGGTGAAAATCCGCCAGAACGCCAGCGGCGTGGTGACAGGCTTAACCATTGATACGGGGAATAATCAACAGGTCCTGTTTACCCGCCAGCCGGATGGCAGTTTTATTCGCGCGCGGTAGATGAAGGGTCAACCAGAAGCCAGCTAAGGATTGTCTCTTTGATGACCTTACGTCTGGCTTCCAGTGCCTGGGGTGAAACCATACTGATGTGTTGACATCCTCCACGCCCTGAAGGACGTGGATCCCTGCTACGTTCAGGCTGTCGCCTGAATCATTTCGGTGGGTTCCTGCTTCAACGGGCGGCCTGACTGCACCATCTCTCCACAGGCAAGAACGGCGTGCCCCGCCGCTAAAATGTTACGAGCGCCATTTACATCAGCGTTCGCTGTATATCCACATGCCTGGCATCTGAATTTACTTTGTGACAGGCGATTTTCTTTCGCTGTATGACCACAGCACGCGCAACGCTGGCTTGTGTACGCTGGCGGAACAGCAAGCACCTGACCGCCACGCCAGAGCTGCTTGTACTCAAGCTGGCGGCGC
>NZ_JBJQJA010000019.1:0-69117 GCF_046487665.1 Escherichia sp. WS1152 | reverse complement strand
TCGGCAAAAAAACGATGGAAAATGAACTCCTTAAAGAAGCCGTTGAATACGGGCGTGCAAAAAAGTGGATAGCGCACGCGCCCTTATTGCCCGGGGATGGGGAGTAAGCTTCGTCAGCCGTTGTCTCCGGGTGTCGCGTGCGCAGTTGCACGTCATTCTCAGACGAGCCGATGACTGGAAGGACGGCCGCCGCAGCCGTCACACGGATGATACGGATGTGCTTCGCCGTATACACCATGTTATCGGAGAGCTACCCACATATGGTTATCGTCGGGTATGGGCGCTGCTTCGCAGACAGGCCGAACTTGATGGTATGCCTGCGATCAATGCCAAACGTATTTACCGGATCATGCGCCAGAATGCGCTGTTGCTTGAGCGAAAAACCGCTGTACCGCCATCGAAACGGGCACATACAGGCAGAGTGGCTGTGAAAGAAAGTAATCAGCGATGGTGCTCTGACGGGTTCGAGTTCCGCTGTGATAACGGAGAAAAACTGCGAGTCACGTTCGCGCTGGACTGCTGTGACCGTGAGGCACTGCACTGGGCGGTCACTACGGGCGGCTTCAACAGTGAAACAGTACAGGACGTCATGCTGGGAGCGGTGGAACGCCGCTTCGGCAACGAGCTTCCGGCGTCTCCAGTAGAATGGCTGACGGATAATGGTTCATGCTACCGGGCTAATGAAACACGGCAGTTTGCCCGGATGTTGGGGCTTGAACCGAAGAACACGGCGGTGCGGAGTCCGGAGAGTAACGGCATAGCAGAGAGCTTCGTGAAAACGATAAAGCGTGACTACATCAGTATCATGCCTAAACCAGACGGGTTAACGGCAGCAAAGAACCTTGCAGAGGCGTTCGAGCATTATAACGAATGGCATCCGCATAGTGCACTGGGTTATCGCTCGCCACGGGAATATCTGCGGCAGCAGGCCAGTAATGGGTTAAGTGATAACAGGTGTCTGGAAATATAGGGGCAAATCCAGTTATGCACTCATTCTATCCAGGCATAACCTTTACTACAGGGATAACGTTCAATGAATAAGTATTGGCTGTCAGGAATTATTTTTCTTGCCTATGGATTGGCTTCTCCCGCGTTCTCTTCAGAGACTGCCACATTAGCGATTAATGGCAGGATCAGTCCCCCAACATGCAGTATGGCTATGGTTAATGGTCAACCTCAACAGCATTGTGGTCAGTTAACGTATAATGTTGACACCCGTCATCTGTTTTCTTCGCCCGTCAAAGGTGTAACGACAGAAGTGGTTGTTGCAGGTAGCGATAGCAAACGTCGAATCGTGTTAAATCGCTACGATTAATTTGGCAACCTGATTTTAATTGCATTTAGAAAGCCGAAATCATTTATATAAATGATTTCGGCTTTTTTATTGATATCAACAATACCATTTACATAAATCTACATTAATTGATAGATGCGATAAATAGTTAATACTCTTAAATATTTGTTGTATTTATATTGCAATGGTTAATTTGTTTTAAATCAATAAAACAATGTGTTTACATTGCGGCAACTTTTTTGATGTGAGAAATTTGTTTCCAAGAGATACAGACTCTTAACAACCAAAAATAAATTTTATTAAGGAACATATTATGAAACGTTCAATTATTGCTGCCGCTGTCTTTTCTTCTTTTTTTATGAGCGCTGGAGTATTTGCTGCAGACGTTGATACCGGAACATTAACTATTAAGGGGAATATTGCAGAATCTCCGTGTAAATTCGAAGCGGGTGGTGATTCAGTAAGTATTAATATGCCGACTGTACCAACCACTGTCTTTGAAGGTAAAGCTAAATATTCTACCTATGATGATGCAGTCGGTGTAACCAGCAGCATGTTAAAAATTAGCTGCCCGAAAGAAGTTGCTGGTGTAAAACTCTCGTTGATTACCAACGATAAAATAACCGGTAACGATAAGGCGATAGCCAGTAGCAACGATACCGTGGGTTACTATCTCTATTTAGGTGATAACAGCGATGTCCTGGATGTTTCTGCACCTTTTAACATTGAGAGTTATAAAACAGCGGAAGGTCAATATGCTATTCCGTTTAAAGCAAAATACCTGAAACTGACAGATAACTCAGTGCAATCAGGTGATGTGTTATCTTCTCTGGTTATGCGTGTGGCGCAGGATTAATAAATAAAATTGTAAGTTTCTCCAGGTAATAAACATGGCCGCTATCCCATGGCGGCCTTTTAATTTAAGAGGCATTAAAATGAAAGGATTATTATCTTTACTCATTTTTTCTATGGTCCTTCCTGCACATGCCGGAATTGTTATCTACGGGACGCGCATTATTTACCCGGCAGAAAATAAAGAAGTGATGGTGCAGTTGATGAACCAGGGAAACCGTTCTTCGCTGCTGCAGGCGTGGATTGATGATGGCGATACGTCATTACCACCAGAAAAAATTCAGGTTCCTTTCATGTTAACGCCACCAGTGGCAAAAATAGGAGCAAATTCCGGGCAGCAAGTAAAAATCAAAATTATGCCGAATAAACTGCCCACTAATAAAGAAAGCATTTTTTATCTGAATGTTCTGGATATTCCACCAAATAGTCCAGAGCAAGAAGGTAAGAATGCACTGAAGTTTGCGATGCAAAACAGAATTAAGTTGTTTTACCGGTCAGCGGGTATTGCTCCGGTAAATAAAGCGACATTTAAAAAATTGCTGGTAAATCGCAGTGGCAATGGTTTGGTGATAAAAAATGACTCAGCTAATTGGGTGACGATTTCGGATGTCAAAGCGAATAATGTCAAAGTCAATTATGAAACTATTATGATTGCCCCCTTAGAAAGTCAGAGTGTTAATGTCAAAAGTAATAATGCAAATAACTGGCATCTGACCATTATCGATGACCATGGCAACTATATTAGTGACAAAATTTAATTGCAGGAGCTGCCTATGTTGAGAATTACCCCACTTGCATCAGCAATCGTAGCGTTATTGCTCGGCATTGAAGCTTATGCAGCTGAAGAAACCTTTGATACCCATTTTATGATAGGTGGAATGAAAGACCAGCAGGTTGCAAATATTCGTCTTGATGATAATCAACCCTTACCGGGGCAGTATGACATCGATATTTATGTCAATAAGCAATGGCGCGGGAAATATGAGATTATTGTTAAAGACAACCCGCAAGAAACATGTTTATCAAGAGAAGTTATCAAGCGGTTAGGCATTAATAGCGATAACTTCGCCAGCGGTAAGCAATGTTTAACATTTGAGCAACTTGTTCAGGGTGGGAGCTATACCTGGGATATCGGGGTTTTTCGTCTCGATTTCAGTGTCCCGCAGGCCTGGGTGGAAGAACTGGAAAGTGGCTATGTTCCACCGGAAAACTGGGAGCGGGGTATTAATGCGTTTTATACCTCTTATTATCTGAGTCAGTATTACAGCGACTATAAAGCGTCGGGTAATAACAAGAGTACATATGTACGTTTTAACAGCGGGTTAAATTTACTGGGGTGGTAACTGCATTCTGATGCCAGTTTCAGTAAAACAAATAACAATCCAGGGGTGTGGAAAAGCAATACCCTGTATCTGGAACGTGGATTTGCCCAACTTCTCGGCACGCTTCGCGTGGGTGATATGTACACATCAAGCGATATTTTTGATTCTGTTCGCTTCAGAGGTGTGCGGTTGTTTCGTGATATGCAGATGTTGCCTAACTCGAAACAAAATTTTACGCCACGGGTGCAGGGGATTGCTCAGAGTAACGCGCTGGTAACTATTGAACAGAATGGTTTTGTGGTTTATCAGAAAGAGGTTCCTCCTGGCCCGTTCGCGATTACAGATTTGCAGTTGGCCGGTGGTGGAGCAGATCTTGATGTCAGCGTGAAAGAGGCGGACGGCTCGGTAACCACCTATCTGGTGCCTTATGCAGCGGTGCCAAATATGCTGCAACCCGGCGTGTCGAAATATGATTTAGCGGCGGGTCGTAGCCATATTGAAGGGGCGAGCAAACAAAGTGATTTTGTCCAGGCGGGTTATCAGTATGGTTTTAATAATTTATTGACGCTGTATGGTGGCTCGATGGTCGCGAATAATTATTACGCGTTTACTTTGGGGGCTGGCTGGAATACACGCATTGGTGCCATTTCCGTCGATGCCACTAAGTCGCATAGTAAACAAGACAACGGCGATGTGTTTGACGGGCAAAGTTATCAAATTGCCTACAACAAATTTGTGAGCCAAACGTCGACGCGTTTTGGTCTGGCGGCCTGGCGTTATTCGTCGCGTGATTACCGGACATTTAACGATCACGTTTGGGCAAACAATAAAGATAATTATCGCCGTGATGAAAACGATGTCTATGACATTGCCGATTATTACCAGAACGATTTTGGCCGCAAAAATAGCTTTTCCGCCAATATGAGCCAGTCATTGCCAGAAGGTTGGGGGTCTGTGTCATTAAGTACGTTATGGCGAGATTACTGGGGGCGTAGCGGCAGTAGTAAGGATTATCAGTTGAGTTATTCCAACAACCTGCGACGGATAAGCTATACCCTCGCGGCAAGCCAGGCTTATGACGAGAATCATCATGAAGAGAAACGTTTTAATATTTTTATATCGATTCCCTTTGATTGGGGTGATGACGTTTCGACGCCTCGTCGGCAAATATATATGTCTAACTCAACGACGTTTGATGATCAGGGGTTTGCCTCAAATAATACGGGATTATCAGGAACAGTAGGGAGTCGGGATCAGTTCAATTATGGTGTCAACCTGAGTCATCAACATCAGGGAAATGAAACGACAGCTGGGGCGAATTTGACCTGGAACGCGCCGGTTGCGACAGTGAATGGCAGTTATAGTCAGTCGAGTACTTATCGACAGGCTGGAGCCAGTGTTTCAGGGGGCATTGTCGCCTGGTCGGGTGGCGTTAATCTGGCGAACCGTCTTTCCGAAACGTTTGCTGTGATGAATGCGCCAGGAATTAAAGATGCTTATGTCAATGGGCAAAAATATCGCACAACAAACCGTAATGGAGTGGTGATATACGACGGAATGACACCTTATCGGGAAAATCACCTGATGCTGGATGTGTCGCAAAGCGATAGCGAAGCAGAATTACGTGGCAACCGGAAAATTGCCGCCCCTTATCGCGGCGCGGTTGTACTGGTTAATTTTGATACCGATCAGCGCAAGCCATGGTTTATAAAAGCGTTAAGAGCAGATGGGCAATCATTAACGTTTGGTTATGAAGTCAATGATATCCATGGTCATAATATTGGCGTTGTCGGCCAGGGAAGTCAGTTATTTATTCGCACCAATGAAGTACCGTCATCGGTTAATGTGGCAATTGATAAGCAACAAGGACTTTCATGCACAATCACCTTCGGTAAAGAGATTGATGAAAGTAGAAATTATATTTGCCAGTAATAGTCAGGTGGTTCTATGGAAATTCGCATAATGCTATTTATATTAATGATGATGGTTATGCCTGTGAGCTATGCGGCATGTTATAGTGAGTTATCTGTTCAGCACAACTTGGTTGTTCAGGGGGATTTTGCACTTACTCAAACACAAATGGCGACATATGAGCATAATTTTAATGATTCGTCATGCGTAAGTACAAATACTATCACCCCTATGAGCCCGTCGGATATTATTGTTGGACTTTATAACGATACCATTAAATTAAATTTACATTTTGAATGGACCAATAAAAATAACATCACGTTGTCAAATAATCAGACCAGTTTCACCAATGGTTATTCGGTAACGGTGACACCTGCGGCCAGTAATGCAAAAGTGAATGTTTCTGCGGGGGGCGGCGGTTCAGTGATGATTAATGGTGTTGCAACATTATCCAGTGCTTCATCATCGACACGCGGGAGTGCCGCAGTACAATTTCTACTGTGTTTATTAGGTGGCAAGTCATGGGATGCATGTGTAAATAGCTACAGAAATGCATTGGCACAAAATGCAGGTGTCTATTCCTTTAATCTGACATTGTCATACAACCCGATAACCACAACCTGCAAACCGGACGATTTATTAATTACTTTAGACAGTATTCCCGTTTCACAATTACCAGCCACAGGTAACAAAGCAACAATAAATAGTAAACAAGGGGATATTATTCTGCGTTGTAAAAATTTATTAGGTCAACAAAATCAAACATCACGGAAAATGCAGGTGTATTTATCAAGTTCTGACTTGTTAACCAACAGCAACACAATACTGAAAGGTGCGGAAGATAATGGCGTAGGATTTATTCTTGAAAGTAATAGTTCGCCAGTCACACTTTTAAATATCACTAACAGCAGTAAAGGATACACAAATTTAAAAGAAATTGCGGCAAAGTCAAAACTTACAGATACAACGGTTTCAATTCCGATAACAGCCAGTTACTACGTCTACGATACAAACAAAGTTAAATCTGGCGCACTGGAAGCAACCGCATTAATCAACGTGAAATACGACTAATAACAAGCAAGACGAGCAAGTGGCTAATAATAAGAAATAATAAGGTGTCTGCATTTCCCCCTCTCTCCGAGGGGGCTTTTTTTAGCGATGATAAAAAATCTCACCGTCGTAGGCTTTAATGATTTTTCCGTCGGTGTCGCTGATCAACACGTACGCGCCACCCATATAGGTCCAGTGGGTTCCGGCGTCAGGTGCGGGCAGGTTACGCAACTGCCACTGCTTAATGTTGTACTCATCGGTACGGTACATTTCTGGTACGGTGTCCCCTGGTTTGAAATGCTTAAAGTCAGCAATGAAACTGCTTAACTCATACTTAGAAATTCCCGAGGTATTGGTCGAACCCGCGGTGGCTGGTGCGGCCCAGGCGGCACTGGTAACCAGCAAAAGCGCACCCAGCAACATCTTATTTTTAATGGTCATAAACTCTCCACTTTGGGGATCTGTAATATCAGTCGCATATCTTTCCTGCCATACAATATAACTGACAAGCGATATTTTGTTAGTGATCCCATGATTTCGTAAAAAGTGTAAATGAAAGGATGCCCTAAAAGCATCCTTAGCGAGCAGAGAGTCAGCGGAAATAGCTGATTTAAGAATCATCCTGGGCTGAAGATAACATGCAAGCCTAAAGGATTGAGTTATCGCATTATGCCCATGAAGCCATGTACGCCCATATACACACCAACTAAGCCAATCAACAGACTGGAAAAATAGGGGGCGCGTTTAGCGAGAGTGTTAAATCCGCTCCAGCGTTTTGCGACCTGCTGAACGCTGATTGCTGCGCCAACGCCTACGGTGACAAGCGTTAACGCCAGGCCAATGCTGAAACTGACGACCAGTGTTGCGCCCAGTGTCAGGGCTTTCAACTGAATGCATATCAACAGCACGGTAATTGCTGCCGGGCAGGGGATAAGGCCACCGGTTAAGCCAAATAGCAAAATTTGCCAGTTGGTGACCTCTCTACCATCAAAGCGTCGTTTAATGTCATTGGCATGGGCTCGTGCATGGGCATCCTGATACTCGCCATGTTCGTGATGGTGATGATGTCCATGGTCGTGGTGATCTTCGTGATCGTGGTGATGATGCTCATAATCATGCCCGTGCATATTCTCCAGCCAGTTGCGTTCGCCGCGCCAGGTACGCCAGAACATCCAGAACGCGGTGCCAATAATGATCACTGCGGAAATCAGCTGGAGCCACGGTTCTGCTGATTGAGCAGTAAAGCGCTTACTGATCACCATCCCGCCAAAGGCAATCAACCAGACCACCGCGGTATGCGAAATGGTTGCTGCCAGTCCGAGCATCACCGCCTGTTTAATGGTGCCTTTGATGGCGATGATAAACGCCGCCATCATCGTTTTTGAGTGCCCTGGTTCCAGGCCATGAAGCGCACCAAGTAAGATGGCGCTGGGGATGAAGAACCAGGCGTTTCCTTGCTGAAGAAGAGTTGTAAATTCGGTCATGATAATAATTCTTAGTATTAATTCGGCAATCTGATTCTACTCCCCCCCAGTACCTGATACTACCCCCCAGTAGATTAATAGTGCTATGATTTTTCATGTTCTTGTTAACCAGGTGTTGCCATGTCTCATACAATCCGTGATAAACAGAAACTGAAAGCGCGTGCCAGTAAGATTCAGGGCCAGGTCGTGGCGCTCAAGAAAATGCTCGACGAGCCGCACGAATGCGCTGCAGTTTTACAACAGATTGCTGCTATCCGTGGCGCGGTAAACGGTCTGATGCGGGAAGTGATTAAAGGTCATCTAACGGAACATATCGTTCACCAGGGGGATGAGCTAAAACGTGAAGAAGATCTGGATGTCGTTCTGAAGGTGCTGGATTCATATATCAAATAATTTATTAACGCGATTGTAAAACTGCCGTTTTTCCTCGTTTACAACGCGTGCGCTGGACATTACCATCCTCCTCTGCGATTTATCATCGCAACCAAACGACTCGGGGTGCCCTTCTGCGTGAAGGCTGAGAAATACCCGTATCACCTGATCTGGATAATGCCAGCGTAGGGAAGTCACGGACCACCAGGTCATTGCTTCTTCACGTTATGGCAGGAGCAAACTATGCAAGTCGACCTGCTGAGTTCAGCGCAATCTGCGCACACGTTACACCTTTTTCACCAACATTCCCCTCTTGTGCACTGCATGACCAACGATGTGGTGCAAACCTTTACTGCCAATACCTTGCTGGCGCTCGGTGCATCGCCAGCGATGGTTATCGAAACCGAAGAGGCCAGTCAGTTTGCGGCTATCGCCAGTGCCTTGTTGATTAACGTTGGCACACTGACGCAGCCACGCACACAGGCGATGCGTGCTGCCGTTGAGCAAGCAAAAAGCTCTCAAACACCCTGGACGCTTGATCCAGTAGCGGTGGGTGCGCTCGATTATCGCCGCCATTTTTGTCATGAACTTTTATCTTTTAAACCGGCAGCGATACGTGGTAATGCTTCGGAAATCATGGCATTAGCTGGCATTGCTAATGGTGGGCGGGGAGTGGATACCACTGACGCCGCAGCTAACGCGATACCCGCTGCACAAACACTGGCACGGGAAACTGGCGCAATCGTCGTGGTCACTGGCGAGGTGGATTATGTTACCGATGGACATCGTATCATTGGCATTCACGGTGGCGATCCGTTAATGACCAAAGTGGTAGGAACTGGCTGTGCATTATCGGCGGTTGTCGCTGCCTGTTGTGCGTTACCAGGCGATATGCTGGAAAATGTCGCATCTGCCTGTCACTGGATGAAACAAGCCGGAGAACGCGCAGTCGCCAGAAGCGAGGGGCCAGGCAGTTTTGTTCCACATTTCCTTGATGCGCTCTGGCAATTGACGCAGGAGGTGCAGGCATGAAACGAATTAACGCTCTGACGATTGCCGGTACTGATCCGAGTGGTGGTGCGGGGATTCAGGCCGATCTTAAAACCTTCTCGGCACTTGGCGCTTATGGTTGCTCAGTTATTACTGCACTGGTGGCGCAAAATACCCGTGGCGTACAGTCGGTGTATCGCATTGAGCCTGATTTTGTCGCCGCCCAGCTCGATTCGGTGTTCAGCGATGTGCGAATCGATACCACTAAAATCGGTATGTTGGCGGAAACCGATATTGTTGAAGCGGTGGCAGAACGGTTGCAACGTTATCAGATCCAAAACGTGGTACTCGACACCGTTATGCTGGCAAAAAGCGGCGACCCGCTGCTTTCACCTTCGGCGGTTGCTACGCTGCGCAGTCGATTATTGCCACAGGTTTCATTAATAACGCCAAACTTGCCCGAAGCTGCCGCCTTGCTCGACGCGCCACACGCGCGCACCGAACAGGAAATGCTGGAACAAGGGCGATCGCTGTTGGCGATGGGCTGTGGCGCAGTGCTAATGAAAGGTGGTCATCTGGATGATGAGCAAAGCCCGGACTGGCTGTTTACCCGCGAGGGTGAACAACGGTTTACCGCACCGCGCATTATGACCAAAAACACCCACGGCACTGGTTGTACACTCTCTGCGGCGTTGGCTGCACTACGCCCGCGCCATACAAACTGGGCTGACACCGTACAGGAGGCAAAAAGCTGGCTTTCATCGGCGTTAGCCCAGGCCGACACGCTGGAAGTTGGTCACGGTATTGGTCCGGTTCACCACTTCCACGCCTGGTGGTGAGCACCGTACTATAGCTGCTTTGGTTATTGTCAGTCTTTTGCACTGACATTCAGGGATGAAACCAATGCAGCTAAGAATTACCAGTCGAAAAAAACTCACCTCTCTATTATGCGCTCTTGGGCTAATTTCCATCGTTGCAATTTATCCGCGTCAGACGGTGAATTTTTTCTATTCGACAGCAATTCAGATTAAAGACTACATCCATTTCTACGGTTATCGCCCGGTTAAATCTTTCGCTATTCGCATTCCTGCCAGTTACACCATTCACGGAATAGATGTTTCTCGCTGGCAGGAGCGGATCGACTGGCAGCGGGTGGCAAAAATGCGCGACAACGGTATCCGCTTACAGTTTGCTTTTATTAAGGCGACGGAAGGCGAAAAGCTGGTGGACCCCTATTTTTCGCGTAACTGGCAACTAAGCCGCGAAAATGGCCTGCTGCGCGGGGCGTATCATTATTTCTCCCCGTCGGTAGCAGCGCCGGTTCAGGCACGATTATTTCTGCAAACGGTGGATTTCTCACAAGGCGATTTCCCTGCCGTGCTGGACGTAGAAGAACGGGGAAAATTATCGGCAAAAGAATTACGCAAGCGGGTAAGTCAGTGGCTAAAAATGGTCGAAAAAAGTACGGGAAAAAAGCCGATTATTTACTCAGGAGCCGTTTTTTATCACACCAATCTGGCGGGCTATTTCAATGAATATCCGTGGTGGGTGGCTCACTACTATCAACGTCGTCCGGACAATGACGGCATGGCCTGGCGTTTCTGGCAGCATTCCGACCGTGGGCAGGTAGATGGCATTAATGGTCCGGTGGATTTTAATGTGTTTAATGGCACAGAGGAGGAGTTGCAGGCATTCGTTGATGGGATTAAAGAAACGCCTTAAATAAGAAGCAGTGATATACTCCCACCAGACTCCCCGGCAGGAAAAAGACAAATGGAACAAGCGCATACCCAGCTTATCGCTCAGTTGAACGAGCGTATTTTAGCGGCGGATAACACGCCGCTTTATATTAAGTTTGCCGAAACGGTAAAAAATGCCGTGCGCAGCGGGGTGCTGGAGCATGGCAATATTTTGCCCGGTGAGCGTGATTTAAGTCAGTTAACCGGTGTTTCGCGCATTACGGTGCGCAAGGCGATGCAGGCGCTGGAAGAAGAGGGTGTGGTGACGCGTTCGCGCGGTTACGGCACGCAGATCAACAACATCTTCGAATACTCGTTGAAAGAAGCGCGAGGTTTTTCTCAGCAGGTGGTATTGCGCGGGAAAAAGCCCGATACGCTATGGGTTAACAAGCGTGTCGTGAAATGTCCCGAAGAAGTCGCGCAGCAGCTGGCGGTCGAAGCAGGAAGTGATGTCTTTTTGCTTAAGCGTATTCGCTATGTCGATGAAGAAGCGGTATCGATTGAGGAATCGTGGGTTCCGGCGCATTTAATTCATGATGTTGATGCCATCGGGATTTCACTTTATGACTATTTCCGCAGCCAGCACATTTACCCACAACGTACGCGTTCCCGCGTTAGCGCCCGGATGCCGGATGCCGAGTTTCAGTCACATATTCAGTTAGATAGCAAAATACCGGTGCTGGTGATCAAGCAAGTGGCGCTTGACCAACAGCAACGGCCTATTGAGTACAGCATTAGCCACTGTCGCAGCGATCTATACGTTTTTGTGTGCGAGGAGTAGTTCCTCGCGCGTTGGCGCACAATCACCGCCCCGATGCCCGACAACCCACGACGCCACTGCATTGCCCAGTAATACGGCATCCGCCAGTGGCAGACCAGAGGCCAGCCCGGCAAGTACGCCACCGGCATGACTGTCGCCCGCCCCAATGGTGTCGACAACTTGCGTTGGAAATGCCGGAATGCAGCCAGAAGCGTCGTTGCTGAAATACCATGCGCCTTCTTTATCGAGACGAACGATCAACGGCGCGGCAAATTTCTCCTGCCATTGCTTGCCAAGTGTTGTTATCTCTGCGGATAAAGCAAAACGTTCGGCGGCAATCTCAGCCTCTTGACGATTGAGTGATACTAAAGGTCGACAGGCCATGATCCGCGCCAGTAATGCGTCCGGGATATCGCCGATACGTGGGCCAAAATCGATAAACGGCGTCACGTCTTGCAGCTTTTCCAGCCATTCCACTAACAATTCGCCGCAGGGCGAGGCCAGTTGATAACCGGAAAAATAGAGCAGGTTGCCAGGCGCAACGGTTAATCGTGCCAACCATTGGCGATTCCATTGATTTTCCACACCGCTGAATGACATAAAAGTGCGTTCGCCATCCGGCTCAACCAGTGCCAGACACCAGCCGTTATCACCTTCGGCGTTATCGATCAGGCTGATTAAGCCCTCTTTTGCCATCCGGTTGCGAATAATCTCCGCCCACACGCCCTGACCGAGCGGCAAGGCATTACCCGCTTCGATGCCGAGGCGCTTTAACGCCACGGCAATATTCAGTGCGCAGCCGCCAACGTTAACGCTCTGCTGCTTCAGTTCGATATCGCACCCACGCCAGGGGAGGGCATAAGCGTCGGCGATCACATCAATGACCGCCGCGCCGACGACCATCACCGGCTGACGCGAGGTTAATTCAGGCAGCAGCGTGTGTAATCGAGCGCCGCTCATACCGCCTCCCGTTGTTGACGATATTTCGCCAGCGCTGTGGCATAGCGGTTGAAATCAAGCTGATTTACCGCATCCAGTTCCGCCTTTAATGCAGGATCGATAGCGTTAACGCCATGCAACGCGCCGCAAATCGCCGTCGCCATAGCGCCGATGGTGTCTGTGTCGCCGCCAAGGTTAGCGCACAGGACGGCGCAGCGATTCGGGTCGGTTTGTGCCAGTTCAACCAGCGCAATGGCGCACGGAACGGACTCAATAGTGCTGGTACCTGCGCCAACGACCTGGTAAAGCTGTTCGCTGGCGGATTCGGTGCCGTCGGCATTGCGCACAATTTTCAGCGCAATCTCCAGACGTGCTGCCAGTGAGGCGCTGAAGGTAGTGATGCGTTTTTGCTGTGCATGTCGCGCAATTGAAGGCAGGGAATCAACAATCGCTGACCAGCTTTCTCCGTCAATGGCACGAGAAATCGCCCATGCGATGACTACCGCACCTGCAACTGCCAGATCGGATTTATGGGTCGGGCTCGACGCCAGCGCCACATCATCAATAAAGGAATCAACATCACGCGCCGGAAGCAAACAACCTAATGGCGAGACGCGCATCGCTGCGCCGTTGGTCACGCCGTTGTTTTCCAGTTCAGCAACGGGTTTACCGTCGCGAATGGCGTTAAGCGCAATCTTCGAGGTCGGACCTAGTACGTTTTTGTTAAAGGCGTCGAAACGCAGCGCCCAGTCGAGAATATTACGCCCAATCAGATCCGGATCGATCTTGCCTTCACGTTCCAGTAACGCATCCGCCAGACACAGCGCCATCGAGGTATCGTCGGTGAATTCGGCGCGGTTAAAATAACAGGCCGCGTTATTCTCCTTTGGTCCAGGCAGAAAACGGTCAATCCAGCCAAAGTGTGCTTTAACGCGGCTGCGTGGCCAAAGCTCGGAGGGCATCCCCATCGCATCCCCTAACGCCTGCCCATAAAGAGCACCGAGAATACGTTCTGTTTTCATTTAACTTCCCCTTGTGTCAACGCAATATCGCGATCATCGACCTTGATAGCCGTAATTTCGTTGTCGGATTCGCGGAAAAAAATCATGAACAGCACGGCGATAATGGCAATCATCACCGCGCCGAAAGTCCACATCCCGGACCAGTTGAAAGTCAGCCCGTTTACCGGTTCCGGATAAGCGAACATCTTTTCCATCATCACACCGCCAAGACGATAGCCGAGCAAACTGCCGAAGCCCTGGCAGCAGAGCGTGATCAGCCCCTGCGCGGCGGTACGCATATGCACGGGGGCTTTTTTATCGACATAGATGTAAGCGGTAACGTAGTAAAAATCGTAACTTACGCCGTGAAGCAAAATACCGAGGAACAGTAACGCGTAAGTGAAATATTCATCCGCACTACCGTAAATAAAGAAGCCATAGCGGATCGCAGCGGTGACCAGACCAAGCAATAATACCTTTTTGATACCAAAGCGTTTAGTGAAAAACGGCAATGCCAGCATAAAGAAGATTTCAGAGAACTGGCCGAGCGTCATCCAGCCGGTGGCGTTTTTCATGCCAACTTCGGTCAGATAACCGTTGGCAAAGATGTAATAGAACGCCAGTGGCATCGCAAACAGGAATGAACAGAAGAAAAAGACGAGGAAGTTTTTATCGCGCAGCAGGATCAGCGCATCCAGGCCGAGCATGACTTTAATGTCCATTTTGCCGGTGCTTTTTGGCGGCGTGTCGGGCAGGAAAAACGCAAACACACCGAGCAGAGCAGAACTTCCGGCGGTAATCAGCAGCGGGATGTTAGTCGGTGAGATATCGGCATACCCCAGCATTTGCGGCAAGAAACCACATGCCAGACCAGAGGCAATCCAGCCGATAGTGCCCATCACACGAATGCGCGGGAAATCACGCTCCACATCCGGCACGTTGGCAAAAGCGATACTGTTAGTCAGCGCAATGGTCGGCATATAGGTTAGCGAGTAGGCCAGCAGTAACGGGAAGAACCCGGCAAAAGTGGTCTGTTGCGCAGCGAAATACATCAGCAGCGCGCCTGCGAACATCAATACCGCCAGCACTTTTTGCGCCGAGAAAAAGCGGTCAGTGATGGAGCCAACCAGAATTGGCGACAGGATCGCCGCAATGGCTGTGCAGGCATACGACCAGCCAATTTCTCCGGCACTAAAACCGCTTTTACTTAACCACAACCACAATGGCACAAACCACGCGCCCCAGATAAACCATTCAACAAACATCATGAACGACAGCTTTGCTGTTGTTTTCATCTTTTAATTCCTTCATGACAGGTAATGTAAGGTACGCGATGACAATACCACTTAATAATACCTTTTAAATACCTTTACGGTGAAAACTTGACCGCGCTAACATTTTTTCTGATGAATCGAGCCAACAGAAAACGCTGAAAAAACATCCAAAAGATGGAAAAACTCGCCCGTAACGACCAGGATTATGATTGCCCGCAAAAGGCGGGCCAGGACAATCCATAGCCGATATCCAATCGGAATTTACGGGAGCATAGTAATGACAGATATTGCGCAGTTGCTTGGCAAAGACGCCGACAACCTTTTACAGCACCGTTGTATGACAATTCCTTCTGACCAGCTTTATCTCCCCGGACATGACTACGTAGACCGCGTAATGATTGACAATAATCGCCCGCCAGCGGTGTTACGTAATATGCAGACGTTGTACAACACCGGGCGTCTGGCTGGCACAGGATATCTTTCTATTCTGCCGGTTGACCAGGGCGTTGAGCACTCTGCCGGAGCTTCATTTGCTGCTAACCCGCTCTACTTTGACCCGAAAAACATTGTTGAACTGGCGATCGAAGCGGGCTGTAACTGTGTGGCGTCAACTTACGGCGTGCTGGCGTCGGTATCGCGGCGTTATGCGCATCGCATTCCATTCCTCGTCAAACTTAATCACAACGAGACGCTAAGTTACCCGAATACCTACGATCAAACGCTGTATGCCAGCGTGGAGCAGGCGTTCAACATGGGCGCGGTTGCGGTTGGTGCGACTATCTATTTTGGCTCGGAAGAGTCACGTCGCCAGATTGAAGAAATTTCTGCGGCTTTTGAACGTGCGCACGAGCTGGGTATGGTGACAGTGCTGTGGGCCTATTTGCGTAACTCCGCCTTTAAGAAAGATGGCGTTGATTACCATGTTTCCGCCGACCTGACCGGTCAGGCAAACCATCTGGCGGCAACCATCGGTGCAGATATCGTCAAACAAAAAATGGCGGAAAATAACGGCGGCTATAAAGCAATTAATTACGGTTACACCGACGATCGTGTTTACAGCAAATTGACCAGCGAAAACCCGATTGATCTGGTGCGTTATCAGTTAGCTAACTGCTATATGGGTCGGGCTGGGTTGATAAACTCCGGCGGTGCTGCGGGCGGTGAAACTGACCTCAGCGATGCAGTGCGTACTGCGGTTATCAACAAACGCGCTGGCGGAATGGGGCTGATTCTTGGACGTAAGGCGTTCAAGAAATCGATGGCTGACGGCGTGAAACTGATTAATGCCGTGCAGGACGTTTATCTCGATAGCAAAATTACTATTGCCTGATACGCCTCATACGAACAGCACCACCCCGTAGGACGGATAAGGCGTTTACACTGCATCCGGCAACCTATGCCTGATGCGACGCGGAAGCGTCTTATCATGCCTACATAGCACTGCCACGTATGTTTACACCGCATCCGGCATAAAAACACGCGCACTTTGCTACGGCTTCCCTATCGGGAGGCCGTTTTTTTTGCCTTTTACTCCTCGAACAATTTTCACATTGTCGTTTTTGTGATCGTTATCTCGACATTTAAAAACAAATCATTTCATTATATTTTGAAATCGAAAGCAAACGACAGGATATGAAAATGTACGTGGTATCGACAAAGCAGATGCTGAACAACGCACAGCGCGGCGGTTATGCGGTTCCGGCATTCAATATTCACAATCTCGAAACGATGCAAGTGGTGGTGGAAACCGCTGCCAACCTGCATGCGCCGGTCATCATCGCCGGAACGCCTGGCACATTTACTCATGCTGGTACAGAAAATCTGTTGGCGCTGGTCAGCGCGATGGCGAAGCAATATCACCATCCACTGGCAATTCATCTCGACCATCACACGAAATTTGACGATATCGCTCAGAAGGTTCGTTCTGGCGTGCGCTCAGTCATGATTGACGCCTCGCATTTGCCTTTTGCGCAAAATATTTCACGGGTCAAAGAGGTGGTGGATTTTTGCCATCGCTTTGATGTCAGCGTCGAAGCGGAGCTGGGGCAACTTGGCGGCCAGGAAGATGATGTGCAAGTCAATGAAGCCGATGCTTTTTATACCAACCCCGCTCAGGCGCGTGAATTTGCCGAGGCAACCGGAATTGATTCCCTGGCGGTCGCCATCGGCACGGCTCATGGGATGTATGCCAGCGCACCGGCGCTTGATTTTTCTCGACTGGAGAACATTCGCCAGTGGGTGAACTTACCGCTGGTGCTGCATGGCGCGTCAGGGTTATCGACTAAGGATATTCAGCAAACCATCAAACTGGGGATATGCAAAATCAACGTTGCAACGGAGCTGAAAAATGCCTTCTCGCAGGCGTTAAAAAATTACCTGACCGAGCACCCTGAAGCGACCGATCCCCGGGATTATTTGCAGTCGGCTAAATCCGCAATGCGCGATGTGGTGAGCAAAGTGATTGCCGATTGTGGCTGCGAGGGCAGGGCATAACGCACCTGCCATTTAATAAGGAAAAAACATGAAAACGTTAATTGCCCGGCATAAAGCTGGTGAACATATCGGCATATGTTCAGTCTGTTCTGCCCATCCGTTGGTTATCGAAGCGGCGCTGGCATTTGATCGCAACAGCACGCGCAAAGTGCTGATTGAAGCAACGTCAAACCAGGTCAATCAATTTGGCGGTTATACCGGAATGACACCGGCAGACTTTCGCGAATTTGTTTTTACGATTGCCGATAAAGTTGGGTTTGCACGCGAACGCATTATTCTCGGCGGCGATCATCTGGGGCCAAACTGCTGGCAGCAAGAAAATGCGGATGTGGCGATGGAAAAATCCGTCGAGCTGGTAAAGGAATATGTTCGTGCCGGTTTCAGTAAAATTCATCTTGATGCGTCAATGTCCTGCGCGGGGGATCCCATACCGTTAGCACCAGAAACGGTTGCGGAACGAGCTGCTGTGCTTTGCTTTGCTGCGGAAAGTGTGGCGACAGATTGCCAGCGTGAGCAACTGAGCTATGTCATTGGCACCGAAGTTCCGGTTCCGGGCGGTGAGGCCAGCGCCATTCAGTCAGTACACATCACCCATGTTGAAGATGCCGCCAATACTTTACGTACGCATCAAAAGGCCTTTATTGCCCGTGGGCTGACAGAGGCGTTAACACGCGTGATTGCCATCGTGGTGCAGCCGGGCGTGGAATTTGATCACAGCAATATTATCCATTATCAGCCGCAGGAAGCGCAGCCGCTGGCGCAATGGATAGAAAGCACCCGAATGGTTTATGAAGCACATTCTACCGATTACCAGACCCGGACGGCTTATTGGGAATTAGTCCGCGATCACTTTGCAATATTGAAAGTCGGTCCCGCATTAACCTTTGCTTTACGCGAGGCGATATTTGCACTGGCACAAATTGAGCAGGAACTTATCGCCCCTGAAAATCGCAGCGGTTGCCTGGCGGTAATTGAAGAAGTGATGCTCGACGAACCGCAATACTGGAAAAAATATTATCGTACGGGTTTTAACGATTCATTACTGGATATTCGTTACAGCCTGTCGGATCGTATTCGTTATTACTGGCCGCATAGTCGGATTAAAAATAGCGTCGAAACGATGATGGTGAATCTTGAAGGCGTGGACATCCCACTGGGCATGATTAGTCAGTATCTTCCCAAACAATTTGAACGCATTCAGTCCGGGGAATTATCAGCAATACCGCATCAGCTGATTATGGATAAAATTTATGATGTTTTGCGCGCCTATCGCTACGGCTGTGCGGAATAAGGACGGTATATGACTAACCTGTTTGTTCGTAGCGGAATTTCTTTTGTCGATCGTAGCGAAGTTTTAACCCATATCGGTAATGAGATGCTCGCGAAAGGTGTGGTTTATGATACCTGGCCCCAGGCATTAATTGCCAGAGAAGCAGAATTCCCTACCGGGATAATGCTTGAGCAGCACGCCATTGCTATACCGCATTGTGAGGCGATTCATGCTAAGTCGTCAGCCATTTATCTGTTAAGGCCAACAAATAAAGTTCATTTTCAGCAAGCGGATGATGATAACGACGTGGAGGTGTCGTTGGTTATTGCGTTGATTGTGGAAAATCCGCAGCAGCAATTGAAACTTTTACGCTGTTTATTTGGCAAGTTACAACAGCCCGATATCGTCGAGACACTAATTACTCTTCCTGAAACTCAGTTAAAGGAATACTTCACAAAGTATGTTTTAGATTCAGACGAATAAATCCCTCTGTAACAATAAAAAGGACTATTTATGAAACGCAAGATTATTGTCGCTTGCGGAGGCGCGGTTGCGACCTCTACGATGGCGGCGGAAGAAATTAAAGAGTTGTGTCAGAATCATAATATTCCTGTTGAATTAATCCAGTGTCGGGTTAATGAAATAGAAACCTATATGGATGGTGTGCATTTGATATGCACCACTGCCAAAGTGGATCGTAGTTTTGGCGATATTCCGTTAGTTCACGGCATGCCTTTTATTTCTGGTGTCGGTATCGAAGCATTACAAAATAAAATTCTGACTATCTTACAGGGGTGACCTATGTTTTCAGAAGTCATGCGTTATATTCTCGACCTCGGCCCTACGGTGATGCTTCCGATTGTCATCATTATTTTTTCTAAAATATTAGGCATGAAGGCAGGCGATTGCTTTAAAGCGGGTCTGCATATCGGGATTGGCTTTGTTGGCATTGGCCTTGTGATTGGCTTGATGCTGGATTCCATTGGCCCGGCGGCGAAAGCGATGGCGGAAAATTTCGACCTGAATCTGCATGTGGTCGATGTTGGCTGGCCGGGCTCTTCACCAATGACCTGGGCGTCGCAAATTGCGCTGGTGGCGATTCCGATTGCGATTCTGGTTAACGTGGCGATGTTACTGACCCGTATGACGCGGGTGGTAAATGTTGATATCTGGAATATCTGGCATATGACCTTCACCGGCGCGTTGCTGCATCTGGCAACCGGTTCATGGATGATAGGGATGGCAGGTGTGGTAATTCACGCGGCGTTTGTTTATAAGCTCGGCGACTGGTTTGCCCGCGATACCCGAAATTTCTTTGAGCTGGAAGGTATTGCTATTCCGCACGGTACGTCGGCGTATATGGGGCCGATTGCGGTGCTGGTCGATGCTATCATCGAGAAAATCCCAGGCGTTAACCGAATTAAATTTAGCGCCGACGATATTCAGCGCAAATTTGGTCCATTTGGCGAGCCTGTCACCGTGGGTTTTGTGATGGGGCTGATTATCGGCATCCTCGCGGGTTACGATGTCAAAGGTGTATTGCAGCTGGCGGTAAAAACGGCGGCAGTGATGCTGCTAATGCCACGGGTGATTAAACCCATCATGGATGGTTTAACGCCCATCGCTAAGCAGGCTCGTAGTCGTTTACAGGCGAAGTTCGGCGGTCAGGAGTTCCTGATTGGCCTTGATCCGGCGTTGCTGCTGGGACATACGGCGGTGGTATCGGCAAGCCTGATTTTTATCCCACTCACCATTTTAATTGCTGTTTGTGTGCCGGGTAATCAGGTGCTGCCGTTTGGCGATCTTGCCACCATCGGCTTCTTCGTGGCGATGGCGGTCGCCGTGCATCGTGGAAATCTGTTCCGCACCTTAATCTCGGGTGTCATCATTATGAGCATCACCCTGTGGATCGCGACGCAAACTATTGGTTTGCACACCCAACTGGCGGCTAATGCTGGGGCGTTAAAAGCCGGGGGTATGGTGGCTTCAATGGATCAGGGCGGTTCTCCCATTACCTGGTTACTGATTCAGGTTTTCTCCCCGCAAAATATTCCCGGTTTCATTATTATCGGTGCAATTTATCTGACCGGTATTTTCATGACCTGGCGTAGAGCGCGTGGCTTTATTAAACAAGAGAAAGTCGTTCTCGCAGAATAATTTTTACCTGAGGGGGAGGTTATCCCCCTTAACAATCAGGAGTTTTTATGAAATCAGTGGTGAATGATACTGATGGTATCGTGCGCGTTGCAGAAAGCGTCATTCCTGAAATTAAACATCAGGATGAGGTGCGGGTAAAAATTGCCAGCTCGGGCTTATGTGGTTCCGATTTACCCAGGATATTTAAAAATGGTGCACATTATTATCCAATAACGTTAGGCCATGAATTTAGCGGCTATATTGATGCGGTGGGATCCGGTGTTGATGATTTACACCCTGGCGATGCGGTTGCCTGTGTGCCGTTATTACCCTGTTTTACTTGTCCAGAGTGTCTGAAAGGGTTTTATTCCCAGTGCGCAAAATATGATTTTATTGGCTCGCGGCGTGATGGTGGATTTGCTGAATATATTGTCGTTAAGCGAAAAAATGTCTTTGCTCTACCCACGGATATGCCTATTGAGGATGGGGCTTTTATTGAGCCGATTACCGTTGGTCTGCATGCTTTTCATTTAGCGCAAGGTTGTGAGAATAAAAACGTTATTATTATTGGTGCCGGAACCATTGGCCTGCTGGCCATTCAGTGCGCTGTCGCGCTGGGAGCAAAGAGTGTGACGGCGATCGACATTAGTTCAGAAAAACTGGCACTGGCAAAATCTTTCGGTGCGATGCAAACATTTAACAGTAGCGAAATGAGCGCGCCGCAAATGCAGAGCGTTTTACGCGAACTGCGCTTTAATCAGCTTATCCTCGAGACGGCTGGCGTACCGCAAACTGTCGAACTGGCGGTAGAGATTGCCGGTCCTCATGCCCAACTGGCGCTGGTGGGCACGTTGCATCAGGATCTGCATTTAACATCGGCAACGTTTGGCAAAATATTGCGTAAAGAGCTGACGGTTATCGGCAGTTGGATGAACTACTCCAGCCCTTGGCCGGGGCAGGAGTGGGAAACGGCGAGCCGGTTGCTGACAGAACGTAAGTTAAGCCTGGAGCCATTAATCGCTCACCGTGGAAGCTTTGAAAGCTTCGCCCAGGCGGTGCGTGACATCGCTCGTAATGCTATGCCGGGCAAAGTGTTGCTCATTCCCTGAAACCGCGGGCCAGCGTGATGCTGGCCCGGTATTGTGCAAAACAGATCATTCACCAATGGTCCCCCTTCGTTTACACTAGCCACAATTGAATATGGGTAAATGACGATGAATTCATTCGAGCGAAGGAATAAGATCATCCAATTAGTGAATGAACAGGGAACCGTGCTTGTTCAGGATCTGGCGGGAGTATTTGCTGCCTCGGAAGCGACAATCCGTGCCGATTTGCGCTTTCTCGAACAAAAAGGCGTGGTTACGCGCTTTCATGGCGGTGCGGCGAAAATAATGTCTGGTAATAGTGAAACCGAGACCCAGGAAGTCGGGTTTAAAGAGCGATTTCAGCTCGCCAGCGCGCCAAAAAACAGAATAGCGCAGGCGGCAGTCAAAATGATCCACGAAGGGATGACCGTTATTCTCGACAGCGGAAGTACGACAATGCTTATCGCCGAAGGATTAATGACCGCCAAAAATATCACGGTGATTACCAACAGTCTCCCGGCAGCGTTTGCCCTTTCCGAAAATAAAGACATTACTCTGGTCGTCTGTGGTGGCACGGTCCGCCATAAAACGCGCTCGATGCATGGTTCCATTGCCGAGCGTTCATTACAGGATATTAATGCCGATTTAATGTTTGTCGGTGCTGATGGTATTGATGCGGTTAATGGTATTACGACCTTTAATGAAGGTTATTCTATTAGCGGTGCGATGGTCACAGCCGCTAATAAAGTGATTGCCGTTCTCAATTCATCGAAATTTAACCGTCGCGGTTTTAATCAGGTACTACCAATCGAAAAAATTGACATTATTATTACCGATGATGCTGTGTCAGAGGTGGATAAACTGGCATTGCAGAAGACGCGGGTAAAATTAATTACGGTGTAGTATTGTTCTGTATGCCGGATAAGGTGTTTACACCGCATCCGGCATTACGGATTCTCCCTGGTTCAAGAGAGAATAGTTTGATTAACGCAACAGTGGACAATCTGGTGGTAATCGACAACGCAACGCTGCCGGAAGTATTTCAATATGAAAATTTTGCCCACTCAACGGTTCGCCATCAAGATTAAAGGTGATGTCGTGTGGTGCCTGAATATCAAACCACGACGAAGCGCCTTCGATAATATTCGGGTTATCTTCGTCAGATTTTAAGGTTGATACGAGAGCCGGAAGTATTTCATCGCCGGTAAAAATGCGCAGTTGCAGCAAGCCATCGTTAATTAACGCGTTCGGACACAATTGCTGACCGCCACCGGCCTGACGCCCGTTACCAATACCAATGACCAGGGCGTCACCTTGCCAGTGAAAGTTTTCACCGCGGATTTCACAACGGTCCGGTTGCAGAGTATCCATGCGCATTAAGCCATGAATGATGTAAGAGACGCCACCCAGCGCGGCTTTTAATTTTTCCGGCGTTTCTGTGGTAATACGCGTCCCAAATCCGCCTGTCGCCATATTAATAAAACAGGTTTGTTTGTTGACCTGCGCCATATCTATCGCAATGGCGTTACCGGCAATTGCCAGTTTCAGCGCCTTATCCAGTGCCTCAGGAATCCCTACACTGGTGGCAAAATCATTGGCGGTTCCTAATGGCAAAATTCCCAGCGCGGGTATGTCATCCCCCTCACACTGAATCAACGCCGTAGAAACTTCATTAATGGTGCCATCGCCACCACCGGCAATCACCGTTGCGACGCCCAACTTCCGGGCCTCCTCTACATATCGTGCGGCATCGCCTTTCTCCCAGGTGACCCGCACATGGATCGTCATTCCTTCCTCACGCAACAGCATAATTGCTTCGCGCAAGGGTAAATTGTCAGTACTTTTGCCATTAAGAATCAGTAAGCTGGCGGGAAATTCTGCCATGATCGTATGTGCCTTTATGATTGGTCTGTAGATAGTGTAGAGCAGAAAAGAAAAGGTGGAGTCAGAACAGGATGAAAGTCGGAGGATAAAAGTCAGTTCAAGTATGGAGGATTCAGTGGTTACCACCAGGAGCTTGCAATGGGGACAGCGAATACTAACGGCAGCCACCGATAAATTTCAAAAAAGAGAATATACCTAATATTCAACTAAACGGTGGCATCTTCAATATAATATATTAAAGCCCTCATGGAGTTACCCGGAAGGGCCTCCATGTCCGTAATTCCTACTTATGTAGGAAATGTTGTACAGAACATTTATTATAATCCTATTCAATTATAATAATCATGCCATTATTATATTTAAACACTAGAGAGTGTCGTTGGTATTTAATGGGGGAAGGTGAGATGAAAAAGATAGCTGCTATATCATTAATTAGTATTTTTATTATGTCTGGTTGTGCTGTGCATAATGATGAGACAAGTATCGGTAAATTTGGTCTTGCATATAAAAGTAATATTCAGCGTAAACTCGATAACCAATACTACACCGAAGCCGAAGCTTCTTTAGCCAGGGGTAGAATATCTGGTGCAGAAAATATAGTAAAAAATGATGCAACTCATTTCTGTGTTACTCAGGGCAAAAAAATGCAAATAGTTGAGCTGAAGACAGAAGGTGTAGGATTACATGGTGTCGCTCGTCTGACATTCAAATGTGGAGAGTGAGAATATTTTTTGGTAAGCGTCAAATATGCGCGTTCTGGCTGTGCGTAGCCGGAACCTGTGGGAGCACGATGCCGATAAGTGAAAGGCATCGTGCTATGAAGGAGGATTCTATCGATGTGGTCAATGGAAGACGGTTACCAGAGATAGGGCTTATGCATAAAAAAATAAGCCCGTGTAAGGGAGATTACACAGGCTAAGGAGGTGGTTCCTGGTACAGCTAGCATTTTATGGGTTATGTTTTTCAGCGAAACGGATGATAACCTTAATAAATGCAGCTGTATGTGATCGGTTTCTAAGAATTTTCCATCCGGGAAAAATAATCGAAATTAATCACTTACCGTGTGGGTTACGCGTGGTTTCCCCGGAGAAATTACGCATCAGCAGAGCGTAATTGAGCTCAAGATCCTGCGGGACCGGGAGCCACACAGTATAACCATCGCCTGGTGCGACCGGCATCGCTTCACCTTTGGCGTTTTCCATGTGCTCAAGGGTAAAGTTAATGTTGCCTTGCGGCGTCATCAGCTCAAGGCTGTCGCCAACGGAGAATTTATTTTTCACCGCTACCGCCGCGAGGTCCCCCTTGCGCTCACCGGTAAACTCACCAACAAACTGCTGGCGGTCAGAAACTGAATAACCGTATTCGTAGTTCTGATAATCGTCGTGAGTATGACGACGCAGGAAACCTTCGGTATAGCCACGATGCGCCAGACCTTCCAGAGTTTCCAGCAGGCTGGTATCGAACGGTTTGCCCGCAGCGGCGTCATCGATAGCTTTACGGTAAACCTGTGCGGTGCGTGCGCAATAGTAGAAAGATTTAGTACGGCCTTCGATTTTCAGCGAATGCACGCCCATTTTGGTCAGGCGTTCTACATGGGCGATGGCGCGCAGATCTTTCGAGTTCATGATGTAAGTGCCGTGCTCATCTTCAAACGCGGTCATATACTCGCCCGGACGCTGGGCTTCTTCGATCATAAACACTTTGTCGGTTGGCGCGCCGATACCCAGCGTCGGCTCAACATTTTGCACCGGAATCGGCTCGTACTTGTGTACGATGTTGCCAACGTCATCTTCTTTCCCTTCCTGGACGTTGTACTCCCAGCGGCAGGCGTTGGTGCAGGTACCCTGGTTCGGATCGCGCTTGTTGATATAGCCAGAGAGCAGGCAGCGACCGGAGTAGGCCATGCACAGTGCGCCGTGAACGAAGATCTCGATCTCCATATCCGGCACCTGATTGCGGATCTCTTCAATCTCTTCCAGCGACAGCTCGCGAGAGAGGATCACGCGGGTCAGGCCCATTTGCTGCCAGAATTTCACCGTCGCCCAGTTTACGGCGTTAGCCTGCACCGAGAGGTGGATCGGCATTTCAGGGAAGTGCTCACGCACCAGCATAATCAGCCCTGGATCGGACATAATCAGCGCATCCGGCCCCATTTCCACCACCGGTTTCAGGTCACGGATAAAGGTTTTCAGCTTGGCGTTGTGCGGTGCAATGTTGACCACGACATAAAACTTTTTCCCCAGCTCGTGGGCTTCATTGATGCCGAGCTGAAGATTTTCGTGGTTGAATTCGTTGTTGCGCACACGCAGGGAGTAACGCGGCTGGCCCGCATAAACAGCATCTGCGCCATAAGCGAAAGCGTAACGCATATTTTTCAGCGTTCCCGCCGGGGAAAGGAGTTCCGGTTTAAACATAATTCTCTCGTTCTGATGACAGGTCAGATCCGCTTCACCTGATGAAGCGGTTAGGGGAGTGCCCCCACTTTAAGGGCGGGCATTGTAGCGCTGTGGGGGGATCTGGTAAAGCGCCGGACGCCAACAACCCACGCCCGGCATCGTAATTACGTATTGTCTTTCACCGTCTGGCTTGTGCCATTGGCTTTAACGGAGGCAATTCCGGTTTCACGAGATTGCGCGGTGGCGTACATCTGGCTGGAGCCGATAATTTGATGATTAGCGGCTTTCAGATTGAAATAGAATTTGCCGTTACTTGCCGTTTTTTTCTCATAGCGTTCTTCTTGCGGGCTGTTGCTACGCACCGACGCGATGCCCTTTTCCGCAGAGGCTTTTGAGGTATAAAGCTCGCTGGTGAGGATAGTCTCACCATTGCCCGCTTTTAGCACAAACCGGAACTGATTATCACTGCTCTTACTGAGTTCAAACCAACCAGCCATAATGACTCCTTGATTGAAATTGTGTATCGAAAACAGCATCTAAAGGTGCTGTTTACCGATTAAAGTATGAGCGATTTTCTGATGCCTGCCAGGGCGGAGAGATAATGTCAGTTTGCTGACCATGCGTGGGATAATGTTGCCGGATCTGGTCTGAACGCCATCTCCGGCTAACAAAATAATGTCGCTAAAACTAAACGATGCGGCAGGCGTCGGCTTCCCAGCGGTAACCGACGCCATAAACGGCGCGGATAAATGACTGTTCGGCGTCGAGAGATTCCAGCTTGCGGCGCAGGTTTTTAATGTGGCTGTCGATGGTGCGGTCGGTTACTACGCGGTAGTCGTCATAAAGATGATTGAGCAATTGCTCGCGGGAGAACACTTTTCCTGGTTCGTGAGAGAGCGTTTTCAGCAGACGAAATTCCGCAGGCGTCAGGTCAAGCATTTTACCGCGCCATGAAGCCTGAAAACGACCTTCGTCGATAATCAACGGGCTTTCAGCATCCTGTTGCTGCAACTCGCGCTGCGGTTTGCAACGGCGCAAAATGGTTTTGACGCGCGCTACCACTTCCCGAGGGCTGTACGGCTTACAGATATAATCATCTGCGCCAATCTCCAGCCCCAGCAGGCGATCGATCTCTTCGATTTTTGCCGTCACCATCACGATCGGAATGTCAGAAAAACGACGAATTTCCCGGCACAGCGTCAGGCCATCGGTGCCAGGGAGCATCAGATCTAACAGGATCAGATCCGGTGGTGTCTGGCGCACATACGGCAGTACCTGATCGCCGTGGCTGATAAGCGTCGGCGCATAGCTCGCAGCACGCAGATAATCAATGAGCAACTGCCCCAGCTTCGGTTCATCTTCCACGATCAAAATACGCGGTGTGTTTTCGTCGATTGGTAACTCGGTCATACTTCTCTCTGTAAATCCCGTTCCAGCGGTAACTCTACTGTAATGCTTACCCCGCCAAAAGGCGAATGGGCAGCAATAATGCGACCATTATGTGCTTCAACAATGTTCAGGCAAATCGCCAGCCCCAGCCCGGAACCGCCGCTGGCACGGTTGCGGGAACCTTCGGTGCGATAAAAACGTTCAAACAATTTTTGTAGCTGATCGTCACTGACACCTGGCGCACTGTCGGCAAAGGTCAGGCGCACCGTTTTGTCGCGCTGCCCGGCAGAGATTTGCAGGCTGCCGCCGCTGTCAGTGTAGCGCAGGCTGTTTTCCAGTAAGTTATTGAATAACTGCATTAAACGGTCGCGATCGCCAAATACGGTAATACTGTCTGGCAGGGAAAATTGCAGTTTCAGGCCACGACTGGCGAATCGTTCGCGAAATGCGCCGCCCGCCACTTCCAGCAGTGGGATCAAATCTACCGGTGCTTTTTGATAGGCGAGAGCGCCTTCATCAGACATCGACAACTGATGGAGATCGTCAACCAGTTTGGTCAGTGTACCGACCTCCGCCTGTAAAGACGCCACCGTCTCCGGCGTGAATTTACGCACGCCATCCTGAATGGCTTCCAGTTCACCGCGCAGCACCGCTAATGGCGTACGCAGTTCGTGAGAAATATCGGCCATAAAATCGCGCCGCATTTGCTGGTTTTTCTCCAGTGTGCTGGCAAGCTGGTTGAAGTCTTGCGCCAGTTTGCCCAGTTCATCTTCACTGGTGGGCGTTACGCGGGTAGTGAAATCGCCCGCCGCCAGTTTGTGCGTGCCATCGACAAGTCGTTTTACCGGTGCCAGTAAACCGCGCGCCAGCAGAAAAGTGGCAAGTGCCGCGAGTAACGTTGCCAGGGCGACAATCAACCAGCTGGTTTGCCGCTGTTGTTTATCGAAATTGATATCAGTATTGCGCGTTAACCGCTCAACGGGGGAGGCGATCACCGCGCCAACTTCCGCACCGTTGACCAGAATGGGTCGCCGTGTACCGTCAGGTGGAATCGGCGCTCGCGGACCAACCAGCACTTTGTTGTTTTGATCAACCACCCAGAACTGGGTACGCCAGCCGTGCGGTGGCATACCCGGGCCGGGTTTATCTTCCGAATTATCGTGTTCAAATGAACGCAGGATCTGAAAGACAAAGCGATCATTGTTGCGCAGGAAGCGCCAGTTGCCATGCTGCGCATACTGCTCGCCAAGCGCATCACTTAACAGTTGTAATCGCTGTTCATTACCATGCTTGATGTAATCAATAAAGCCACGCTCAAAACTGATACGCACCGCCCAGTGCATACTGATCAGCAAGACAATGCAGGTGGCGAAAATCGCCAGAAACAGTTTGCCGGTAATACCGGGTCGCCAGAACTTCATTGCGCGCTCCTTTTTCGCCGCGAAATAGCTACATTTTGATGCGTATCGTTCGGCACTCTGGCAAAGATGAACGCCGGAAGGGCGATGATCAACGCCATGCTAAGCCAGGTGTACATAAAGACGGTTTGTGTGGTGCCGCTGTCGACGCTAACATGCTGTGAACCAAAAAGTCCCAGCAACAGCCCGGCGATAGTGACGCCGATACTCATCGACAATTGCATAATCATCGACAGCAGGCTGTTGCCGCTGCTCGCCAGATTGTCCGGGAGATCTTTCAGCGTCAGGGTGTTCATGGAGGAGAAACGGGTCGAGTTGACCATCCCTTGTAAAAACAGGACGAACGGCAAAACGTAGTACCAGCCCAACAGAGCGGTAGTCATAAACAACAGGGTGACCAGCGACAGACCCAGCGTGGTCGCTACCAGTACCCGACGATAACCAAAGCGATTCACCACCTGTACAACAATCCGCTTCATCCCCATGCTGCCAAGCACCATCGGGATCATCATCAGTCCGGCATGAAACGGTGAGAAGCCAAGGCCAATTTGCAGGAAAACCGGCGTCATAAAGGGCAACATGCCGCTACCGATACGTCCGGCAAAGCTCCCCGCCAGGCCCAGCGAAAAGGTACGAGTGCGGAACAGTTTCAGACTGAAAAGAGCGCGGTTGTTATTTCTGGCGTGCAGCAGATAAAGCACCAGTGCCACCACACCAACTGCGACCAGGCCTGCAATCGTCAGCGGCGATAAACCTGTACCTTTACTGCCGTCCAGCGCCAGGGTTAATACCGCCATGCCAACCGCCAGCAATAAAAATCCGGAGAGATCAAAGCGCCGCGTCTGCATGGTGTAGTTTGGCATTAACAGCAATGTGGCGATCGCACCGATAATCCCCACCGGAATGTTGATCAAAAAGATCCAGTGCCACGATGCGTACTCCACCAGCAGACCGCCGAGCGCCGGACCGAGCAGCGGACCGACCTGACCGGGTAACGTGACAAAGGTCATCGCCGCCATATATTGCTCGCGCGGTACGATTTTCATCACCGTCAATCTGCCGACCGGCACCATCATCGCGCCGCCAACGCCCTGTAACGCGCGTGCCAGCAACAGTTCGTTCAGCGTGCCGGAAAGCGCGCAAAACAGTGAACCGAGAGTAAACAGCACGATGGCGGTAAAGAAAATATTGCGCACGCCGACTTTGTCCGCCAGCCAGCCGCTGGCGGGCAGCATCACCGCCACGGTCAGCACATAAGAGACAATGACCATGTGCATATGCAACGGACTTTCCCCGAGGCTTTGCGCCATTGAGGGAAGGGCGGTGTTTACGATGGTGGTGTCCAGCGACTGCATAAAGAAGCCGAAAGCCACAATCCACAATTGCCAACGGGTGCTGTCGGGAAGATCTGTCATTTACTCGGTTACCGTTTGTTTAGGTTTACGCGAAAAACGCAGCCGCAGACGGTCGAAAAAGAGATACACCACCGGCGTGGTATACAGCGTAAGGAGCTGGCTCATTACCAGTCCGCCGACAATGGTGATCCCCAGGGGTTGCCGCAGCTCCGAGCCGTCGCCGCCCGACAATACCAGCGGCAGCGCACCAAACAGCGCCGCCAGGGTAGTCATCATAATCGGGCGAAAACGCAGCAGACAGGCCTGGAAAATAGCTTCCTGCGGCGTCAGGTTACCGTGCCGTTGGGCTTCAAGCGCAAAATCGACCATCATAATGGCGTTTTTCTTCACGATGCCGATTAATAGCATGATCCCTATCAGGGCGATTAGGCTGAACGGGGCATTGAACAGCTCCAGCGCCAACAGCGCTCCAACGCCCGCCGAGGGCAGGGTGGAGAGAATCGTCAGCGGATGTACGTAACTCTCGTAAAGGATACCCAGCACGATATACACCGTGGCGATGGCGGCGATAATCAGGATCACCTGCGAGTTCATCGTCTCCTGGAACACCTGCGCCGTGCCGGCAAAACTGCCGCGCACCGTCGAAGGCACACCAAGCTGGGTCATTGCGCGATCGATCGCCGCACTGGCGTCCGAGAGCGATTTTCCGGTCGGCAGGTTAAACGAAATGGTCGAGGCCGCCGATAATCCCTGATGATTCACCGATAGTGGGGCATTCGCCGGTTGCCATTTAGCGAAATACGACAGCGGGATCGCTTTTCCTTCGTTATTGATAACGAACATTTTTTCCAGCGCGCTGATGTCCTGGGTATAGCGCGGATCCACTTCCATCACCACTTTATACTGGTTCATCGGCTGGTAAATGGTCGAGATTTGCCGCTGACCGAAGGCGTTATTTAACAGGCTGTTGGCGGCTTGTACGTCGATTCCCAGCCGTGCCATGGTGTCGCGGTCGTAAACCAGATTCATCTCCGCGCCGTTATCCTGCTGATCGGAGTTCACGTCCGCCAGTTCCGGCAACGTCGCCAGTTTTTTGCGGATTTTCGGCTCCCATTCGCGCAGTGCCGCCAGGTCGTCGGATAACAACGTGTACTGGTAGCTGGCGTTCGACTGACGCCCACCAACGCGAATATCCTGTACCGCCATCAGGAACAGATTCGCCCCCGGTTCTTTCGCCAGTTTTACGCGCAGACGGTCGATAATTTGCTGCGCCGTTTCGCTGCGTTCGTCGCGTGGCTTGAGGGTGATAAACATCATCCCGCTGTTCACTCGCGAACCGCCTGTAAAGCCGGTGACATTATCCACTGCCGGATCGTCACGGATAATTTTCATGAAATCCTGCAACTTACCGCGCATCGCCTGAAACGAAATACTCTGATCCGCCTGAATCCCGCCCATCAACACGCCAGTGTCCTGCTCCGGGAAGAAGGTTTTCGGGATCGAGATATACAGCCAGATATTCAGCGCAATGGTGCCAAGCAGCACCACGCCCACCAGACGGGTATGATTGAGCACCCATTTCAGTGACTTGCCGTAGCCTTGTTGCAGGGCTACCAACATGCGACCAAAACCACGTAGTCGCTTTTGCTCGCGCGGCTTGCTGGCTTTCAGCATCCAGCCACACATCATTGGCGTTAATGTCAGAGAAACCAGTAACGAAATACCAATGGCGACAGAAAGCGTCACGGCAAACTCGCGTAACAGTCGGCCCGGCAATCCGCCCATCAACAGCAGCGGCAGGAACACCGCCACCAGTGACAGACTCATCGACAGCACCGTAAAGCCGACTTCGCGAGTACCTTGTAGCGCGGCCTGTAGTGGTTTCATCCCCGCTTCCAGATGACGGGCAATGTTTTCCAGCACCACGATGGCGTCATCCACCACGAAACCAGTAGCGATGGTGAGCGCCATTAACGACAGGTTATTGAGACTGAATCCGCACAGGTACATCGCCGCAAACGTACCAATCAGCGAAACCGGCACCACAACGGCGGGAATAATAGTGGCGCGACCCGAGCGCAGGAATAAAAACACCACCAGAATCACCAGCGCCACCGAGATAATCAGCGTTTGCTCGACTTCTTCCAGCGAGGCGCGAATGGTGGGGGAGCGATCCTGGGCAATTTGCAGATCAATCGCCGCCGGAATGGTCTCCTGCAACTCCGGTAATTTTGCCCGGATGCTGTCAACCGTCTGGATAATATTGGCTTCCGGCAGCTTGCGGATCATCAGCAAAATAGCTGGTTTGGCGTTGGTCATCCCGGCGTTGCGCACATCCTGCACCGAGTCAGTCACCGTCGCCACATCACCCAGACGAACCGCGCCGCCGTTGTTGTAATGAATAATCAACGGCTGATATTCAGCGGCGGTTTTTAGCTCATCATTGGTCTGGATCTGCCAGCGGTGAGTGCCATCTTCCAGTGCCCCCTGTGGTTTACGCACGTTGGCATTGCTGATGGCGGTGCGTACGTCGTCCAGCGAGACGCCCTGATTAAACAGCGCCTGCGGATTCAGCCCGACGCGTACGGCGGGCAGTGAGCTGCCGCCGACATCGACATCACCAACACCGTCGATTTGCGAAATCGTCGGAGCCAGCTGCGTCGAGGCGAAATCGTACAGTTCACCCTGAGAATAAGTATCGGATGTCAGCGTGAGGATCATAATTGGCGCATCCGACGGGTTCGCTTTGCGATAGGTCGGACGGTTGGGCATCCCACTGGGCAGCAAACTTTGTGCAGCGTTGATCGCCGCCTGCACATCACGCGCTGCGCCGTTGATATCCCGGTCAAAATCAAACTGCAAAATAATCCGCGTGCTGCCGAGCGAACTACTGGAGGTCATTTCACTAACCCCGGCAATGCGCCCAAGTGAGCGCTCCAGCGGCGTGGCAACGGAAGACGCCATTGTCTCCGGCGACGCACCGGGCAGCGAGGCGCTGACCATAATCACCGGAAAATCGACCTGCGGCAGCGGGGCGACCGGCAGCATACGGAAGCCCAGTATGCCGCACAGGGTAATGGCGACCGACAGTAAAATCGTCGCCACCGGGCGGTAAATGAAGAGGGCAAAAAACTTCACTTACGCCTCCTCTTCATGGCGAGCAAAGCGACTTTTGGTCCACAATGCCAGGCGGTCGAACAGCAGATAAATCACCGGCGTGGTGAACAGCGTCAGCACCTGGCTGACAATCAGACCGCCGACCATGCCGATACCTAACGGACGACGCAGTTCCGCGCCGACCCCGGTACTCAACATCAGCGGCAGCGCGCCAAGCAGAGCCGCCAGGGTGGTCATCAGGATCGGACGAAAACGCAACAGACAAGCCTGGTAGATGGCATCGCGCGGCGACATGCCTTGCTCGCGCTCAGCAGCCAGCGCGAAGTCGATCATCATGATGGCGTTCTTCTTCACGATACCGATCAGCAAAATAATGCCGATAATCGCAATCACATCCAGCTCACTTCCGGCAATCATTAATGCCAGCAGTGCGCCGACCCCTGCGGTGGGTAGCGTCGAGAGAATGGTGATCGGGTGAATAAAGCTCTCGTACAGAATGCCGAGCACGATATACATCGCCACCACCGCCGCGACAATCAGCCAGACAGTGCTGCCCAGCGCCGACTGGAAGGCGAGGGTGCTGCCCTGGAATTGCGTGGTGATATCCACCGGCAGATTCAGCGTCTTCTCGGTGTCCATAATCGCCTGCACCGCATCACCCAGCGAATAGTTATCCGGCACGTTAAAGGAGATGGTCGTTACCGGGAACTGATCCAGATGGTTGATGGAGAGCGGCGCAAAACGCTGCTCAATTTTGGCAATTGAGCTTAGCGGCACCACGCCACCGTCGCTGCTGGTCAGGCGAATGGTATCCAGCGCCGCGAGGCCTGGGGTATTTTCGGTGTTGTGTTCCAGCACCACGCGATACTGGTTAGCCTGAGTATAAATAGTGGAAATCAGCCGCTGACCAAACGCGTTGTACAGGGCGTTATCGACATCCGCCATGCTGATCCCCAGACGGCTGGCGCTGTCGCGATCAACATTGACATACGCCACCAGCCCTTTGTCCTGCCAGTCGCTGGAGACATCAGAAAGCTGTGGCAGTTGCTGGAGTTTTTCCATCAACTCTGGCACCCAGGTACTGAGCGCATCCAGTGAGGTGGCCTGCAAGGTAAACTGGTACTGGGTGCGGCTGACCTGAGTATCGATGGTCAGGTCCTGCGTTGGTTGCAGGAAGAGATCGACGCCCGGCACTTTATCCACCGCCGTTTGCAGACGGGCGATGACTTTTTGCACCCGATCATCACGTTCATCCAGCGGTTTGAGGTTGATCTGCAAACGCGCACTGTTCAGCGACGGGTTAGTGCCATCAACGCCAACAAATGAGGTCAGACTTTGCACTGCCGGATCCTGCAAAATCACGTCCGCGACCTGGCGTTGCCGCTGGGCCATATTGGCAAAGGAGCTGGATTGCGGTGCCTGCAAAGTGCCCTGAATAATGCCGTTGTCCTGTACCGGGAAGAAACCTTTCGGAATGAACACCCACAGCAGCACGCTAAGCAGCAGCGTGCTGAGTGCCACGCTTAAGGTCAGCCACGGATGATTCAGCACTTTCGCCAGTCCACGACCATAGGCGGCGATTATCCTGTCGAACATTTTTTCCGAGGCACGGGAGAAGCGGTTCTGTTTACGCAACGACTCCTGGCTGAGCATCCGCGCGCACATCATCGGTGTCAGGGTCAGCGACACCACCGCTGAGATCAAAATCGCTACCGCCAGGGTAATAGCAAATTCGCGGAACAGTCGCCCGACGATATCGCCCATAAACAGCAGTGGGATCAACACCGCAATCAGCGAGAAGGTCAGCGAGATAATGGTAAAGCCGATTTCACCTGCGCCCTTGAGCGCCGCCGCCAACGGTTTTTCGCCTTTTTCGATATAGCGGGAAATATTTTCGATCACCACGATGGCGTCATCGACCACGAACCCGGTGGCGATAGTTAACGCCATCAGCGTCAGGTTATTGATTGAAAAATCGAGAAACACCATGACCGCGAAGGTGCCGATTAACGACAGCGGCACTGCGAAGCCGGGAATGATGGTCGCCGGAATATTGCGCAAAAACAGGTAGATAATCATGACTACCAGCGCGATAGCCATCATCAATTCAAACTGGGTATCGTTGACCGATGCGCGGATATTGGTGGTGCGATCGGAAAGCACTGTTACCTTCACCGATTTCGGCAGACTCTCGGTGAGCTGTGGCAGCATCTGCCGGATGCTGTCGGCGGTGGAGATAATGTTAGCACCGGGCTGGCGCTGAACATTCATCACAATGGCCTGTTCTTTGTTCGCCCATGCGCCAAGCCAGCTGTTTTCTGCACCTTGCTCTACGGTTGCGACATCGCCAAGACGAATCGGCGCGCCGTTCTGGTAGGCGATGATTAGCTGGCGATACTCTTCCGCGGATTGCATCTGGTCGTTCGCGGAAAGCGTGACCGCACGGGAAGGGCCGTCGAGGCTACCTTTTGCCGAGTTAACGTTAGCGCCGGTAATGGCGGTGCGCACGGTTTCGCTGGTCAGGCCGAGGGCGGCAATCGCCTGAGCGTTAAGTTTGACGCGAACAGCCGGACGCTGACCGCCGGAAAGCGTCACCAGGCCGACGCCGGAAATCTGCGAGATTTTCTGCGCGACGCGGGTTTCCACCATATCTTCCACTTGCGTCATCGGCATGGCGGTTGAGGTGACGGCGAGCGTCATGATCGGCGGATCTGCCGGGTTCACTTTGCTGTAAACCGGCGGGTTAGGCAGATCGCTCGGTAGCAGGTTAGTGGCGGCGTTAATCGCGGCCTGCACTTCCTGCTCGGCGACATCGAGCGGTAATGTTAGCTGGAACTGCAAAGTGATAACTGACGCACCGCCGGAACTTTGCGATGACATCTGTTTCAGGCCAGACATCTGCCCGAACTGGCGTTCTAGCGGCGCGGTAACGGCAGAGGTCATGACATCCGGGCTGGCACCTGGGTAGAGCGTGACCACCTGAATGGTCGGATAGTCCACTTCCGGCAGCGCCGAAACGGGCAGGGCGCGATAACCGATAATCCCGGCGAGTAAGATCGCCACCATCAGCAGCGTGGTGGCCACAGGACGCATAATAAACAGGCGCGACGGGCCGCCTGTGCTGCTCGGGGGTAACACCTGCATCAGGAGCGTGCTCCTTTTTTCGCGTATTCGCGGCTGGTGGCTTTCTCTTCCGGAGTAGTGGCGCTCTGGGCTTCCACCACTTCCACTTTCGCCCCTTCGGTCAGGCGATCAATGCCGTCTGTCACCACGCGATCGCCCGCAGAAATACCTGCACGGATCACCACTTTCTGACTGTCCTGAATGCCCGGCGTCACCAGATGTTTGCTGACCTTGTTTTCGCTATTCAGCACCCAGACAAAATGGCCTTCATTGCCCATTTGCAGGGCGGCTGTTGGGATCACTACGGCGTTTTGTTCGGTGTCGACTAACATGCGCGCGTTAACAAACTGATTGGGAAACAGCGCATCATCCTGATTATTAAAGCGTGCTTTCACTTTAATCGTACCGGTAGTGGCATCGATTTGGTTATCTAGACTTAACAGCGTGCCTTCACTTAATTTCTTCGAGTTGGTGCGATCCCAGGCTTCTACCACCAGCGGTTTTCCGGCTTTCTGCGCCTGCACTACGGTAGCGATATCGCTTTCCGGCAGGGTAAAGACTAAATCGATAGGATGCGTCTGGGTGATCACCACGATCCCGGTGGTATCACCACTGGAGATTTGGTTACCAACATCAACCTGCTTGAGACCAACGCGACCATCGACTGGTGCGGTAATCCGGCTCCAGTCGAGTTGCAGCTGCGCGCTGGCAACGCTTGCTTCATCAGCCTTAATGGTGCCTTCGGTTTCACTGACCAGCGCCTGTTGGGCATCCAGCTCCTGGCGGGAAACGAGATTGGTTTTTGCCAGTTGTTGATAACGCGCCAGGTCACGGCGGGCGTTGGCAAGCGTGGCTTTATCTTTTGCCAGTTGGCCCTGGGCTTGTGCTAATGCAACTTTGAACTGGCTGGGGTCAATTTCTGCCAGTAAATCGCCTGCTTTGACCTGCTGGCCTTCCTGGAAATGTAACGCTATCAGTTGGCCGTCCACGCGGCTGCGCACCGTAACGGTATTAGCGGCGGTAATGGTGCCAAGCCCGGTGAGGTAACGCGGAACTGCCTGTTCTACGGCGGTCGCCGCCTGAACCGGGGCTAATGGGCCGGAACGCATACCACGTCGACCACCCGCTGGCGATTGCTGCGCTTGTTTCGTCGCCCCTGGGGCTGCACTCCGGGAGTCATTGCGGCCTTGCCAGAACCAGAATGCGGCGATGGCGGCGATAACCACCACGATTACGATTACCCAACGGGATTTATAACTACCTTTCATCGTTAAGAGTTTCTCTTCCTGAAACGTTTCGCGGAATGATACTAGTGTAGCCAGCCAATAAGGGAGAAAAATGGAGGAATTATGAAACACTGTCTGGAATCGTCTGAATGACGGGCACATTTGCGAGCACGCATCCAGTAATAACACATGAAACTATTTTATCTACGCGTTAGCGATAGACTGCTTGCATGGCGAAAGGAGGTAAGCCGACGATTTCAGCGGGACGCTGAAACGGGAAAGCCCCTCCCGAGGAAGGGGCCATAAATAAGGAAAGGGTCATGATGAAGCTACTCATCATCGTGGTGCTCTTAGTCATAAGCTTCCCCGCTTACTAAGACTACCAGGGCGGGGGAAACCCCGCTCTACCCTCACTCCTGAAAGTATGCCTTCACGATAAGATTGTCAATCCGCAGGCTTTGCAGTCTGCGATCCTGCCAGCAAATATTCTTTGCGAGTCGTTACGCAATAATCACAGAGGAAACTATTTTATTCACGCGTTAGCGATAGACTGCATTCAGGGCGAAAGGAGGTAAGCCGATGATTTCAGCGGGACGCTGAAACGGGAAAGCCTCTCCCGGAGAAGAGGGCTTTTAATAAGGAAAGGGTTATGATGAAGCACGTCATCATACTGGTGATACTCTTAGTGATTAGCTTCCAGGCTTACTAAGAACACCAGGGGGAGGGGGAAACCTCTCCCTAACCCTCACTCCTGAAATTATGTCACTCCGCCCTTAGTGTCAATCGACGGCTCTCCGTTCTTGCGAGGCGAATAGCAAAATTTTCTGCGCCGCCGGGCCTAATTCTGAAAGTTTCTTCGTTTGCTCTTATTTCATTATTGCAGTCGGTATGATACCGGACCTCGATAATTCTCTAAGAAAGGATTTCTTATGAGCGAACAAATCACGTTTGCCACCAGCGATTTTGCCAGTAACCCGGAACCACGTTGCCCCTGCATTTTGCTGCTGGATGTTTCTGGTTCTATGAACGGTAGACCTATTAATGAACTTAACGCCGGATTGGTTACCTTTCGTGATGAACTGCTTGCTGATCCTCTGGCTTTAAAAAGAGTGGAACTCGGCATTGTGACGTTCGGCCCGGTGCATGTGGAACAACCCTTTACCAGCGCCGCTAATTTTTTTCCGCCCATCCTGTTTGCCCAGGGCGATACACCAATGGGTGCGGCCATTACCAAAGCCCTGGATATGGTAGAGGAGCGGAAACGTGAGTATCGTGCAAATGGTATTTCGTATTATCGCCCGTGGATTTTCCTGATTACCGATGGTGCACCAACCGATGAGTGGCAGGCTGCAGCCAACAAAGTGTTTCGGGGGGAAGAAGATAAAAGGTTTGCTTTCTTTTCCATCGGTGTTCAGGGGGCGGATATGAAGACGCTGGCACAAATTAGCGTTCGTCAGCCTTTGCCTCTGCAAGGATTACAATTCCGTGAACTGTTTAGCTGGTTATCCAGTTCGCTGCGTTCGGTTTCCCGCTCCACGCCGGGAACGGAAGTTGTGCTGGAAGCGCCAAAAGGCTGGACGTCAGTGTGAGCTGGCGTCTGGTCTATGCATCAACCGTTGGAACGTCGCACATCAGCGCGGACTTGCCTTGTCAGGATGCCTGCCAGATGCAGATTGCCTGGTTAAATGACCAGCAGCCATTATTGTCGGTATTTGTCGCTGATGGCGCAGGCAGTGTCTCGCAGGGTGGCGAAGGCGCGATGCTCGCCGTCAATGAAGCGATGGCTTATATGTCGCAAAAAGTGCAGGGCGGGGAATTGGGGCTTAATGATGTCCTCGCCACAAATATGGTACTGACCATTCGTCAACGACTTTTTGCCGAGGCGGAAGCCAAAGAATTAGCGGTTCGCGATTTTGCCTGCACATTTCTGGGACTGATTTCATCGCCTGACGGCACCTTGATTATGCAGATTGGCGATGGCGGCGTGGTGGTAGATTTGGGTCACGGTCTGCAATTGCCTCTCACGCCGATGGCGGGTGAATATGCCAACATGACGCACTTCATTACCGACGAAGATGCCGTTTCCAGACTGGAAACTTTCACCAGCACTGGGCGTGCGCACAAAGTTGCAGCATTTACGGATGGTATCCAGCGACTGGCGTTAAATATGCTGGATAATTCTCCTCATGTGCCTTTCTTTACCCCGTTTTTCAATGGACTGGCGGCAGCAACGCAGGAACAACTCGATTTATTACCTGAATTGTTAAAGCAGTTTTTGTCCAGCCCGGCGGTAAACGAGCGTACGGATGATGATAAAACGTTGGCACTGGCGCTGTGGGCAGAGTGAGTTTCTCATGGCGGTTGAAGACAACAATTCAACCGCCAGTTTAAACAATAAATATAACGGCTGATTAGCGAACTAATTTTGCTCTTAGCTCGTCGGCTTCTTCTTTTGGATAGGTGACCAATAAAGGATCAATGGTATAACCGCCGTAAATTTTATCCCCGCGCGTATACATCCAGTCTGAAATATCTTCTTTCTTGATTTTCCACTCCTGGCCATATTCTACGTTTGTAACAATACCAGGGTCATTGCTGATTACGCCAATAAACATGCCGTTAGAATAAGTGACATCCGTAAGCCAGAAATGCTCGGTTCTTCCGTGATCGGTTATCGGGGCTTTGACTGCGAAAGTATCGGCATCTTTTTTATTCATAACCTCGATGAATTTATCGGTTTCTTTCCGCGCATGTTTAATCGCGTCAGACATCGCTTGTTTATCATAACCTCCCGTCACTAACGTATCCGAAACTTCACTAAAGCCCGCGGTAGTAAAAAATAGCAGACTCAACATAAGTAATATCTTTTTCATTTTTTCTCCAGAATCCCTTTGTAGTCAAAGTTAGCAAAAACCTGTGGAAGTTAATCATTATCAGGCCGAAATTGAATTGTATCCTGATAAAATTGCATTATCATTTTTATTCTTGAGTGGGTTTTCCCCATATAGAAATAATTTTAATGGTTAGTTGTTATTATTCATTGAAATATAATATAACTACCCGCGAAATATTATGAAAACAAATATAAAAGTATTTACATCGACAGGTGAATTGACCACTCTTGGCCGTGAACTGGGCAAAGGTGGTGAAGGCGCGGTTTATGATATCGAGGAGTTTGTCGATAGCGTCGCCAAGATTTATCACACGCCGCCACCCGCCTTAAAACAGGACAAACTTGCCTTTATGGCTGCGACAGCTGACGCGCAGTTGTTGAATTATGTCGCCTGGCCGCAGGCAACGCTTCACGGTGGACGAGGCGGAAAAGTTATCGGTTTTATGATGCCAAAAGTTTCTGGTAAAGAACCGATTCATATGATCTATAGCCCGGCACATCGTCGCCAGAGTTACCCTCATTGTGCGTGGGATTTTCTACTCTATGTTGCGCGCAATATTGCTTCATCTTTTGCTACGGTTCACGAGCACGGGCACGTCGTGGGTGACGTAAACCAGAACAGTTTTATGGTAGGTCGCGACAGCAAAGTGGTACTGATTGATAGCGACTCCTTTCAGATTAACGCCAATGGCACACTGCATTTATGCGAAGTCGGCGTGTCGCATTTTACGCCGCCAGAGCTACAAACCTTGTCGTCATTTGTCGGCTTTGAACGCACAGAAAATCACGATAATTTTGGCCTTGCGTTGCTGATTTTTCACGTCTTGTTTGGTGGCCGGCATCCTTATTCTGGTGTGCCGCTTATCTCTGATGCGGGTAATGCGCTGGAGACGGATATTACCCATTTCCGTTATGCCTACGCGTCAGATAATCAGCGACGTGGTTTAAAACCGCCGCCACGATCGATTCCGCTATCGATGTTACCGAGTGATGTTGAAGCCATGTTTCAGCAGGCATTCACGGAAAGTGGCGTGGCAACCGGGCGTCCGACGGCTAAAGCGTGGGTAGCGGCACTTGATTCTCTGCGCCAACAGTTAAAGAAATGTCCCGTTTCGGCAATGCATGTTTATCCCGCTCATTTGACCGACTGCCCGTGGTGTGCGCTGGATAATCAAGGCGTTATCTATTTTATTGATCTCGGCGAAGAGGTCATTACCACCAGCGGTGATTTTGTGCTGGCGAAAGTCTGGGCGATGGTGATGGCGTCAGTAGCACCGCCAGCATTGCAATTGCCATTACCCGATCATTTCCAACCGACTGGCAGGCCGCTTCCTTTAGGCCTGTTACGGCGCGAATACATCATTCTGATTGAGATCGCACTGTCAGCGTTATCGCTGTTGCTTTGCGGCCTTCAGGCAGAACCGCGTTATATTATTTTGGTTCCTGTGCTGTCGGCTATCTGGATTATTGGCAGTCTGACAAGCAAAGCGTACAAAGCAGAAGTTCAGCAACGCCGTGAGGCATTTAATCGCGCGAAAATGGACTATGACCATTTATTCAGCCAGATCCAACAGTTGGGCGGGCTGGAAGGTTTTATCGCCAAACGGACGATGCTCGAAAAAATGAAGGACGAAATGCTCGGGTTACCGGAAGAAGAAAAACGTGCTCTGGCAGCACTTCACGACACCGCAAGGGAACGGCAGAAGCAGAAGTTTCTGGAGGGATTTTTTATTGATGTTGCCTCTATTCCCGGCGTTGGCCCTGCGCGTAAAGCGGCGTTACGGTCCTTTGGTATTGAAACAGCAGCGGATGTTACCCGTCGTGGGGTTAAGCAAGTGAAAGGGTTTGGTGATCATCTGACCCAGGCAGTTATCGACTGGAAAGCAAGTTGCGAACGCCGTTTTGTGTTCAGGCCGAATGAAGCGGTAACGCCAGCAGACAGACAAGCGGTAATGGCGAAAATGACCGCCAAACGACATCGGCTGGAATCGACGTTGACTGTCGGCGCGACAGAGTTGCAGCGATTCCGCCTTCATGCTCCAGCACGGACCATGCCGTTGATGGAACCGTTACGTCAGGCGGCAGAAAAACTGGCTCAGGCGCAGGCTGATTTAAGCCGCTGCTGAGCCATTTTCTTTTAACGAAATACCACTTCTGCCCAGCGTGCCAGCCCGGCGGTGACGGAGCCAAAGTCATCGCCGCCTGCAATCGGAATGCCCGGCAACTGTTCTGCCAGCGCTTTTTTAATCAGCGGCGAACGGGCGCTACCGCCGGTCAGGTAGATAACGTCCGGTTTTTCCTGGGCGTTATCCAGCGCCAGTTGCACCTGTTCCAGAATCCGCGCCAGTGGCTGGCTGAGGGCGCTTTCCAGCCCTTGCTGGCTAATCAGCGTAGCCAGTTCATCGCTGATAAACGGCAGTGAGGCGCGGGTTTCCGCAGTGCTTGAAAGGGCGATTTTGCTCTCTTCTGCGCTACGCACCAGGCGATAGCTTAAACGCTGACGCCAGACTTTCTGTAACAGGGCCACTTTTTCCGGTTCGCGGGCATCGCGTACCAGATCGTTAAGCAGACGACCGTTGGCACTACTGTAGAAATCACTCTGTGCAGGAACGTCGTTGATGGCAACCGCATTCCACCACGGCAGAATCGGTAGGGCGATGCCTTTTTCGGTTTCGCCACCCATGCCCAGTAACGGCATCAGGTTTTTAAACGCCAGCGCGATATCCAGATCGTTACCGCCAATACGGCAACCACTGTGACCCAGCAGGCTGGCTTCACGATCGAGACGCGAACGCCACTGCGGCCCCATCAGCAGTAATGAACAGTCAGTCGTACCACCGCCGATATCCACCACCAGCACCCGTTTTTCTTCCTGCAAGGTGGCTTCGTAATCCAGCCCAGCCGCGACCGGCTCGTACTGGAATACCACGTCCCTGAATCCGGCACGCTTCGCCGCGCGTTCCAGAATCCCTTGCGCCTGGGTGTTTGCTTCATCACCGCCCAGCCCCTGGAAGTTGATCGGACGACCAATCACCGCCTGAGTAATCGCTTCTGGCAGCTGTGCCTGCGCCTGCTGGCGAATGTGCAACATCATTGCGCAGACCAGATCCTCAAACAGCGCTACCTGCTGCGGTTTTAAGCCGCTGGCACCGAGGAACGATTTTGGTGATTTCACAAACCACACTTCTTCTGGATCATCAATGTACTGTGCCAGTGAGGAAAGACCGAACTGCACGCTTTTCGCCGTAACATCGATATCTTCTTCGCGGTTATAACGAATCGCCCGACGTAACAGCGCCTGCGTTTCATCGTCGTCTGCCGGAACATCATGATGGCGGTACAGCCATTCGCTTACCGCTTCACGCGTTGGCGCGCAAAGCATTGAAGGCAGCAGCGTGCTGTCGTTTTCCATTTTTAGCAAATGCGGTTTACCGTCACGCATGACCGCCACTGAACAGTTTGCTGTACCGTAATCAAAACCAATAAACACGAAATAATCCCCATGCCGGTGAAGAAGGGGCGTGACTTTAGCGAAATGTTGCCGTCGCGACAACCGGAATATGAAAGCAAAGCGCAGCGTCTGAATAACGTTTATGCTGAAAGCGGATGAATAAGGAGATGCGATGTATACCCTGAACTGGCAGCCGCCGTATGACTGGTCGTGGATGTTGGGATTTCTCGCCGCCCGTGCGGTGAGCAGTGTGGAAACGGTCGCGGACAGTTATTATGCCCGTAGTCTGGCGGTGGGCGAATATCGCGGCGTGGTGACTGCTATTCCGGATATAGCCCGCCATACTCTGCACATAAATTTAAGTGCAGGTTTAGAACCTGTTGCCGCAGAGTGTCTGGCGAAAATGAGCCGCCTGTTTGATCTGCAATGTAACCCACAAATTGTTAACGGTGCGTTGGGCAGGTTAGGCGCGGCGCGGCCCGGATTGCGTTTACCCGGCTGTGTTGATGCTTTTGAGCAGGGCGTGCGGGCGATTTTAGGCCAACTGGTGAGCGTGGCGATGGCGGCAAAATTGACCGCCAGAGTGGCACAGCTTTATGGCGAACGGCTGGATGATTTTCCGGAGTATATCTGCTTCCCGACGCCTCAGCGGCTGGCAGCAGCAGACCCGCAGGCATTAAAAGCGTTAGGTATGCCGTTGAAACGGGCAGAGGCGCTGATTCATCTGGCAAATGCGGCGCTGGAGGGCACCTTACCAATGACAATACCGGGCGATGTGGAGCAGGCGATGAAAACGCTGCAAACTTTTCCGGGTATCGGGCGCTGGACGGCGAATTATTTTGCTTTGCGTGGCTGGCAGGCGAAAGATGTTTTCCTGCCGGATGATTATCTGATTAAACAGCGATTTCCGGGAATGACACCAGCACAAATCCGCCGTTATGCCGAACGCTGGAAGCCCTGGCGCTCTTATGCGCTGTTGCATATCTGGTATACGGAAGGCTGGCAACCAGACGAAGCATGACGTTGGTCGCCGGATGCGGTGCGAGCGCCTTATCCGGCCTGGAGAATGAGCGATTTGTAGATTTGTAGGCCTGATAAGACGCGTTAGCGTCGCATCAGGCAATGGGCAAACGCTCCCTCAGTTAATCGCGAAATAACTACTATTCACCAGCAAATCCAGCGGTTGGGCATCGGCAATCACATCACCATAAATCAGATCGACGCCGATGCCCGAAAGCGTATCCATCACTAAGGGTAAAACGACTGGCCCGGCTATAGTCTTCACCCCGAGTCGCTGAGCGTGCCCCAGAATAATCGTAATCAGCATCTCATCCATCAAATTACCCTGCACGTTGGCGCATAAATCCCCATCAAGTAGCAGGTAATCTGCCATATTCGCTTTCAGCGAGTTGAAGATTTGCAGATCGCGGCCCACCTGGCTGAGCACTATCCGACATCCCGCCAGCCGCAGTTTTTGCACGCTTTCTGCGTGATCTAAAATCGCTTCTGCCGGAATAACCAGATGTAATAACCGTGGTGGTAGAGGGCTATTTTCCATCTGCTCAAGCAGGTCATTCACCAGCGTGGCGCTACTCAAACCGGCAACGGAAAGGGGGAGGGCGATGCTTATGCCTTTACTGGCAACCGCTTTGGCAGCCTGCTGGAAAAATTCGTGGAATACCCGTCGGTCAAGAGCATGGCTAAGTGCCGGATCGCTGCAGCTACGACGAAATGTTTGTTCATCAATAATCTCGCCTTCGCAACTCCACAGCTTAAGTGAAATCAGCCACAAATTACGCGCTTCCGGGATCCGTGGCGAAGCGACACCGTGGGCGATCATCATCAACTGATTCTCTTTAATCATCCGCCACTGTTCATCAAGCGACATCGCCGCCTGTTCGCTATGTACGGCAGCTTGCTGCGGTTCGTAAATCGTCACCCGGCCCCGGCCACCATTTTTGGAGGCATAACAGGCGATATCAGCCTGCGACATCACTTCAGCCGCCTGATGATTGTTGTCATCAATCAAGGTAATCCCGGCACTGGCACCTACCCGATGTACACGTCCTTCCCAGATAAAGTGATAGTCATTCACAGCACTGATAATACGTGTAGCGATAAAACGCGCACTTTCGACATTGCAGTCTGGCAGCAGCAGACCAAATTCATCACCGCCGAGCCGCGCCAGCACGTCGCTGGAGCGCAGCATGCTCAGCATCAACGACGCCAGTTCGCGCAGTAAAGCGTCGCCCGCCGCATGCCCGGCGCTGTCATTCACCGCTTTAAAGCGATCAAGATCGATAAACACCAGGGCATGTCGCTGATGCGTACTGTTTACCGTTTGCAGCAGGATGCGTAGTTGCTTCTCAAAACTGGCGCGATTGGCGAGATGCGTCAGTGCATCATGGGAGGCGCTGTAGCTCAGCTGGCGCAGCATTTTGCGTGATTCGGTGACGTCCTGAATCACCAGAACCGAACCAATATTGCTGCCGTCCAGAGTACTTAACGGCGTAATACTGTAATGCACGTCGTAGCTGCCGCCGCTCCGGCAGTGCAACACCACATCTTGTTCAATCGCGGAACGTGAGGTGTCGGCACTGTAAATGTTTTCCATTAATGGTCCGTTGTCGCCAAAAGTAATATGCAACACCGTCAGGAGCGGAACACCTAATGCTTCTTCCTGCGTCCAGCCGCTCATCTTCTCCGCCACTGGATTCATAAAGGTAATTTTCATTGCCATATCAATACAGACCACGGCTTCGCCGATGGAGTCCAGCGTAATGTGCAGGCGCTCTTTTTCCTGAAACAATGCCTCGTTAAGCTGTTTAACCTCGGTCATATCCATATTGATGCCGAGCAGGCGTTCGACTTCGCCTTCTTTATTCAGTACCCGGTTGGCGAGGGCGCGGATATGGCGGATGCCATCTTTCACGGCAATGCGAAATTCCAGCTTAAAGGGCGAGCGTGATTGCAACGAATCACGAATCACTTTTTCGGCATGCTGGCGATCTTCCGGCAGCACGCACTCGTACCACACCTGCCAGTTCGGTTTGATATGCGGAGGAATTTCATACAGCTCGAACATCCGCTTATCCCAGCTAAAAATATTCGGCTTCAGCTCCCACTCCCAGATGCCAATCCCGCCCGCTTCGTTAGCCAGCGTGATGCGTTCCATCAGTTGCTGATTCACCTGTTCGGTGCGTTTTAGCTCGTTAATGTCTTCAATCTGAGCGATAAAATAGAGCGGCGTGCCATCCGTGTGGCGCACCAGTGAGACGGCAAGCAACGCCCAGACAACATCGCCATTGCGGTTGTAGTAACGTTTTTCCATTGAATAGGTGTTTATTTCACCGCTTATCAGCTTTTCAACCTGTTGGAGATCTTTATTGAGATCCTCCGGCCAGGTCAGTTGCTGAAAGGTGAGTCCGCGCAGCTCTTCCTGACTGTAACCGAGAAACTGGCAGAGTGCTTTGTTGGATTGCAGCCATTGTCCCTCGGTGCCCACTAATGCCATGCCGATGGCGGAATATTCCATGGCGTTCCGAAAGCGGGTTTCGCTTTCGGAAATGTGTTTGCGTTCCGCACGAAAGGCATACATCACCATGGTCATGATGTTGGCGGGCAGCAGGATCAGCAAAAACGGTAGCCACGGCATATGGCTCGTCAGGTACGTACGCGGCGTAGCAAGCAGGGAGGGATCCGCGGCCATCATCAGCGACACCATCATTACCGTGGTAAGGAAGATCAAAAAGGCTTCCATTCGTGGCAGGCGCACGGCGCTCCACATCAACAGCACAATAATGAAAGTAAAAGGCCACGGCAGATACAGCATCGAAAGCCAGCTTAACGTCAGTGTGATGGCTAACGTGAGCAGCGACTCAAAAAGCAACCGTGGGTTGCGATGGCGCAGCAGATAGTGTGGTTTAAATAACAATCCCAGCGGCACCAGTGCCAGAGCGCCGATGGATTCTGACAGTACCCATATCAAAAATGCCCTGAGAGGATCGTCTCCGGGCGTCAGCAGGACAACCAGAACACCCCCCAACAGAGGTGGAACAATGGCGCTGCCGAGTGCCAGACGCAGCCAGTCAGCCAGATTTTGCAAGGGGTTATACCACGGCAGCAATTTACGTAGCAGCACTGCCCCGACCACGGCTTCAACAATATTGATGGTCGTCCAGGTCATGTTCAGCGAGCTGGTGGAAAAAAGCAGGATGGATGCGGCGATATTTCCCAGCGAACAGCTCAGCGCAATTCCCGGCCACATGCGCCCGGCATGGCGATAAAACGCCACCATCATGATGGACGTCGGGAACCACAGTGGGGCGAGTTGGGTGCCAAACTGCGAAAGCTCAAGCGAGAAAAGGGTAAAGATAAACGAGACTAAACCTAAACTGACCAGGTGAAGCAGCGGGTGGGGCAGGGCAATTAATACATGCTGTGATTGTTTGCTCATTACCGCTTTATCCGCAAGACCTGGTCGCCAGTATTCGTTTCTGTGTTTATGCTAGTACAAAAGTTTTACATTTTATATGCGAATTGCTCATAAAGTGACGTAAAGGCGGATAATTTGCGCAACTGCGTATAACATTTTTTACCTTACATAAAACTGATCAACGTAATTTGCCCCCGGGAATTCTTTGTCAACAATTAACTCTGAGCGCGCGGCAACGCTATTCGACTGGTATCAGACGGATGAAATCCCTATAATTGCCGCGTTTGGCGCTTCGTCGCCCCCTTCCTAACATCCAGGTTAATCAGGTCGCTAAATATATGACTGATCAGTCTCATCAGTGCGTCATTATCGGTATCGCTGGCGCATCGGCTTCCGGCAAGAGTCTTATTGCCAGTACCCTTTATCGTGAATTGCGTGAGCAAGTCGGTGATGAACACATCGGCGTAATTCCCGAAGACTGCTATTACAAAGATCAAAGCCATCTGTCGATGGAAGAACGCGTTAAGACCAACTACGACCATCCCAGCGCGATGGATCACAGTCTGCTGCTTGAGCATTTACAAGCGTTGAAACGCGGCTCGGCAATTGACCTGCCGGTTTACAGCTATGTTGAACATACGCGTATGAAAGAAACGGTGACGGTTGAGCCGAAGAAGGTCATCATTCTCGAAGGCATTTTGTTGCTGACGGATGCGCGTTTGCGTGACGAACTTAACTTCTCCATTTTCGTTGATACCCCGCTGGATATCTGCCTGATGCGCCGCATCAAGCGTGACGTTAACGAGCGTGGGCGTTCAATGGATTCAGTGATGGCGCAATATCAAAAAACCGTGCGCCCGATGTTCCTGCAATTCATTGAGCCTTCTAAACAATATGCGGACATTATCGTGCCGCGCGGCGGGAAAAACCGCATCGCGATCGATATATTGAAAGCGAAAATAAGTCAGTTCTTTGAATAAGCTTGATAAATTGTGTACCGTTCAGTGATAACCTGGTATGCCCTTGACGTAATTGGCGTTAAGGGAGTGATGCGCGAAAGGAGAAAATGCCATGCGTCTGTGTGACCGAGATATTGAAGCCTGGCTTGATGAAGGCCGTTTGTCGATCAACCCACGTCCGCCAGTGGAGCGTATTAACGGCGCGACGGTGGATGTACGCCTGGGCAATAAATTTCGTACCTTCCGTGGTCACACGGCAGCGTTTATCGATCTGAGCGGTCCCAAAGATGAAGTGAGCGCCGCGCTTGACCGCGTGATGAGCGATGAGATCGTTCTCGACGAGGGCGAGGCGTTCTATCTTCACCCAGGAGAGCTGGCGCTGGCGGTGACGCTGGAGTCGGTGACGCTGCCAGCCGATCTGGTGGGCTGGCTGGACGGGCGTTCCTCACTGGCGCGTCTGGGGCTGATGGTGCACGTCACCGCGCACCGCATCGATCCGGGCTGGTCTGGTTGCATTGTGCTGGAGTTCTACAACTCCGGTAAGCTGCCGCTGGCGCTGCGTCCGGGCATGTTAATTGGTGCGCTGAGCTTTGAGCCGCTTTCCGGCCCGGCGGCGCGACCTTACAACCGCCGTGAAGATGCGAAATATCGCAACCAGCAGGGCGCGGTAGCCAGCCGAATCGATAAAGACTAATTCAGGCCCATTGAGGATACCATGAGACGATTTCTGACGACGCTGATGATACTCCTGGTCGTGCTGGTGGCCGGGTTATCTGCGTTAGTGTTGCTGGTGAATCCGAATGATTTCCGCGACTATATGGTCAAGCAAGTTGCTGCACGTAGCGGTTATCAATTGCAGCTCGACGGGCCACTGCGTTGGCACGTCTGGCCGCAGCTTAGTATCCTCTCCGGGCGAATGTCTCTCACCGCCCAGGGCGCAAGCCAGCCACTGGTTCGCGCCGACAACATGCGTCTGGACGTGGCGCTTTTACCACTACTGAGTCATCAACTGAGCGTTAAGCAGGTGATGCTAAAAGGGGCAGTGATCCAACTGACGCCGCAGACGGAAGCGGTGCGCAGTGAAGACGCTCCGGTTGCACCGCGCGACAATACCTTGCCGGATCTGTCAGACGATCGCGGATGGTCGTTTGATATATCCAGTCTTAAGGTGGCGGACAGCGTGCTGGTGTTCCAGCATGAAGATGACGAGCAGGTGACAATCCGCAATATTCGCCTGCAAATGGAACAAGATCCCCAACATCGTGGTTCATTTGAGTTCTCCGGGCGGGTTAATCGCGATCAGCGCGATCTCACGATATCCCTTAACGGTACGGTAGATGCTTCTGATTATCCGCATGATTTAACGGCGGCTATTGAACAAATTAACTGGCAGTTGCAGGGTGCCGATTTACCAAAACAAGGTATTCAGGGGCAGGGGAGTTTCCAGGCCCAGTGGCAGGAGTCACATAAACGCCTTTCATTTAACCAAATTAGTTTGACCGCCAATGATAGTACGCTAAGCGGGCAAGCACAGGTTACGCTGACAGAGAAACCGGAATGGCAGCTGAGGCTGCAATTCCCGCAACTGAATCTTGACAACCTCATCCCGCTTAATGAAACCGCGAATGGTGAAAACGGTGCCGCGCAGCAGGGGCAGAGCCAATCAACGTTGCCGCGCCCGGTCATTTCTTCGCGTATTGATGAACCGGCCTATCAGGGACTGCAAGGCTTTACGGCTGATATTTTGTTGCAGGCCAGTAACGTGCGCTGGCGCGGAATGAATTTTACAGATGTTGCCACGCAAATGACCAACAAGTCGGGTTTGCTGGAAATTACTCAACTGCAGGGCAAACTTAACGGTGGACAGGTTTCACTGCCGGGCACGCTGGACGCGACATCAATAAATCCGCGGATAAACTTCCAGCCACGGCTGGAAAACGTTGAGATTGGTACCATTCTGAAGGCGTTTAACTATCCGATTTCGTTGACCGGAAAAATGTCACTGGCTGGTGATTTCTCCGGTGCTGACATAGATGCCGACGCATTCCGCCACAACTGGCAAGGACAGGCACATGTCGAAATGACCGACACGCGCATGGAAGGGATGAACTTCCAGCAGATGATTCAGCAAGCGGTAGAGCGTAATGGCGGTGATGTGAAGGCCGCTGAAAACTTTGATAACGTGACGCGGCTTGACCGCTTTACCACCGATTTGACGTTGAAGGATGGCGTCGTGACGTTAAACGACATGCAAGGTCAATCGCCTGTGCTGGCGCTGACAGGGGAAGGCATGTTGAATCTGGCAGATCAAACCTGCGACACCCAGTTTGATATTCGGGTCGTGGGTGGCTGGAACGGGGAAAGCAAACTGATTGATTTCCTGAAAGAAACGCCAGTACCGCTGCGGGTTTATGGCAACTGGCAGCAACTCAATTACAGCCTGCAAGTGGATCAGTTACTGCGCAAACATCTACAGGACGAAGCGAAACGTCGCCTGAATGACTGGGCCGAGCGGAATAAAGATTCCCGTAATGGCAAAGATGTGAAGAAGTTGCTGGAGAAGATGTAGGTTACCAGGTGACCAGTCCTGTAGGCCTGATAAGACGCGTAAAGCGTCGCATCAGGCGTTCGTGGCGGCATCATTATATTCTGAATATGTAAGATCGAAGGCTGTTCCGTTCACTTGATGTTCCTCGCTACTATGGAACGCTCAAGCCGGTGAACGTGCCAGGGTGGCTCAATCTCCACCACCCTGGCAACCCGGGCTCCCGGCGGTAAATCGCCGATGGCGCGGTTCCCTCATCTTATTCCTTTCGGCTATTGGGTAAAATGACCGATACCATCACACCTCGTACTCCATCTCGCCATCCTTACGCAGCGGTATAATCTGCACCTTCTGCACGCGATGGCTTTCTACCTGCAACGTTTTAAGCAAATAATCCCCCACCTGAACTTCTTCGCCAGGTTTTGGAATACGCTGCAAATACTCCATCAACAGCCCGGCAATGGTGTGATATTCACGTTTTTCATCCAGCGGCAGCGGCACATATTGCACCAGATCCTCCAGCGGCATATGACCATTCGCCGTCCAGGAACCGTCCGCATTCTTCTGAATATCATGGCGGGCGTCGATCTCTTCCACTTCGTTCGGTAAGTTACCGGCAATGGTTTCAGTGACGTCACTTAATGTCACAATCCCTTCCACCGAGCCAAACTCATCCACCACAAAAGCAAAGTGCGTGCGGGCATTACGGAACTGCTCCAGGGCAGGTAACAACGGCAAGGTTTCCGGGAACACCAGCGGCTGGCGAATCAACACCCGCAGGTTGAGCGGTTCGCCGCGCAGAGACTGTTGTAGCAGGTCGATAACGTGAACAACACCGAGCAAATCTTCTGCGTCATCACCGTCGGTAACCACCAGCCGCGTATGCTGATTTCGCTCCAGCAACTGGCGGATTTCTTCTTCCGGCGCGTTGAGATCGATATGCTCAATATCGTGGCGCGACGTCATAATGCTGCTGACGGTACGCTGGTTAAGATTAAGTACCCGCTCAATCATCCGCCGTTCCTGCGGATTAAAGATCTGCTGGTTACCATGATCCACCAGCATGGACGCGGTTTCGGCGTCCAGTTCCGCATCTTCTTTTTGCCCGCTAAGCAGGCGCATTACCGCTTCGGTAGTCCGCTGGCGCAGCGTCTGGTTAGCGGAAAGAAAACGTCGCCGGTTAAAGATAGCCAACTGATTGAGCGCCTCGATCATCACCGAGAAACCAATGGCAGCGTACAGGTAGCCTTTCGGAATGACGAAGCCGAAACCTTCTGCCACCAGGCTAAAGCCAATCATCAACAGGAAGCTTAAGCAGAGAATAACGATCGTCGGGTGACTGTTAACAAATTGCGTTAACGGCTTGCTGGCCATCAACATCAGGCTGATAGCGATAACCACGGCGGCCATCATGACCAGTAAATGGTCGACCATCCCGACGGCGGTAATCACTGAGTCGAGTGAGAAAATGGCGTCCAGTACCACAATTTGCGTCACCACGCCCCAGAACTTCGCACCTTTGCGTTGTGTGGGATTATTGCTGTCTTTCCCTTCCAGCCGTTCGTTCAGCTCCATCGTGGCTTTGAACAACAGGAAGAAACCACCAAACAGCATGATTAAGTCGCGGGCGCTAAAGGTAAACGAGCGGAAGCTGAACAGCGGTTGAGTCAGGGTGACCAGCCAGGAGATTGACGCCAGCAGTAACAGGCGCATTAACATTGCCAGCAGCAGCCCGGTAACCCGTGCGCGGTCACGCTGCTTCGGCGGTAGTTTTTCGGCGAGGATGGCAATAAAGACCAGGTTATCAATGCCGAGGACCAGTTCGATCACAATCAGCGTGATTAACCCGGCCCAGATAGACGGATCGGCAATCCATTCCATAGTAAGTACAAAACCTATTCGTTGTATGACAAATGTCACAATTCGATCATGGATAAATCGGGGCAAAAATGCAATGTTGCAGCACTATTTATCTCATATTATTTGAGGGTAATAACCTCACATTATCCCTGAATTAAAAGTGGTAATAATAAAACATTATTTAAGAAATATCGCATGTGGAGACACTATATTAAATATTGTCAACCTAAAGAAACTCCTAAAAACCATATTGAATGACACTTAATATAATTCTTAAAAATAGCCAATTACCGAATTGTTATCTTGCCTGCTATTCCGTTAGCTGTAACACTTCCTCCTGCATTATTGGAAAGCCAATATTCAATTACCATAATGTCACCTTATATTCGGAAGTTAATTTCCGTAATAACCCTTTCTCATCAACGACTGCATGCTGAGAGGGTGTGAAAAATTAAACTAAATCAGTGTATTGGTAGCTAAAAAGCCAGGGGCGGTAGCGTGTCTGGATGCCTGAAAGACCAGTCTGAATTATTCTGTCAATAGCCTGCGGATGAAATCAATTTTTTTAGGACTGATGCCAGTTAAATTTTTATTCAATTAACTGCAAGGTAAATGTGCATGGCGACATTGCTATTAATAGTGCACAGGATAATTACTCTGCCAAAGTGATAAATAAACAATGATGAAATCCAAAATGAAATTGATGCCATTATTGGTGTCAGTAACCTTGATAAGCGGTTGCACAGTACTTCCGGGCAGCAATATGTCGACGATGGGCAAAGACGTCATCAAACAGCAGGACGCTGATTTCGATCTCGACAAAATGGTGAATGTTTATCCGCTGACCCCGCGCCTGATTGACCAATTACGCCCACGCCCGAATGTAGCGCGCCCCAATATGACGCTGGAAAGTGAGATCGCGAATTACCAGTATCGCGTCGGGCCGGGGGACGTTCTTAATGTCACCGTCTGGGATCACCCGGAACTCACCACGCCAGCCGGTCAGTACCGCAGCTCCAGCGACACCGGCAACTGGGTACAGCCTGACGGCACTATGTTTTACCCGTATATCGGCAAGGTCCACGTAGTCGGGAAAACGCTCGCTGAAATCCGCAGTGATATTACCGGGCGCTTAGCGACGTACATCGCTGACCCGCAGGTGGACGTTAATATCGCCGCCTTCCGCTCACAAAAGGCCTATATCTCCGGTCAGGTGAATAAATCCGGTCAACAGGCGATCACCAACGTGCCACTGACTATTCTCGACGCCATCAACGCCGCAGGTGGCCTGACCGACACCGCTGACTGGCGCAACGTGGTGCTAACACACAATGGTCGTGAAGAGCGCATTTCTTTGCAGGCGCTGATGCAAAACGGCGACCTCAACCAGAATCGCCTGCTTTACCCCGGCGATATTCTCTACGTGCCACGTAATGATGATCTGAAAGTATTTGTGATGGGTGAAGTGAAGAAACAGAGCACCCTGAAAATGGACTTTAGCGGCATGACCCTGACTGAAGCCCTGGGCAATGCTGAAGGCATCGACATGACCACCTCCAACGCCAGCGGCATCTTTGTCATTCGTCCGCTGAAAGGCGAGGGCGGGCGTAACGGCAAGATTGCCAATATCTACCAGCTGGATATGTCCGATGCCACGTCGCTGGTGATGGCGACAGAATTCCGCCTGCAACCTTATGACGTGGTGTATGTCACCACCGCCCCGGTTTCCCGCTGGAACCGTCTGATCAATCAGTTGCTGCCAACTATTAGCGGTGTCCGTTACATGACGGATACAGCCAGCGACATTCATAACTGGTAATCGTCATGTTTAACAACATCTTAGTTGTCTGTGTCGGCAATATTTGCCGTTCCCCGACGGCGGAACGCTTACTGCAACGTTATCACCCGGAACTGAAAGTGGAGTCCGCTGGACTCGGCGCGCTGGTCGGTAAGGGCGCTGATCCTACCGCTATCAGCGTCGCCGCAGAACATCAACTGTCTCTGGAAGGTCACTGTGCACGGCAAATCAGCCGCCGTCTGTGTCGCAACTATGACCTGATTTTGACCATGGAAAAGCGCCATATCGAACGCTTATGCGAGATGGCACCTGAGATGCGCGGCAAAGTGATGCTGTTTGGTCACTGGGATAACGAATGTGAAATCCCCGATCCGTATCGCAAAAGCCGGGAAACGTTTGCAGCGGTGTACACATTACTTGAACGGTCTGCCCGCCAGTGGGCGCAGGCATTGAACGCAGAGCAGGTATAAGAATGACAGAAAAAGTAAAACTACATGCCGCTCCGGTAACGGGCAGTGATGAAATCGATATTGGTCGCCTGATCGGCACCGTCATTGAAGCGCGCTGGTGGGTGATTGGCATCACCGCCGTATTTGCCCTCTGTGCCGTGGTTTACACCTTCTTCGCCACGCCGATTTATAGTGCCGACGCACTGGTACAAATCGAGCAAAGCAGCGGCAATTCGCTGGTGCAGGATATCGGCTCGGCATTAGCCAACAAACCGCCTGCATCGGACGCCGAGATCCAGTTGATTCGTTCGCGTCTGGTGCTTGGTAAAACGGTGGACGATCTAGACCTCGATATTGCGGTGAGCAAAAACACGTTCCCGATTTTCGGTGCGGGCTGGGATCGTTTGATGGGACGTCAGAACGAGACGGTGAAAGTGACCACCTTTAACCGCCCGAAAGAGATGGCGGACCAGGTGTTTACGCTTAATGTGCTGGACAATAAAAACTACACCCTGAGCAGTGATGGCGGCTTTAGCGCCCGTGGGCAAGCGGGCCAGATGCTGAAAAAAGAAGGCGTCACGCTGATGGTTGAAGCCATTCACGCCCGCCCGGGCAGTGAGTTTACCGTCACCAAATACTCCACGTTGGGGATGATCAACCAACTGCAAAACAGCCTGACGGTAACGGAGAACGGCAAAGACGCAGGCGTACTGAGCCTGACTTATACCGGTGAAGATCGCGAACAGATCCGCGACATTCTTAACAGCATCGCCCGTAACTATCAGGAACAAAATATTGAGCGCAAATCGGCGGAAGCGTCGAAAAGCCTCGCTTTCCTCGCGCAACAGTTACCGGAAGTACGTAGCCGCCTCGATGTTGCCGAAAACAAACTGAATGCCTTCCGTCAGGATAAAGATTCTGTTGATCTGCCGCTTGAAGCGAAAGCGGTGCTCGATTCGATGGTGAACATTGACGCGCAGTTGAACGAACTGACCTTTAAAGAGGCGGAAATCTCCAAGCTGTACACCAAAGTTCACCCGGCGTACCGCACGCTGCTGGAGAAACGTCAGGCGCTGGAAGACGAAAAAGCCAAACTTAACGGTCGCGTAACGGCGATGCCGAAAACCCAGCAGGAGATTGTCCGTCTGACCCGCGATGTCGAGTCTGGTCAGCAGGTCTATATGCAGCTGCTGAATAAAGAGCAGGAGCTGAAAATCACCGAAGCCAGCACCGTCGGCGATGTGCGCATTGTTGACCCGGCAATTACCCAGCCAGGTGTACTGAAACCGAAGAAAGGACTGATTATCCTCGGCGCGATTATCCTCGGCCTGATGCTCTCTATCGTGGGTGTGCTGCTGCGCTCGTTGTTTAATCGCGGCATCGAAAGCCCGCAGGTGCTGGAAGAACACGGTATCAGCGTCTATGCCAGCATCCCGTTGTCGGAATGGCAGAAAGCGCGCGATAGCGTCAAAACCATCAAAGGAGTTAAACGCTATAAACAGAGCCAGCTACTGGCGGTGGGGAATCCAACCGATCTGGCGATTGAAGCCATCCGCAGTCTGCGTACCAGTCTGCACTTCGCGATGATGCAGGCGCAGAACAATGTGTTGATGATGACCGGGATTAGCCCGTCAATCGGTAAAACCTTTGTCTGCGCCAACCTGGCGGCGGTGATCAGCCAGACCAATAAACGCGTGTTGTTGATCGACTGCGATATGCGCAAAGGCTACACCCACGAGCTGTTGGGCACCAATAACGTCAATGGCCTGTCGGACATTCTGATTGGTCAGGGCGATATTACTACCGCAGCTAAACCGACCTCTATTGCCAAATTTGACCTGATCCCGCGCGGTCAGGTGCCGCCAAATCCTTCTGAACTGTTGATGAGCGAACGCTTTGCCGAACTGGTGAACTGGGCGAGTAAAAACTATGACCTGGTGTTGATTGATACGCCGCCGATTCTGGCAGTGACCGATGCGGCAATTGTTGGTCGTCACGCTGGAACCACGTTAATGGTGGCGCGTTATGCGGTCAACACCTTGAAAGAAGTGGAAACCAGTCTGAGCCGCTTTGAGCAAAACGGTATTCCGGTGAAAGGGGTGATTCTGAACTCCATCTTCCGCCGCGCCAGCGCGTATCAGGATTATGGCTATTACGAATACGAATATAAGTCGGACGCGAAATAACGAGATCCGCTGTCGGATGCGATGCTGACGCATCTTATCCGACCTACGCTCACGCCGCATCCGGCAACAGAACCCGTAAACAAGCTTATAAACCGGCAGAACATCTCGACACTCCGGGAGAACAACCTATGAAAGACAATCCGCTGATCTCAATCTATATGCCGACCTGGAACCGCCAACAACTGGCGATTCGGGCAATAAAATCGGTTTTGCGCCAGGACTACAGCAACTGGGAGATGATCATCGTGGATGATTGCTCCACCTCCTGGGAACAACTGCAACAGTACGTCACTGCCCTCAACGATCCGCGTATTACCTACATTCACAACGACATTAACAGCGGGGCGTGCGCGGTACGTAACCAGGCGATTATGCTGGCGCAAGGGGAATACATCACCGGGATCGATGATGATGATGAATGGACACCCAACCGTCTGAGCGTCTTCCTCGCCCATAAACAGCAACTGGTCACTCACGCCTTTTTGTACGCTAACGACTACGTTTGCCAGGGCGAAGTCTATTCCCAACCAGCAAGTTTGCCGCTATATCCCAAATCGCCGTATTCACGCCGCCTGTTCTACAAACGCAATATCATTGGCAACCAGGTCTTTACCTGGGCATGGCGTTTCAAAGAGTGTTTGTTCGATACCGAACTGAAAGCGGCACAGGATTACGACATCTTCCTGCGGATGGTGGTGGAGTACGGCGAACCGTGGAAAGTAGAAGAGGCGACGCAGATCCTGCATATCAATCACGGTGAAATGCAGATCACCTCGTCACCGAAAAAATTCTCCGGATACTTCCACTTTTACCGCAAGCACAAAGACAAATTCGACCGTGCCAGTAAAAAATATCAGCTGTTTACCCTCTACCAGATCCGCAATAAACGTATGACCTGGCGCACTTTGCTGACGCTGCTGTCGGTGCGTAACGGCAAACGTCTGGCTGATGGTATTCGGGGGCGCTAAAGATGCTGGAAGATCTACGCGCCAACAGCTGGAGTTTACGCCCGTGCTGCATGGTTCTTGCCTATCGCGTCGCTCATTTTTGTTCGGTGTGGCGCAAAAAGAACGTTCTCAACAATCTGTGGGCGGCCCCGCTGCTGGTGCTGTATCGCATTATCACCGAATGCTTTTTCGGTTATGAAATCCAGGCTGCCGCGACCATTGGCCGCCGCTTTACTATCCATCACGGTTACGCCGTAGTGATCAATAAAAACGTGGTAGCGGGGGATGATTTCACCATTCGCCACGGCGTCACTATCGGCAATCGGGGGGCCGATAACATGGCATGTCCACACATTGGCAACGGCGTCGAACTCGGTGCCAACGTCATTATTCTTGGTGATATCACGCTTGGTAACAACGTCACCGTGGGCGCGGGCAGCGTGGTGCTCGACTCTGTCCCGGACAACGCGCTGGTGGTGGGAGAAAAAGCGCGAGTGAAGGTAATTAAATGAATATTTTGCAATTTAATGTGCGACTGGCGGAAGGCGGGGCAGCAGGTGTGGCGTTAGATCTCCACCAGCGTGCGCTGCAACAGGGGCTGGCGTCACATTTTGTCTACGGTTACGGCAAAGGCGGCAAAGAGAGCGTCAGCCATCAGAACTATCCGCAGGTCATCAAACATACGCCGCGGATGACCGCGATGGCGAATATTGCTCTGTTTCGTCTGTTTAATCGCGATCTGTTTGGCAATTTCAATGAGTTATATCGCACCATTACTCGCACAGCGGGTCCGGTGGTCCTGCATTTTCATGTGCTGCACAGCTACTGGCTAAATCTTAAGAGCGTGGTGCGCTTTTGCGAAAAAGTGAAAAACCATAAACCGGACGTCACTCTGGTCTGGACGCTGCACGACCACTGGAGTGTTACCGGACGCTGCGCCTTTACCGACGGTTGCGAAGGCTGGAAAACAGGCTGCCAGAAATGCCCGACCTTAAATAACTATCCGCCGGTGAAGATTGATCGCGCACACCAACTGGTGGCGGGCAAACGCCAGTTATTCCGTGAGATGCTGGCGCTGGGCTGTCAGTTTATTTCCCCCAGCCAGCATGTGGCTGACGCTTTCAATAGCCTGTACGGTCCAGGGCGTTGCCGGATTATCAATAATGGCATTGATATGGCAACTGAAGCGATTCTGGCGGACTTGCCTCCGGTGCGCGAAACCCAGGGCAAGCCGAAAATCGCGGTGGTGGCGCATGATCTGCGTTACGACGGCAAAACTAACCAGCAACTGGTACGCGAGATGATGGCGCTGGGCGACAAAATTGAACTGCATACCTTTGGTAAGTTCTCGCCGTTCACCGCTGGCAACGTGGTTAATCATGGCTTTGAAACCGACAAACGTAAGCTGATGAGCGCGCTCAATCAGATGGATGCGCTGGTATTCAGTTCTCGCGTCGATAACTACCCGCTGATTTTGTGTGAGGCGCTATCGATTGGCGTGCCGGTGATTGCCACCCATAGCGATGCGGCGCGGGAAGTGTTGCAAAAATCCGGCGGTAAAACCGTCAGCGAAGAAGAGGTGCTGCAACTGGTGCAGTTAAGCAAACCGGAAATCGCGCAGGCGATATTTGGTACCACGCTGGCTGAGTTCAGCCAACGCAGCCGTGCCGCTTACAGTGGACAACAGATGCTGGAGGAGTATGTCAACTTCTATCAGAATCTGTAGCTACCTGCTGCTGCCGCTGATCTACCTGCTGGTTAACGTCAAAATCGCCCAGCTTGGTGAAAGTTTCCCCATCACCATCGTAACTTTTTTACCTGTTTTGTTACTGCTGTTTTTAGAACGCATCAGCGTTAAAAAATTGATGATTGCCTTAGGGATTGGCGCGGGACTCACGGCGTTTAACTATCTGTTTGGTCAGTCGCTGGATGCCAGTAAATACGTCACTTCAACTATGCTGTTTGTCTATATCGTGATCATTATTGGTATGGTGTGGAGTATTCGCTTTAAAACGATTTCGCCACACAACCATCGCAAGATATTACGTTTCTTTTATCTGGTGGTCGGGCTGGTGGTGGCGCTGGCGGCGGTGGAGATGGCGCAAATTATCCTCACCGGCGGCAGCAGTATTATGGAGTCGATTTCGAAATATCTGATTTACAGCAACAGCTATGTGCTGAATTTCATCAAATTCGGCGGCAAGCGCACGACAGCACTTTATTTCGAACCGGCATTTTTCGCTCTGGCATTAATCTCAATTTGGCTCAGCATCAAACAGTTTGGTATCAAAACGCCTAAAACAGATGCTATGATTCTCGCAGGGATAATATTATCCGGATCGTTTTCAGGGGTTATGACCTTTATCCTGTTTTATTTGCTGGAGTGGGCATTTCAATATCTGAATAAAGAGGCGATTAAGAAAAAGTTACCGTTAGCATTGATTTCTCTGGCTGTATTCCTGGTTGGTGTGGTAATTGCATTTCCTTATATTTCCACCCGTCTGGGCGATTTAGGTACGGAAGGATCGTCATCGTATTATCGTATTGTCGGTCCGCTGGTGATGGTCGGTTATTCTTTGACCCATATTGACGGTGTAGTCAGATTTGGCTCACTTTATGAATATGTCGCATCATTCGGAATATTTAACGGTGCGGATGTCGGAAAAACCATAGACAATGGTTTGTATCTGCTGATTATTTATTTTTCCTGGTTCGCAGTGTTTTTATCGCTGTGGTACATGGGGAAAGTGATAAAAATGATGATCAACGCTTTTGGTGATAACCGCAATTTTCGCGTGCAATTATATCTTTTTACTCCGGTGTCGCTGTTTTTTACCGGTTCGATATTTAGCCCGGAATATGCATTTTTAATCGTCTGTCCGTTTATTTTGCGAAAAGCGTTAAATATTACGAGGTAAGAATAAGAACATGTTGCTTAGCATAATCACTGTCGCGTTTCGTAACCTCGAAGGGATAGTCAAAACACATGCCTCGCTGGCGCATCTGGCGCAGGTGGAAGATATCAGCTTCGAATGGATTGTTGTCGATGGCGGTTCCAACGACGGCACCCGTGAGTATCTGGAAAATCTCAATGGTATCTTTAACCTACGCTTTGTCAGCGAGCCAGATAACGGTATCTACGACGCCATGAACAAAGGCATTGCGATGGCACAAGGCAAGTTCGCGTTGTTTCTCAATTCGGGCGATATTTTTCATCAGAATGCCGCAAATTTTGTCCGTAAGTTAAAAATGCAAAAAGATAACGTGATGATCACCGGCGATGCGCTGCTGGATTTTGGCGACGGGCATAAAATTAAACGTAGCGCCAAACCGGGCTGGTATATTTATCACAGCCTGCCCGCCAGTCATCAGGCGATATTTTTCCCTGTATCCGGCTTGAAAAAATGGCGTTATGACCTGGAATATAAAGTTTCTTCCGACTACGCGCTGGCAGCCAAAATGTATAAAGCCGGTTATGCATTTAAGAAACTCAATGGCCTGGTGTCTGAATTTTCCATGGGTGGGGTATCTACCACCAATAATATGGAATTGTGTGCTGACGCGAAAAAAGTCCAACGACAAATATTACATGTGCCTGGCTTTTGGGCTGAATTATCCTGGCATTTACGCCAACGTACTACCTCAAAGACGAAAGCCTTATATAACAAAGTCTGAATATAAGGAAAACCAATGCAAGATTTAAGCGGTTTCTCGGTGCCGAAAGGGTTCCGGGGCGGCAACGCTATTAAAGTGCAATTATGGTGGGCAGTACAGGCAACAATATTTGCCTGGTCGCCACAAGTATTGTATCGCTGGCGGGCTTTTTTATTACGTTTATTCGGAGCAAAAATAGGAAAAAACGTAGTTATTCGTCCGTCAGTAAAAATTACCTATCCGTGGAAATTAACCTTAGGTGATTACGCGTGGGTCGGCGATGACGTCAATTTATATACCCTCGGTGAAATAACCATTGGCGCACATTCGGTGATATCGCAAAAAAGTTATTTATGCACCGGTAGCCACGACCATGCAAGTCAACATTTCACCATTAACGCCACGCCTATTGTGATTGGCGAGAAATGCTGGCTGGCAACCGATGTCTTTGTTGCCCCAGGCGTCACAATCGGCGACGGCACCGTCGTGGGTGCACGAAGCAGTGTTTTTAAATCGCTTCCGGCAAATGTGGTTTGCCGGGGGAATCCCGCAGTGGTGATACGCGAACGCGTTGAAACTGAATAAATTCAAAAATACAGAGGAATAATACATGTCAAAAGTCGCTCTCATCACCGGTGTAACCGGACAAGACGGTTCTTACCTGGCAGAGTTTCTGCTGGAAAAAGGTTACGAGGTGCATGGTATTAAGCGTCGCGCATCGTCATTCAACACCGAGCGCGTGGATCACATTTATCAGGATCCGCACACCTGCAACCCGAAATTCCATCTGCATTATGGCGACCTGAGTGATACCTCTAACCTGACGCGCATTTTGCGTGAAGTACAGCCGGATGAAGTGTACAACCTGGGCGCAATGAGCCACGTTGCGGTCTCTTTTGAGTCACCAGAATATACCGCTGACGTCGACGCGATGGGTACGCTGCGCCTGCTGGAGGCGATCCGCTTCCTCGGTCTGGAAAAGAAAACTCGTTTCTATCAGGCTTCCACCTCTGAACTGTATGGTCTGGTGCAGGAAATTCCGCAGAAAGAGACCACGCCGTTCTACCCGCGATCTCCGTATGCGGTCGCCAAACTGTACGCCTACTGGATCACCGTTAACTACCGTGAATCCTACGGCATGTACGCCTGTAACGGAATTCTCTTCAACCATGAATCCCCGCGCCGCGGCGAAACCTTCGTTACCCGCAAAATCACCCGCGCAATCGCCAACATCGCCCAGGGGCTGGAGTCGTGCCTGTACCTCGGCAATATGGATTCCCTGCGTGACTGGGGCCATGCCAAAGACTACGTAAAAATGCAGTGGATGATGCTGCAACAGGAACAGCCGGAAGATTTCGTTATTGCTACCGGCGTTCAGTACTCCGTACGTCAGTTCGTGGAAATGGCGGCAGCACAGCTGGGCATCAAACTGCGCTTTGAAGGCACGGGTGTTGAAGAGAAGGGCATTGTGGTTTCCGTCACCGGGCATGACGCGCCGGGCGTTAAACCGGGTGATGTGATTATCGCCGTTGACCCGCGTTACTTCCGTCCGGCTGAAGTTGAAACACTGCTCGGCGACCCGACCAAAGCGCACGAAAAATTGGGCTGGAAACCGGAAATCACCCTCAGAGAGATGGTGTCTGAAATGGTGGCTAATGACCTCGAAGCGGCGAAAAAACACTCTCTGCTGAAATCTCACGGCTACGACGTGGCGATCGCGCTGGAGTCATAAGCATGAGTAAACAACGAATTTTTATCGCTGGCCATCGCGGGATGGTCGGTTCCGCCATCAAGCGACAGCTCGAACAGCGCGGTGATGTGGAGCTGGTATTACGCACCCGCGATGAACTGAACCTGTTGGACAGCCGCGCGGTGCATGATTTCTTTGCCAGCGAACGCATTGACCAGGTCTATCTGGCGGCGGCGAAAGTGGGCGGCATTGTTGCCAACAACACCTATCCGGCGGATTTCATCTACCAGAACATGATGATTGAGAGCAACATCATTCACGCCGCGCATCAGAACGACGTGAACAAACTGCTGTTTCTTGGATCGTCCTGCATCTACCCGAAACTGGCAAAACAGCCGATGGCAGAAAGCGAGTTATTGCAGGGCACGCTGGAGCCGACCAACGAGCCTTACGCCATTGCAAAAATCGCCGGGATCAAATTGTGCGAATCTTACAACCGCCAGTACGGACGCGATTACCGCTCAGTCATGCCGACCAACCTGTATGGCCCGTATGACAACTTCCACCCGAGTAATTCGCATGTGATCCCAGCATTGCTGCGTCGCTTCCACGAGGCGACGGCACAGAATGCGCCGGACGTGGTGGTATGGGGCAGCGGTACACCGATGCGCGAATTTCTGCACGTCGATGATATGGCGGCGGCGAGCATTCATGTCATGGAGCTGGCGCATGAAGTCTGGCTGGAGAACACCCAGCCGATGTTGTCGCACATTAACGTCGGCACGGGCGTTGACTGCACTATCCGCGAGCTGGCGCAAACCATCGCCAAAGTGGTGGGTTACAAAGGCCGGGTGGTTTTTGATGCCAGCAAACCGGATGGCACGCCGCGCAAACTGCTGGATGTGACGCGCCTGCATCAGCTTGGCTGGTATCACGAAATCTCACTGGAAGCGGGGCTTGCCAGCACTTACCAGTGGTTCCTTGAGAATCAAGACCGCTTTCGGGGGTAATGATGTTTTTACGTCAGGAAGACTTTGCCACGGTAGTGCGCTCCACTCCGCTTGTCTCTCTCGACTTTATTGTCGAGAACAGTCGCGGCGAGTTTCTGCTTGGCAAAAGAACCAACCGCCCGGCGCAGGGTTACTGGTTTGTGCCGGGAGGGCGCGTGCAGAAAGACGAAACGCTGGAAGCCGCATTTGAGCGGCTGACGATGGCGGAACTGGGGCTGCGTTTGCCGATAACAGCAGGCCAGTTTTACGGTGTCTGGCAGCACTTTTATGACGATAACTTCTCTGGCACGGATTTCACCACTCACTATGTGGTGCTCGGTTTTCGCTTCAGAGTATCGGAAGAAGAGCTGTTACTGCCGGATGAGCAGCATGACGATTACCGCTGGCTGACGCCGGATGCACTGCTCGCCAGTGACAATGTTCACGCTAACAGCCGCGCCTATTTTCTCGCTGAGAAGCGTGCCGGAGTACCCGGATTATGAAAATACTGGTCTACGGCATTAACTACTCGCCGGAGTTAACCGGCATCGGCAAATACACTGGCGAGATGGTGGAATGGCTGGTAGCACAAGGTCATGAGGTGCGGGTCATTACCGCACCGCCTTACTACCCGCAGTGGCAGGTGGGCGAGAACTATTCCGCCTGGCGCTACAAACGAGAAGAGGGGGCCGCCACGGTGTGGCGCTGCCCGCTGTACGTGCCAAAACAGCCGAGCACCCTGAAACGCCTGTTACATCTCGGCAGTTTTGCCGTCAGCAGTTTCTTTCCTCTGATGGCGCAACGTCGCTGGAAGCCGGATCGCATTATCGGCGTGGTGCCAACGCTGTTTTGCACGCCGGGAATGCGCCTGCTGGCGAAACTCTCTGGTGCGCGTACCGTGCTGCATATTCAGGATTACGAAGTGGACGCCATGCTGGGGCTGGGCCTTGCCGGAAAAGGCAAAGGCGGCAAAGTTGCACAGCTGGCAACGGCGTTCGAACGTAGCGGACTGCATAACGTCGATAACGTCTCCACGATTTCGCGCTCGATGATGAATAAAGCCATCGAAAAAGGCGTGGCGGCGGAAAACGTCATCTTCTTCCCCAACTGGTCGGAAATTGCCCGTTTTCAGCATATTGCAGATGCCGATGTTGATGCCCTTCGTAACCAGCTTGGCCTGCCGGATAACAAAAAAATCATTCTTTACTCCGGCAATATTGGTGAAAAGCAGGGGCTGGAAAACGTTATTGAAGCTGCCGATCTCCTGCGCGATGAACCGCTGATTTTTGCCATTGTCGGGCAGGGCGGCGGCAAAGCGCGGCTGGAAAAAATGGCGCAACAGCGTGGTCTGCGCAACATGCAATTTTTTCCGCTGCAATCGTATGACGCTTTACCCGCACTGCTGAAGATGGGCGATTGCCATCTGGTGGTGCAAAAACGCGGCGCGGCAGATGCCGTATTGCCGTCGAAACTGACCAATATTCTGGCGGTAGGCGGTAACGCGGTGATTACTGCAGAAGCCCACACAGAACTGGGACAGCTTTGCGAAACCTTTCCGGGCATTGCGGTTTGCGTTGAACCGGAATCGGTCGAGGCGCTGGTGGCGGGGATTCGTCAGGCGCTCCTGCTGCCCAAACACAACACGGTGGCACGTGAATATGCCGAACGCACGCTCGATAAAGAGAACGTGTTACGTCAATTTATAAATGATATTCGGGGATAATTATGGCGCAGTCGAAACTCTATCCAGTTGTGATGGCAGGTGGCTCCGGTAGCCGCTTATGGCCGCTTTCCCGCGTACTTTACCCCAAGCAGTTTTTATGCCTGAAAGGCGATCTCACCATGCTGCAAACCACCATCTGCCGCCTGAAAGGCGTAGAGTGCGAAAGCCCGGTGGTGATTTGCAATGAGCAGCACCGCTTTATTGTCGCGGAACAGCTGCGCCAACTGAACAAACTCACCGAGAACATTATTCTCGAACCGGCAGGGCGTAACACTGCACCAGCCATTGCGCTGGCGGCGCTGGCGGCAACACGTCATAGTCCGGAGAGCGACCCGTTAATGCTGGTGCTGGCGGCGGATCATGTGATTGCCGATGAAGACGCGTTCCGTGCCGCCGTGCGTAATGCCATGCCGTATGCCGAAGCGGGCAAGCTGGTGACCTTTGGCATTGTGCCGGATCTACCAGAAACCGGTTATGGCTATATTCGTCGCGGTGAAGTATCTGCGGGCGAGCAGGATACGGTGGCCTTTGAAGTGGCGCAGTTTGTCGAAAAACCGAATCTGGAAACCGCCCAGGCCTATGTGGCAAGCGGCGAATATTACTGGAACAGCGGCATGTTCCTGTTCCGTGCCGGACGCTATCTCGAAGAACTGAAAAAATATCGTCCGGATATTCTCGATGCCTGCGAAAAAGCGATGAGCGCCGTCGATCCGGATCTCGATTTTATTCGCGTGGATGAAGAAGCGTTTCTCGCCTGCCCGGAAGAGTCGGTGGATTACGCGGTCATGGAACGTACGGCAGATGCCGTTGTGGTGCCGATGGATGCGGGCTGGAGCGATGTCGGTTCCTGGTCCTCTTTATGGGAGATCAGCGCCCACACCGCGGAAGGCAACGTTTGCCACGGCGATGTGATTAATCACAAAACTGAAAACAGCTATGTGTACGCCGAATCTGGCCTGGTCACCACCGTCGGGGTGAAAGATCTGGTGGTGGTGCAGACCAAAGATGCGGTGCTGATTGCCGACCGTAACGCGGTGCAGGATGTGAAAAAAGTGGTCGAGCAGATCAAAGCCGATGGTCGCCATGAGCATCGGGTGCATCGCGAAGTCTATCGCCCGTGGGGCAAATATGACTCTATCGACGCGGGCGACCGCTACCAGGTGAAACGCATCACCGTGAAACCGGGCGAAGGCTTGTCGGTACAGATGCACCATCACCGCGCGGAACACTGGGTGGTGGTCGCGGGAACGGCAAAAGTCACTATCGACGGTGATATCAAACTGCTTGGTGAAAACGAGTCCATTTATATTCCGCTGGGGGCGACGCATTGCCTGGAAAACCCGGGGAAAATTCCGCTCGATTTAATTGAAGTGCGCTCCGGCTCTTATCTCGAAGAGGATGATGTGGTGCGCTTCGCGGATCGCTACGGACGGGTGTAAACGTCGCATCAGGCGCTGGTTGTCGGATGCGGCGTGAACGCCTTATCCGACCTACGGTTCGGATTTGTAGGCCTGATAAGACGCGGCAGCGTCGCATCAGGCGCTGGCTGTCGGATGCGGCGTGAACGCCTTATCCGACCTACGGTTCGGATTTGTAGGCCTGATAAGACGCGGCAGCGTCGCATCAGGCGCTGGCTGTCGGATGCGGCGTGAACGCCT
>NZ_JBJQJA010000018.1:0-73531 GCF_046487665.1 Escherichia sp. WS1152 | reverse complement strand
GCCTTATCCGACCTACGGTTCGGATTTGTAGGCCTGATAAGACGCGGCAGCGTCGCATCAGGCGCTGGCTGTCGGATGCGGCGTGAACGCCTTATCCGACCTACGGTTCGGGTTTGTAGGCCTGATAAGACGCGGTAGCGTCGCATCAGGCAATGAATGCGAAACCGCGATGTAAATAACGACAAAAACAAAATTGGCCGCTTCGGTCAGGGCCAACTATTGCCTGAAAAAGGGTAACGACATGAAAAAATTAACCTGCTTTAAAGCCTATGATATTCGTGGAAAATTAGGCGAAGAACTGAATGAAGATATTGCCTGGCGCATTGGTCGCGCTTATGGCGAATTTCTCAAACCGAAAACCATTGTGTTAGGCGGTGATGTCCGCCTCACCAGCGAAACCTTAAAACTGGCGCTGGCGAGAGGTTTACAGGATGCGGGCGTCGATGTGCTGGATATCGGCATGTCCGGCACCGAAGAGATCTATTTCGCCACGTTCCATCTCGGCGTGGATGGCGGCATTGAAGTTACCGCCAGCCATAACCCGATGGATTATAACGGCATGAAACTGGTGCGCGAAGGGGCTCGCCCGATCAGCGGTGATACCGGACTGCGCGATGTCCAGCGCCTGGCTGAAGCCAACGACTTTCCTCCCGTCGATGAAACCAAACGCGGTCGCTATCAGCAAATCAATCTGCGTGACGCTTACGTTGATCACCTGTTCGGTTATATCAATGTCAAAAACCTCACGCCGCTCAAGCTGGTGATTAACTCCGGGAATGGCGCAGCGGGTCCGGTGGTGGACGCCATTGAAGCCCGCTTTAAAGCCCTCGGCGCGCCCGTGGAATTAATCAAAGTACACAACACACCGGACGGCAATTTCCCCAACGGTATTCCTAACCCGCTGCTGCCGGAATGTCGCGACGACACCCGCAATGCGGTCATCAAACACGGCGCGGATATGGGCATTGCTTTTGATGGCGATTTTGACCGCTGCTTCCTGTTTGACGAAAAAGGGCAGTTTATTGAGGGCTACTACATTGTCGGCCTGCTGGCAGAAGCGTTCCTCGAAAAAAATCCCGGCGCGAAGATCATCCATGATCCGCGTCTCTCCTGGAACACTATTGATGTGGTGACTGCTGCAGGCGGCACGCCGGTAATGTCGAAAACCGGACACGCCTTTATTAAAGAACGGATGCGCAAGGAAGACGCCATCTACGGTGGCGAAATGAGCGCCCACCATTACTTCCGTGATTTCGCTTACTGCGACAGCGGCATGATCCCATGGCTGCTGGTCGCCGAACTGGTGTGCCTGAAAGGAAAAACGCTGGGCGAACTGGTACGCGACCGGATGGCGGCGTTTCCGGCAAGCGGTGAGATCAACAGCAAACTGGCGCAACCCGTTGAGGCGATTAACCGCGTGGAACAGCACTTTAGCCGTGAGGCGCTGGCGGTGGATCGCACCGATGGTATCAGCATGACCTTTGCCGACTGGCGCTTTAACCTGCGCTCCTCCAACACCGAACCGGTGGTGCGGTTGAATGTGGAATCGCGCGGTGATGTGCCGCTGATGGAAGCGCGAACGCGAACTCTGCTGGCGTTGCTGAACGAGTAATGTCGGATCTTCCCTTACCCCATTGCGGGTAAGGGGCTAATAACAGGAACAACGATGACAAATCTAAAAAAGCGCGAGCGAGCGAAAACCAATGCATCGTTAATCTCTATGGTGCAACGCTTTTCAGATATCACCATCATGTTTGCCGGACTATGGCTGGTTTGCGAAGTGAGCGGACTGTCATTCCTCTACATGCACCTGTTGGTGGCGTTGATTACGCTGGTGGTGTTCCAGATGCTGGGCGGCATCACCGATTTTTATCGCTCATGGCGCGGTGTTCGGGCAGCGACAGAATTTGCCCTGTTGCTACAAAACTGGACCTTAAGCGTGATTTTCAGCGCCGGACTGGTGGCGTTCAACAATGATTTCGACACGCAACTGAAAATCTGGCTGGCGTGGTATGGGCTGACCAGTATCGGACTGGTGGTTTGCCGTTCATGTATTCGCATTGGGGCGGGCTGGCTGCGTAATCATGGCTATAACAAGCGCATGGTCGCGGTGGCGGGGGATTTAGCCGCCGGACAAATGCTGATGGAGAGCTTCCGTAATCAGCCGTGGTTAGGGTTTGAAGTGGTGGGGGTTTACCACGACCCGAAACCGGGCGGCGTTTCTAACGACTGGGCGGGCAATCTGCAACAGCTGGTCGAGGATGCGAAAGCGGGCAAGATTCATAACGTCTATATCGCGATGCAAATGTGCGACGGCGCGCGAGTGAAAAAACTGGTCCATCAACTGGCGGACACCACCTGTTCGGTGCTGCTGATCCCCGATGTCTTTACCTTCAACATTCTCCATTCACGTCTCGAAGAGATGAACGGCGTTCCGGTGGTGCCGCTTTACGACACGCCGCTTTCCGGGGTTAACCGCCTGCTAAAACGTGCGGAAGACATTGTGCTGGCGACGCTTATCCTGCTGCTGATCTCCCCGGTGCTGTGCTGTATTGCGCTGGCGGTGAAACTCAGTTCACCTGGGCCGGTTATTTTCCGCCAGACTCGCTACGGCATGGATGGCAAGCCGATCAAAGTGTGGAAGTTCCGTTCCATGAAAGTGATGGAGAACGACAAAGTGGTGACCCAGGCGACGCAGAACGATCCGCGCGTCACTAAAGTGGGGAACTTTCTGCGCCGCACCTCGCTGGACGAATTGCCGCAGTTTATCAATGTGCTGACCGGGGGGATGTCGATTGTCGGTCCACGTCCACACGCGGTGGCGCATAACGAACAGTATCGCCAGCTCATTGAAGGCTACATGCTGCGTCATAAAGTGAAACCCGGCATTACCGGCTGGGCGCAGATTAATGGCTGGCGCGGCGAAACCGACACGCTGGAGAAAATGGAAAAACGCGTCGAGTTCGACCTTGAGTACATCCGCGAATGGAGCGTCTGGTTCGATATCAAAATCGTTTTCCTGACGGTATTCAAAGGCTTCGTTAACAAAGCGGCATATTGATATGAGCTTACGTGAAAAAACCATCAGCGGCGCGAAGTGGTCGGCGATAGCCACGGTGATCATCATCGGCCTCGGGCTGGTGCAGATGACCGTGCTGGCGCGGATTATCGACAACCACCAGTTCGGTTTGCTTACCGTGTCGCTGGTGATCATCGCGCTGGCAGATACGCTTTCTGACTTCGGTATCGCTAACTCGATTATTCAGCGAAAAGAAATCAGCCACCTTGAACTCACCACGCTGTACTGGCTGAACGTCGGGCTGGGGCTTGTGGTGTGCGTGGCGGTGTTTTTGTTGAGTGATGCCATTGGCGACGTGCTGAATAACCCGGACCTGGCACCGTTGATTAAAACATTGTCGCTGGCGTTTGTGGTGATCCCCCACGGGCAACAGTTCCGCGCGTTGATGCAGAAGGAGCTGGAGTTCAACAAAATCGGCATGATCGAAACCAGCGCGGTACTGGTGGGCTTCACTTTTACGGTGGTTAGCGCCCATTTCTGGCCGCTGGCGATGACCGCGATCCTCGGTTATCTGGTCAATAGTGCGGTGAGAACGCTGCTGTTTGGCTACTTTGGACGCAAAATTTATCGCCCCGGTCTGCACTTCTCGCTGGCGTCGGTGGCACCGAACTTACGCTTTGGTGCCTGGCTGACGGCGGACAGCATCATCAACTATCTCAATACCAACCTTTCAACGCTGGTGCTGGCGCGTATTCTCGGCGCGAGCGTGGCAGGGGGATACAACCTGGCGTACAACGTGGCCGTTGTGCCACCGATGAAGCTGAACCCGATCATCACCCGTGTGTTGTTTCCGGCATTCGCCAAAATTCAGGACGACACCGAAAAGCTGCGCGTTAACTTCTACAAGCTGCTGTCGGTAGTGGGGATTATCAACTTTCCGGCTCTGCTGGGGCTGATGGTGGTGTCGAATAACTTTGTACCGCTGGTCTTTGGTGAGAAGTGGAACAGCATTATTCCGGTGCTGCAATTGCTGTGTGTGGTGGGTCTGCTGCGTTCGGTGGGTAACCCGATTGGTTCGCTGCTGATGGCGAAAGCGCGGGTCGATATCAGCTTTAAATTCAACGTATTCAAAACATTTCTGTTTATTCCGGCGATTGTTATTGGTGGGCAAATGGCGGGCGCAATCGGCGTCACGCTCGGTTTCCTGCTGGTGCAGATTATCAACACCATTCTGAGTTACTTCGTGATGATTAAACCGGTTCTTGGTTCCAGTTATCGCCAGTACATCCTGAGTTTGTGGCTGCCCTTTTATCTCTCGCTGCCGACGCTGGGGGTTAGTTATGCGCTGGGCATTGTGCTGAAAGGGCAACTGGCGCTGGGGATGCTGCTGGCGGTGCAAATAGCCGCGGGCGTGCTGGCGTTTGTGGTGATGATTGTGCTGTCGCGCCATCCGCTGGTGGTGGAAGTGAAGCGTCAGTTTTGTCGCAGCGAAAAAATGAAAATGCTTTTACGGGCGGGGTGAGTTGCTGTTTTCGGTTCCGACAACGGTTGCCGGATGCGGCGTAAAACGCCTTATCCATCCTACGGTTCTGTGCTCGGGACCTGTAGGCCTGATAAGACGCGTCAGCGTCGCATCAGGCACTGAATGCCGGATGCGGCGTGAACGCCTTATCCGGCCTACGGTTCTGTGCTCGGGACCTGTAGGCCTGATAAGACGCGTCAGCGTCGCATCAGGCACTGAATGCCGGATGCGGCGTGAACGCCTTATCCGTCCTACGGTTCTGTGCTCGGGTCTTGTAGGCCTGATAAGACGCGCCAGCGTCGCATCAGGCACTGAATGCCGGATGCGGCGTGAACGCCTTATCCATCCTACGGTTCTGTGCTCGGATCTTGTAGGCCTGATAAGACGCGCCAGCGTCGCATCAGGCACTGAATGCCGGATGCGGCGTAAACGCCTTATCCGGCCTACGGTTCTGTGCTCGGGTCTTGTAGGCCTGATAAGACGCGTCAGCGTCGCATCAGGCAAAAAGCGGCAACGAACAAAACAAACACAGCCTCACCTGGCATCAAATTTATGAGGAAAAAATGAAATTACTTATTCTGGGCAACCACACTTGCGGCAATCGTGGCGACAGCGCCATCTTGCGCGGCTTACTTGATGCCATCAACATCCTCAATCCACAAGCCGAAGTGGACGTGATGAGCCGCTATCCGGTCAGTTCTTCCTGGCTGCTCAACCGCCCGGTAATGGGCGATCCGCTGTTCCTGCAAATGAAACAACACAACAGCGCGGCGGGCGTTGTCGGGCGCGTTAAAAAAGTCCTCCGTCGCCGCTATCAACACCAGGTATTGCTCTCACGCGTCACTGACACTAGCAAGCTGCGTAATATCGCCATCGCCCAGGGATTCACCGACTTCGTGCGCCTGCTCTCAGGTTACGACGCCATTATTCAGGTCGGAGGATCGTTTTTTGTCGATCTCTACGGCGTGCCGCAGTTTGAACATGCGCTTTGCACGTTTATGGCGAAAAAGCCGCTGTTTATGATTGGTCACAGTGTTGGCCCCTTCCAGGATGAGCAATTTAACCAACTGGCGAACTACGTTTTTGGTCACTGCGACGCGCTGATCCTGCGCGAATCGGTCAGCCTTGATCTGATGAAACACAGCAATATCACCACCGCAAAAGTGGAACATGGCGTCGATACCGCGTGGCTGGTCGATCACCACACCGAAGATTTCACCGCCAGCTATGCCGTTCAACACTGGCTGGACGTTGCCGCACAACAGAAAACGGTGGCCATTACCCTGCGCGAACTGGCACCGTTCGACAAACGTCTCGGCACCACTCAACAAGCGTATGAAAAAGCCTTTGCCGGGGTGGTCAATCGCATTCTCGATGAAGGGTATCAGGTGATTGCGCTCTCCACCTGTACGGGTATCGACAGCTATAACAAAGACGACCGCATGGTGGCGCTCAATCTGCGCCAGCACATCAGCGAGCCTGCCCGTTACCACGTAGTGATGGATGAACTCAACGATCTGGAAATGGGCAAAATTCTCGGTGCCTGTGAACTCACCGTCGGTACGCGCCTGCACTCCGCCATTATCTCAATGAACTTTGCTACTCCGGCGATTGCCATCAACTATGAACATAAATCCACCGGGATTATGCAACAACTGGGGCTACCAGAGATGGCAATTGATATCCGTCATTTACTGGACGGCAGCTTGCAAGCGATGGTTGCGGATACCTTAGGCCAACTTCCGGCGCTGAACGCGCGACTTAACGAAGCCGTCAGTTGCGAACGTCAGACGGGAATGCAGATGGTGCAGTCTGTACTGGAACGCATCGGGGAGGTGAAATGAAGGTCGGCTTCTTTTTACTGAAATTTCCGTTGTCGTCAGAAACCTTCGTCCTCAATCAAATTACCGCGTTTATTGATATGGGATTTGAGGTGGAGATTGTCGCGCTGCAAAAAGGCGACACACAAAACACCCACACGGCATGGACGAAATACAACCTTGCCGCCAGAACCCGCTGGTTACAGGACGAACCTACGGGCAAAGTGGCGAAACTGCGCCACCGCGCCAGCCAGACCTTACGCGGCATTCATCGTAAAAATACCTGGCAGGCGCTCAACCTCAAACGCTATGGTGCCGAGTCGCGGAACCTGATTTTGTCTGCCATTTGTGGTCAGGTCGCAACACCGTTACATGCCGATGTCTTTATCGCTCATTTTGGTCCAGCGGGGGTAACCGCAGCAAAACTCCGCGAACTGGGTGTCATTAGCGGCAAAATTGCTACTATCTTCCACGGCATTGATATCTCAAGTCGGGAAGTGCTCAACCATTACACTCCCGAATATCAACAACTGTTTCGCCGTGGCGACCTGATGTTACCGATAAGCGATTTGTGGGCCGGAAGGCTGCAAAAAATGGGCTGCCCGAGGGAAAAAATCGCCGTATCGCGCATGGGCGTGGACATGACGCGCTTTAGCCCGCGTCCGGTGAAAGCGCCCGCAACGCCGCTGGAAATCATCTCCGTCGCACGCTTAACCGAGAAAAAAGGCCTGCATGTGGCGATCGAAGCCTGCCGGCAGTTGAAAGAGCAGGGCGTTGCATTTCGCTATCGCATTCTCGGCATTGGCCCGTGGGAACGACGCCTGCGCACCCTCATCGAACAATATCAACTGGAAGATGTGGTAGAGATGCCTGGCTTTAAACCGAGCCATGAAGTGAAAGCGATGCTCGACGACGCGGATGTTTTCTTGTTGCCATCGGTAACGGGCGCGGATGGCGATATGGAAGGTATTCCGGTGGCGCTAATGGAAGCGATGGCGGTCGGTATTCCGGTGGTTTCAACTCTGCATAGCGGAATTCCTGAACTGGTGGAGGCCGATAAATCCGGCTGGCTGGTGCCTGAGAACGATGCTCGCGCACTGGCGCAACGACTGGCTGCGTTTAGCCAACTGGACACCGACGAACTGGCTCCGGTCGTCAAACGTGCGCGCGAAAAAGTCGAACACGATTTTAACCAGCAGGTGATTAATCGAGAACTCGCCAGCTTGTTACAGGCTTTATAGAGGAGAACGTATGCCATTTAAAAAACTCTCCCGACGCACCTTCCTGACGGCAAGCTCCGCGCTTGCCTTCTTTCATACGCCTTTCGCCCGTGCACTTCCTGCCCGAGCAAGCGTTAACATTAACGATTATAATCCACACGACTGGATCGCCTCATTTAAACAAGCCTTCAGCGAAGGGCAAACAGTCGTCGTGCCTGGCGGATTGGTTTGTGACAATATCAACACCGGCATCTTCATTCCTGCTGGCAAAACGTTACACATTCTTGGAAGCCTGCGCGGCAACGGCAGAGGGCGGTTTGTCTTAGAGGACGGCAGCCAGGTGACAGGGGAGGAGGGCGGCAGTATGCATAACATCACCCTGGATGTGCGTGGTTCTGACTGCACCATCAAAGGGCTGGCGATGAGCGGCTTTGGTCCGGTAACGCAGATTTATATCGGCGGCAAAAACAAACGGGTCATGCGCAACCTGACCATCGATAACCTCACTGTCAGCCACGCTAATTACGCCATCTTACGCCAGGGATTTCATAACCAGATTATCGGTGCCAACATCACCAATTGTAAGTTCAGCGACTTACAAGGCGACGCCATTGAATGGAACGTGGCAATTAACGACAGTGATATTTTGATATCTGACCATGTCATCGAGCGCATCAACTGTACCAACGGCAAAATCAACTGGGGCATTGGCATAGGTCTTGCGGGAAGCACTTATGATAATAATTACCCGGAAGACCAGGCAGTGAAAAACTTTGTCGTGGCGAATATCACGGGATCGGATTGTCGGCAGTTGATCCATGTTGAAAATGGTAAACATTTTGTTATCCGTAATATCAAAGCCCGCAATATCACGCCGGATTTCAGTAAGAAAGCAGGTATTGATAACGCGACAGTCGCTATTTACGGTTGTGACAATTTCGTGATTGATAATATTGAAATGATTAATAGCGCCGGGATGTTAATCGGCTATGGGGTAATTAAAGGCAAATATCTCTCGATACCGCAAAATTTCCGAGTGAATAATATTCAACTGGATAATACCCACCTTGCTTATAAATTGCGCGGTATCCAAATCTCCGCCGGGAATGCCGTCTCTTTTGTGTCGCTAACTAACATTGAGATGAAGCGTGCCTCGCTGGAGTTACACAACAAGCCGCAACATCTTTTTATACGTAATATCAATGTGATGCAGGAATCCTCTGTTGGACCCGCATTGAGCATGAACTTCGACATGCGCAAAGACGTTCGCGGCGTCTTTATGGCGAAAAAAGAAACACTGCTGTCTCTTGCAAATGTTCATGCGGTGAATGAAAGAGGGGAAAGCTCCGTCGATATCGACAGGATTAATCACCATATTGTTAATGTGGAAAAGATTAACTTTAGATTGCCAGAACGGAGGGAGTAGATTTGCGACCATTCATAAACTTACTGGATATAATGTTCTAAAAGATTATAATCCTCACACTAACTGTTAAAGCTGGGGCTGGGCAGCATTGACTACTCAGGGAAGGTACTCATCTTTATCTTGTGTTTCTTACGTAACAACCAGACTAAAGTGATTTATGAACGATAACGTTTTGCTCATAGGAGCTTCCGGATTCGTAGGAACCCGACTACTTGAAACGGCAATTGCTGACTTTAATATCAAGAACCTGGACAAACAGCAGAGCCACTTTTATCCAGAAATCACACAGATTGGCGATGTTCGTGATCAACAGGCACTCGACCAGGCGTTAGCCGGTTTTGACACTGTTGTACTACTGGCAGCGGAACACCGCGATGACGTAAGCCCTACTTCTCTCTATTATGATGTCAACGTTCAGGGTACCCGCAATGTGCTGGCGGCCATGGAAAAAAATGGCGTTAAAAATATCATCTTTACCAGTTCCGTTGCTGTTTATGGTTTGAACAAACACAACCCTGACGAAAACCATCCACACGATCCTTTCAACCACTACGGCAAAAGCAAGTGGCAGGCGGAGGAAGTGCTGCGTGAATGGTATAACAAAGCACCAACAGAGCGTTCATTAACTATCATCCGTCCTACCGTTATCTTCGGTGAACGCAACCGCGGTAATGTCTACAACTTGCTGAAACAGATCGCTGGCGGCAAGTTTATGATGGTGGGCGCAGGGACTAACTATAAATCCATGGCTTATGTTGGAAACATTGTTGAGTTTATCAAGTACAAACTGAAGAATGTTGCCGCAGGTTATGAGGTTTATAACTACGTTGATAAGCCAGACCTGAACATGAACCAGTTGGTTGCTGAAGTTGAACAAAGCCTGAACAAAAAGATCCCTTCTATGCACTTGCCTTACCCACTAGGAATGCTGGGTGGATATTGTTTTGATATCCTGAGCAAAATTACGGGCAAAAAATACGCTGTCAGCTCAGTGCGCGTGAAAAAATTCTGCGCAACAACACAGTTTGACGCAACGAAAGTGCATTCTTCAGGTTTTGTGGCACCGTATACGCTGTCGCAAGGTCTGGATCGAACTCTGCAGTATGAATTCGTCCATGCCAAAAAAGACGACATAACGTTTGTTTCTGAGTAATGCAGACGAGTCAGAGAAAAAAGGACCAGGTTGGACTACGATTATTCGGAAAGAGGTACTGATTAAATTATCAGTATGCGGATTTCCGAGTAATCCGAGTAACCCAGATGCTGATGGTGTGTAGTGTTATCCTAAGGTTTAAGCAAAGTTATGCGGAACTAAGCTTTGGTATATAGCCATAACGTTTGGCTAACCTATGGCAATAATTTACGCACTATCAGCCACTTAGAGGTAGGAAAAGAATGACGAATTTAAAAGCAGTTATACCGGTAGCAGGTCTTGGGATGCATATGTTGCCTGCCACTAAGGCGATTCCCAAAGAGATGCTACCGATCGTCGACAAGCCAATGATTCAGTACATTGTTGACGAGATTGTGGCTGCAGGGATCAAAGAAATCCTCCTGGTAACTCACGCGTCCAAGAACGCGGTCGAAAACCACTTCGACACCTCTTATGAATTAGAATCTCTCCTTGAACAGCGCGTGAAGCGTCAACTGCTGGCGGAAGTACAATCTATCTGTCCGCCGGGCGTGACCATTATGAACGTGCGTCAGGGTGAACCTTTAGGTTTGGGCCACTCCATTTTGTGTGCACGCCCCGCCATTGGCGACAACCCATTTGTCGTGGTGCTGCCGGACGTTGTTATCGATGATGCCAGCGCCGACCCGCTGCGCTACAACCTTGCTGCCATGATTGCGCGCTTCAATGAAACGGGCCGTAGCCAGGTGCTGGCAAAACGTATGCCGGGTGACCTCTCTGAATACTCCGTCATTCAGACAAAAGAACCACTGGATCGTGAAGGTAAAGTCAGCCGCATTGTTGAATTCATCGAAAAACCGGATCAGCCACAAACGCTGGACTCAGACATCATGGCCGTTGGTCGCTATGTGCTTTCTGCCGACATTTGGCCGGAACTTGAACGCACTCAACCTGGTGCATGGGGGCGTATTCAGCTGACTGATGCCATTGCTGAACTGGCGAAAAAACAGTCCGTTGATGCAATGCTGATGACTGGTGACAGCTACGACTGCGGTAAAAAAATGGGCTATATGCAGGCGTTTGTGAAGTATGGACTGCGCAACCTGAAAGAAGGGGCTAAATTCCGTAAAGGGATTGAGAAGCTGTTAAGCGAATAATGAAAATCTGACCGGATGTAACGGTTGATAAGAAAATTATAACGGCAGTGAGGATTCGTGGCGAAAGTAATTTGTTGCGAATATTCCTGCCGTTGTTTTATATAAACAATCAGAATAACAACGAGTTAGCAATAGGATTTTAGTCAAAGTTTTCCAGGATTTTCCTTGTTTCCAGAGCGGATTGGTAAGACAATTAGCGTTTGAATTTTTCGAGTTAAGCGCGAGTGGGTAACGCTCGTCACATCGTAGGCATGCATGCAGTGCTCTGGTAGCTGTAAAGCCAGGGGCGGTAGCGTGCATTAATACCTCTCTTAATCAAACTAAGAGCCGCTAATTTCACAGCATGCTCTGAAGTAATATGGAATAAAAAAGTGAAGATACTTGTTACTGGTGGCGCAGGATTTATTGGTTCTGCTGTAGTTCGTCACATTATAAATAATACGCAGGATAGTGTTGTTAATGTCGATAAATTAACGTACGCCGGAAACCTGGAATCACTTGCTGATGTTTCTGATTCTGAACGCTATGTTTTTGAACATTCGGATATTTGCGATGCTGCTGCAATGGCGCGGATTTTTGCTCAGCATCAGCCGGATGCAGTGATGCACCTGGCTGCTGAAAGCCATGTTGACCGTTCAATTACAGGTCCTGCGGCATTTATTGAAACCAATATTGTTGGTACTTATGTCCTTTTGGAAGCCGCTCGCAATTACTGGTCTGCTCTTGATAGCGACAAGAAAAATAGCTTCCGTTTTCATCATATTTCTACTGACGAAGTCTATGGCGATCTGCCTCATCCTGACGAAGTAAATAATAAAGAAGAATTACCCCTCTTTACTGAGACGACAGCTTACGCGCCAAGCAGCCCATATTCTGCATCTAAAGCATCCAGCGATCATTTAGTCCGCGCGTGGAAACGTACCTATGGTTTACCGACCATTGTGACTAACTGTTCGAATAACTACGGCCCTTATCACTTTCCGGAAAAATTGATTCCGCTGGTAATTCTTAATGCTCTGGAAGGTAAGGCATTACCTATTTATGGCAAAGGGGATCAAATTCGCGATTGGCTGTATGTTGAAGATCATGCGCGTGCGTTATATACCGTTGTAACCGAAGGTAAAGCGGGTGAAACTTATAACATTGGCGGACACAACGAAAAGAAAAACATCGATGTTGTGCTGACTATTTGTGATTTGTTGGATGAGATTGTACCGAAAGAGCAATCTTATCGTGAGCAAATTACTTATGTTGCCGATCGTCCGGGACACGATCGCCGTTATGCGATTGATGCTGAGAAGATTAGCCGCGAATTGGGCTGGAAACCGCAGGAAACGTTTGAGAGCGGGATTCGGAAGACAGTGGAATGGTACCTGTCCAATACAAAATGGGTTGATAATGTGAAAAGTGGTGCCTATCAATCGTGGATTGAACAGAACTATGAGGGCCGCAAGTAATGAATATCCTCCTTTTCGGCAAAACAGGGCAGGTAGGTTGGGAACTACAGCGTTCTCTTGCTCCTCTGGGTAACTTGATTGCTCTTGATGTTCACTCCACTGATTATTGTGGCGATTTCAGCAACCCAGAAGGTGTGGCTGAAACCGTCAAAAAAATTCGCCCAGATGTTATTGTTAATGCTGCGGCTCATACCGCAGTAGATAAAGCTGAGTCAGAACCCGAATTTGCACAATTACTCAATGCGACCAGCGTTGAATCAATTGCAAAAGCGGCTAATGAAGTTGGGGCCTGGGTAATTCATTTCTCAACTGACTACGTATTCCCTGGAAATGGCGACACTCCATGGCTGGAGACTGATGCAACCGCACCACTAAATGTTTACGGTGAAACCAAGTTAGCTGGAGAAAAAGCATTACAAGAGCATTGTGCGAAGCACCTTATTTTTCGTACCAGCTGGGTATATGCAGGTAAAGGAAACAATTTTGCCAAGACAATGTTACGTCTGGCAAAAGAGCGCGAAGAATTAGCTGTCATTAACGATCAGTTTGGTGCACCAACAGGTGCTGAACTGCTGGCTGATTGTACGGCACATGCAATTCGTATGGCACTGAATAAACCAGAAGTCGCAGGCTTGTACCATCTGGTAGCCAGTGGTACCACAACCTGGCACGATTATGCTACGCTGGTTTTTGAAGAGGCACGAAAAGCAGGTATTCCCCTTGCACTCAACAAGCTCAACGCAGTACCAACAACAGCCTATCCTACACCAGCTCGTCGTCCACATAACTCTCGCCTTAATACAGAAAAATTTCAGCAGAATTTTGCGCTTGTTTTGCCTGACTGGCAGGTTGGCGTGAAACGAATGCTCAACGAATTATTTACGACTACAGCAATTTAATAGTTTTTGCATCTTGTTCGTGATGGTGGAGCAAGATGAATTAAAAGGAATGATGAAATGAAAACGCGTAAAGGTATTATTTTAGCGGGTGGTTCTGGTACACGTCTTTATCCTGTGACTATGGCCGTGAGTAAACAACTTCTGCCTATTTATGATAAGCCTATGATTTATTACCCGCTCTCAACCCTGATGCTGGCGGGTATTCGTGATATTTTGATTATTAGTACGCCACAAGATACACCACGTTTTGAGCAATTACTGGGCGACGGTAGCCAGTGGGGGCTTAATCTTCAGTATAAAGTGCAACCTAGCCCAGACGGTCTTGCGCAAGCATTTATCATCGGTGAAGAGTTCATCGGGGGTGATGATTGTGCTTTGGTTCTTGGTGATAATATCTTTTACGGTCACGATCTGCCGAAGTTAATGGACGCAGCTGTTAACAAAGAAAGTGGCGCAACGGTATTTGCTTATCACGTAAATGATCCTGAACGCTACGGTGTCGTTGAGTTTGATAAAAACGGTACGGCAATTAGCCTGGAAGAAAAACCGCTACAGCCAAAAAGTAATTATGCGGTGACAGGGCTTTATTTCTATGATAACGACGTTGTCGAAATGGCGAAAAACCTTAAGCCATCTGCACGTGGTGAACTGGAAATTACCGATATTAACCGTATTTATATGGAACAAGGGCGTTTGTCTGTTGCTATGATGGGCCGTGGTTATGCATGGCTGGACACGGGGACACATCAAAGTCTTATTGAAGCAAGCAACTTCATTGCAACAATTGAAGAACGTCAGGGACTGAAAGTTTCCTGCCCGGAAGAAATTGCTTACCGTAAAGGGTTTATAGATGCGAAACAAGTGAGAAAGCTAGCGGAATCTCTATCAAAAAATGCATATGGCAGATATCTTTATACAATGCTTGATGTATAAATTAACATTTGTGATAAACAAAAAGATAGAGGTGAAATTTGTTTAGTGTTTTGATGTCTTTATATGATAAAGAAAAGCCAGAATATTTGGATCAATGTTTGAATAGCCTTTCAAGGCAAACGTTGTTAGCAGATGAAATTGTGATGGTGTATGATGGTCCTATCAATATACACTTAGAAAGTGTTGTAGATAAATGGTCCAGACTATTGCCCATAAAAATTGTTAAGCTCGAGAAGAATGTGGGCTTGGGCAAAGCTTTAAACGAAGGATTAATCAACTGTACTTTTGATATAGTCGCACGAATGGATACAGACGATATATGCAATGAAGAAAGATTTGAAAAACAGATTAATACGTTTGCTAGGGATGATGAATTATCAATACTTGGAAGTTATATTGAAGAGTTCGAAGGGGCTGAAAAAAATATAATTTCTGTACGTCATGTTCCACAGACATATAATGAAATATTAAATACTATAAAATTAAAAAACCCCTTCAATCATATGACTGTAATGTTTAAAAAAAAAGCCATTCTGTCAGTAGGTGGATATCAAAAACATCATCTAATGGAGGACTATAATTTATGGTTAAGGTTAATATCAAAGGGATATAAAGGATTAAACATACCCGAGAATTTAGTTTCTGTTCGTGCTGGACGCGATATGATTGCCCGACGACATGGAGTTAAATATATAGGAAGCGAGCTAAAGCTGGCAAAATTAAAAATGGAACTCGGGTATTTAGGTGTCACTAGGAGTATATATATATTTATATTAAGAAGTTTACCGAGACTGATGCCAATATTTATTTTGAAAGAGATATATAAGATAGCAAGGGTAAAGTAATTATTTGGAGTATTAAAAATGAAAGTTATAAAAACTGAAATTGAAAATGTACTTATATTTGAACCTGCTATTTTTGAAGATGATAGAGGTTTTTTTTATGAAAGCTATAACAAAAAAAAGTTTACAGAGCTCACTGGCATTGTTGAGGATTTTGTACAGGATAATCATTCTAAATCGATTCAAGGGGTGATTCGTGGATTACATTTTCAAAAGGAACCTTGTGCCCAAGGAAAGTTAGTGAGATGTATTAGAGGAAGTGTATTTGATGTGATTGTAGATATAAGACCACAATCTGAGACCTATGGTAAATGGATAGGTATTGAATTGACAGAAAAAAATAAAAGGCAAATATGGATCCCGGCAGGATTTGCCCATGGGTTTCAAACATTAAGCCTTGAAGCTGAATTTTTATATAAAACTACTGGTTACTATTCTCCAAAGAATGAAAAATGCATTATTTGGAATGACGAAACACTAAACATTAACTGGCCGTTAGATAATGTAATTTTATCTGAAAAAGATGCAGAAGGTTTAACTTTAAAAGAATGGCAGCAAGAGATGGCATATGGAAATTAAATTTATTCCACTTCAAAAACATGGCGATGATAGAGGTTCATTAGTTGCCCTTGAAGAAGAAAATAATATCCCATTTACAATCAAACGTGTTTACTATTTATTTAATACTAAAAGAAATGTTGTAAGAGGATTACATGCCCATAAAAAGTTGATGCAAGTTGCAATTGCAGTGAGAGGCTCTTGTCGCTTTCTGCTAGATGATGGAAAAGAAAGAATTGAAATACTCTTAGATAATCCTGCCCAAGGTTTACTTATTGAATCCTTCATGTGGCGTGAGATGTATGACTTTTCGGATGATTGCGTATTAATGATATTAGCCGATAGCCATTACGATGAAGATGATTATGTAAGAAATTATGATGATTTTATTCGGTTAGCCCACAAAAAATAAAAAGATATTAGGAGTAAGGATGATTAATTTTTTAAATCTTAAAACATTGAATCAAAAGTATAGCCAAGAATTAAATGAAGCTTGTAAAAGAGTAATTGATTCGGGCTGGTATATTATGGGGGATGAGCTTGAATCGTTTGAAAGGAACTTTGCAGAATATTGTGGGACTCGCCATTGTATTGGTGTGGCTAACGGCTTAGATGCATTAACACTTTCACTTAAGACTTGGAAGATTTTGGGTAAACTGAAGGATGGTGACGAGATCATTGTTCAGGCTAACACATATATAGCCTCTATTTTGGCGATTACTGCAAATAATTTAAAACCTGTTTTGGTTGAACCCTCAATAGAAAGTTATAACCTCAGCAAGCAAAACATACTTGATGCGATAACTGAAAAAACAAAGGCTATTTTACCTGTACATTTATATGGGCAAATATCACCAATGGAAGATATTATGTCCATTGCAAAAAAATATGATCTTATAGTACTCGAAGATTCTGCACAGGCACATGGGGCATCTATCAATGGCAAACGAGCAGGGGGCTGGGGAAATGCCTCTGGTTTTAGTTTTTATCCAGGAAAAAATTTGGGCGCTCTAGGTGATGCCGGTGCAATAACTACAAATTGCGATGAATTCAATGCTGTGATCAAGGCGCTGCGAAACTATGGTTCTAATAAAAAATATCATAACTTATATGATGGAGTGAATAGTCGTCTTGATGAAATACAAGCGGCAATACTAAACGTTAAACTGAAATACTTAGATAATGAAACTAATATTCGACGGGAAATTGCTAATTATTACATCAATAATATTGATAATAAAAATATTATCATGCCGTCTTTAAAAAACGAAGAAAATCACGTTTGGCATTTATTCGTTATTCGATGTAAAAAAAGAGAGTTGCTGATTAAACATTTAATTGAAAATGGGGTTCAAACATTAATTCATTATCCCATTCCACCTCATAAGCAAAATTGCTTTAGGTCTTGGAATAATTTAGTTCTCCCTATTACTGAGATGATTCATGATGAAGTTCTGTCTATTCCATTAGATTCAACATTAACACAAAAGGATGTCGAAAGAATAGTTTCTTCAATAAATTCTTTTAAATCATGAAAAAAATACTAAGCATTTCTTTACTTTCCGGTATCATGACACTTATAAAAATGGTTATGGGGTTTGCTATTTCAAAAATAGTTGCAGTGTATGCAGGAACCAGTGGAGTTGCTCTTCTAGGACAAATGCAAAGTGTTATTTTAAGTTTAAACGGGATTATAAATTCACCCGTAGGTAATGGGGTTATAAAATTCACATCAGAAAATAGTCATGATTTTGAAAAATGCTCGCCATACTGGCGAGCATCAATCTTATATGTTATGTGTTTCTCTACAATTATAATTATAGTCGGATGTTTTTATGCGCAGGAGATATCCTTACTTCTTTTTGGACATAGTGATAATTACTGGATCGTTTTATTAATGGTATTTGTAGCTCCTATAACATCTATAGGGACGCTAATTAATTCAATATTGAACGGTTTAGAAAGCTACAAGCAGTATGTTTATACAGGCATTATAGCTTCTGTACTTTCAGGTCTAATAATGATCTTTGTGATTGTTAATTTCGGTATAGTTGGCGCGTTAGTTGGTGCTTCACTTCAATATGCTTTAATAGGAATTATATCTTTCATTATTAATATATATCAGCCTTGGCTGAAGATTGGCTATTTAATAGGTAAAATTAGCACAGATGTTAAGAAGAATATAGCAGAATATATATTTATGGCTATAGTTAGTGCTGTATCGTTACCATTAGGTATGATTTTAATTAGAGGCTTTTTAATAGAATATACCGGTTGGAAAAATGCTGGGGAGTGGCAAGCTGTTTGGAAAATATCTGAGGCTTATTTGAGTGTAATTACAATGGGGCTATCAGTTTACTATCTTCCAAGACTCAGTTCTTTATATGATCATAACTCTTTGGTTCGTGAAGTAAAATCTGTCGCATCAATTGTATTACCAATAGTTTCATTGATGGCTGTTGCGGTATATATCCTAAGGGATTTCTCAATTTCATTATTGTATACTGAACAGTTCAGAGAGGCAAGGGAGTTATTTAAAATCCAATTAATAGGTGATGTTATAAAAGTTATTAGCTGGGTATACGCCTATCCAATGATAGCAAAAAAATCAACAAAACTATTTGTATTTACCGAGATTGTGTTCACCATAACCTTGGTTCTTTTAAGTTATTTTTTTATAAAAAAATATGGCGTACATGGAGCTAATTTAGCATATGTACTAAATTATATATTATATTTCATATGTGTATATATTCTACTGAATAAAGCTATAAAAAATTAATCTTTATTATTGAAGGGGGGGCTGTGATAACCTTAATAGTTTTATCGTATAATCATCGCGAGTTTATAGTAGAAACACTAAACTCTGTATATAATGTAAATTTGCAAAAAAAAGTGATCATTATCGATGATGGGTCATCTGATGGATCATGCGAGATTATTGAAAAATATATTGAAAGATATAATTATCAATCTATCACTAGGTTTTTCAGAAAGGAAAATGCCGGTTTAGTAGACTCTTTAAATATGTCGCTTAAGCTTATTGATACAGAGTATGCATTCTTTATCGCATCAGATGATATTATTAACCCTTATGGATTCACTTCAATGTTTCAGACAATGCTGGCACATGAAAACATGAATATAGCAATTGGAAATGCTTACGTGTTATATACTGGAAAAACACCCGAGCAAAAAGTTTATGGAAAAGAACATTTTGACTTCTTCTCTAAAAAAGATAGCGAGATCAGGAAGGATATTTTTATAAATTTCCCCAAACCGTTGCTGTTACAAAGCACTATTTTTAAAACGGCTTGTTTGAGAGATGTTGGAGGATGGGATTCCAAGCTTGTATGGGATGATTATCCGATGTTTGTTAAATTATTTATGAGAAATTCTTTTGATAGGGGGAATATATTTTTTTTTGCTGATCTTGTTGTTTCTTTCTATCGGCAGCATCAGTTTAATACATACAAAAATTTATTAAAACAATTGTCTATGGTTGAAGAAACATTTAAATCAATAGTCCCACTAAAGTATTATAAAGATGCGATTTCAAACCAGTATGCTTTCTACTTTTTACTATCTTTACGCGAAAAAAACAATAAAGCAATAAAGAAAATAATTAAAGTTATTGTTTGTGAAAAGTTATTTTTTTATTTTGCAAAGTATTTCTTCGTACATATAATTAAGTGGATTTCTCGGAGATTATCAAAGTGAGGGATTATCTCTTTTTTGATTTCTTATTCGACAATAGCTTGGAGTTCTTGATATACTTATTCACTATTTGTATATTGTTATTTCTTTTATCAAAAAAGACAGTGGGTTATATTCTTGATCCTTTCCATTTTTATTACACATTTACATTTGGCACATCATACGCAGTTATTTTACTTTTATACATACATGACTATATTCCAGACGATTACTTTTCATATCTATTAATCAGCAATGTTGTTTTTTTTGTGAGTTATAGTCTATCATCAATAAGAAGAAGTAAGCATGCAGGACTATTTATTAGATTGGGTTATTCCATCCGATATAATGAAAGGTTTATACTTCAGTTATTGTGGTTTATATATTTCGCTATGCTGCTGATTTACTTATCAAAGGTATCAATAGCTGGTCTCCTATTGTCACGATTTGACGCGAATAAAGGTCTTGGCCCAATTGTGAGAATAATGGATGCCTTGAGACTAATAATTGCAGCGTGGATGTATATAAATTACATTAGGCTTGGGAAAAAGAAGTACCTTATTATTGCATTAGTTTTTTCTTGTGTTTCGGCATTTTTTTCTGGCGCTAAGTTTGCTTTGCTTGAGCAAATGTATGTTATGTTTGTTGCTGGTTTTGTTGGGGAAAGGATAAAAATTAAATTACATTTGAAAACTATAGTGCTGGCTGGTGTATTTTTGGTTGCGTTATTTTTATTTATTTTATTTATGTTGCAAAAATTATCAGATGGAATAGGCTACCAGAATTCGCAATATATTCCAGGTGCGCCTGTTACATTAGAACTTTTTATATTGCGCATCTTGGCGAATGGGGATTCCTACTATTTATCTCTTACCCAGCGGGTTCTTGATGATATAAATATCAATTTCCCTGTGCTTCAGTTTTTTTCCAATGTTTTTGGAAATTCATTTATGAGCCGATTATTTGGGCAAGATTTCTCAAATGGAGATATTGGTCGCCAAATATGGCTATATTGGTACCCGGATGATGATATAATGCGTGGTCCCACTGCACATTTCGATATAGCGGGGCTTGTTTATTTTGGTTATATAGGTGGCGTGATTTTTTCTATTGTTATAGGCGTGGTTTTAGGTTCGCTTAATAAATTAAAATATTCTTGCTATCATGCGCCGACTGTAATTGTTGCTTTTGTATCTGCGTTATATTGTCGCTCATTACCTTTAATGCTTAATCCATCTGTTGGGTTAGCGTATATCGTTGACATATATATGCTGTTATTTTTATTATTAGTTCTTTCAACATTATCTCGTAAAAGGATTGGGTAATGAGTGTTCTAGCTGTGATTGTTACGTATAATTCTGATTTGCAGAAGTTGAAAAAAATTTTTAATATAGTATGTATTGATGCTGATATAATAGTGTCTGATAATTCAACAGAACAGAACACACGTGAAAGAATACAAGAATTATGCGAGATTCATTCAGTTAAATATATATCAATGGGCGGCAATGTAGGTATAGCAAAAGCACAGAATGATGGTATTAAATTAGGATTAAACATGGGCTATGAGGACATATTGCTTCTTGATGATGATAGTCTTCCTCATCCGACTATGATTAGTTCGCTTTTAATAGTTAGGGGTTTTGTTACTGAAAATATTAAATGTTTGCCTGTAATATGTGCAAATCCTTGTGATGCAAAAGGAAACTCTTTAGCAAAATATGATAAGAAACTTTTTGATTTCATATATAATTGCCGTGATGTTACAAGTTCGGGCACTTTGATAAATAAAAGCCACTTTGATTTAGTTGGTTTACACGATGAAAAATTATTTATTGACTGTGTTGATTTTGAATGGGGCTGGCGCGCGATATCAAAGGGCGTGCAAATAGTACTGTCTCAAAAGGCCATATTAACACATCAACTTGGTACTGGGAGGTTAAATATAATAAATGCTGGTTATGGCGCACCTATCAGACATTATTATCAATTTAGGAATGTGCTTAATATGTGCATTCGTGAATATACCCCTTTCCCTTGGAAGATATCGCAGATTTTCAAACTTGGGATAAAATATTTTATTCTTATTCCTTTTTTCTTTGATAATAAGGTGTTAAGATTAAAATATGCTACGCGGGGGGTTCTAAGTTTTATTCGCGGGAAATATGGTCCAATAAATTAGATTATTATCTTATTAGGGATACTCATGAAAATTAAAGCAAAAATAATCTATGGTTATACTATTGACTTGGTTAATGCTTGTGAAAATGATGCCGAATTTATTCTTTCGTTACGTACAAATATCTCTAAGTCAAGATTTTTATCAAAAACAAGTACGGTTTTAGAGGACCAAAGAAAATGGCTTGCTACATATAGCCGCGATAACAAACAGGCCTACTTTATTATAAAAAACAAGAGAGGGGAGGATATTGGGACTGTAAGGATATATGATTTGCAGGGATTATCGTTTTGTTGGGGGTCATGGATACTCAGCGACAAGGCACATTCTAATGCCTCGATTGAGTCGGCTCTTATAATATACCAATACGCGTTGATGCGTGGATTTAAATCCGCCCATTTCGATGTGAGAAAAGGGAATAAATCGGTTTGCAAATTTCATGAAAGATTTGGGGCATTTAAAGTTGGTGAAACTAAAGACGATTTTCTTTATGACATAGATGAAGATAATATTATACAATCTTTGCATCGTTACAAGAGGTTTTTGCCTAATTCTATTGTTTTTGAGGAACTGTAATTTCAAGCTGTATTTATTTTAGTCATGCGCATTCATTATTTGTATATTCAGATTATTAATCTCCCCCCTGACAGGAGTAAACAATGTCAAAGCAACAGATCGGCGTAGTCGGTATGGCAGTGATGGGGCGCAACCTTGCGCTCAACATCGAAAGCCGTGGTTATACCGTCTCTATTTTCAACCGTTCCCGTGAAAAGACGGAAGAAGTGATTGCCGAAAATCCAGGCAAGAAACTGGTTCCTTACTATACGGTGAAAGAGTTTGTTGAATCTCTGGAAACGCCTCGTCGCATCCTGTTAATGGTGAAAGCAGGTGCAGGCACGGATGCTGCTATTGATTCCCTCAAGCCATACCTCGATAAAGGTGACATCATTATTGATGGTGGTAATACCTTCTTCCAGGATACCATTCGTCGTAACCGTGAGCTTTCTGCCGAAGGTTTTAACTTTATCGGTACCGGTGTCTCCGGTGGTGAAGAAGGCGCGCTGAAAGGTCCTTCCATTATGCCTGGTGGCCAGAAAGATGCCTATGAACTGGTTGCGCCGATCCTGACTAAAATCGCCGCAGTGGCTGAAGACGGTGAGCCATGCGTTACCTATATTGGTGCCGATGGCGCGGGTCACTATGTGAAGATGGTTCACAACGGTATTGAATACGGTGATATGCAACTGATTGCTGAAGCCTATTCTCTCCTGAAAGGCGGCCTGAATCTCTCTAACGAAGAACTGGCACAGACCTTTACCGAGTGGAATAACGGTGAACTGAGTAGCTACCTGATCGACATCACCAAAGACATCTTCACCAAAAAAGATGAAGACGGTAACTACCTGGTTGATGTGATCCTGGATGAAGCGGCTAACAAAGGTACCGGTAAATGGACCAGCCAGAGCGCGCTTGATCTCGGCGAACCGCTGTCGCTGATTACCGAGTCTGTGTTTGCACGTTATATCTCTTCTCTGAAAGAGCAGCGTGTTGCCGCATCTAAAGTTCTCTCTGGCCCGCAAGCGCAGCCAGCTGGCGACAAAGGTGAGTTCATCGAAAAAGTTCGTCGTGCTCTGTATCTGGGCAAAATCGTTTCTTACGCTCAGGGCTTCTCTCAGCTGCGTGCGGCGTCTGAAGAGTACAACTGGGATCTGAACTACGGCGAAATCGCGAAGATTTTCCGTGCTGGCTGCATTATCCGTGCGCAGTTCCTGCAGAAAATCACCGATGCCTATGCCGAAAATCCGCAGATCGCTAACCTGCTGCTGGCTCCGTACTTCAAGCAAATTGCCGATGATTATCAGCAGGCGCTGCGCGATGTCGTCGCTTACGCAGTACAGAACGGTATCCCGGTTCCGACCTTCGCCGCTGCGGTTGCCTATTATGACAGCTACCGCGCCGCTGTTCTTCCTGCGAACCTGATCCAGGCACAGCGTGACTATTTCGGTGCACATACTTATAAGCGCATTGATAAAGAAGGTGTGTTCCATACCGAATGGCTGGATTAATCTGATTTAACCAACAATAAAATTGAGGCCCGGCGTATATTGCCCCGGGCTTTTTTTTTGCCAATTATCTTATAGACTAATTTTCACTGCTTAATATTAACTTAATAAATATCAGCTATTCTTATAAAGAAAATCTGAATTGTTTTTCGTTGCGTTGACCATCGAACAACGTAGCGTTAAAACTTTTAGCTCTTATCAGGATGCTAAAAACATCATGATTCACAGTTAAGTTAATTCTGAGAGCATGAAATGAAAATCACCATTTCCGGTACTGGCTATGTAGGCTTGTCAAACGGGCTTCTAATCGCTCAAAATCATGAGGTTGTGGCATTAGATATTTTACCGTCACGCGTTGTTATGCTGAATGATCGGATATCTCCTATTGTTGATAAGGAAATTCAGCAGTTTTTGCAATCAGATGAAATACACTTTAATGCCACATTAGATAAAAATGAAGCCTACCGGGATGCTGATTATGTCATCATCGCCACTCCAACCGACTATGATCCTAAAACTAATTATTTCAATACATCGAGTGTAGAATCAGTAATTAAGGACGTAGTAGCGATAAATCCTTATGCGGTTATGGTCATCAAATCAACGGTACCCGTTGGCTTTACCGCAGCGATGCATAAGAAATATCGTACTGAAAATATTATTTTCTCTCCGGAATTTCTCCGTGAGGGTAAAGCCCTTTACGATAATCTCCATCCTTCACGTATTGTCATCGGTGAGCGTTCAGAACGTGCAGAACGTTTTGCTGCGTTGTTACAGGAAGGCGCGATTAAGCAAAATATCCCGACCCTGTTTACCGATTCGACCGAAGCAGAAGCGATTAAACTTTTTGCAAACACCTACCTGGCGATGCGCGTGGCATACTTTAACGAACTGGATAGCTACGCAGAAAGTTTAGGTCTGAATACTCGCCAGATTATCGAAGGCGTTTGTCTCGATCCGCGTATTGGCAACCATTACAACAACCCGTCGTTTGGTTATGGTGGTTATTGTTTGCCGAAAGATACCAAGCAGTTACTGGCGAACTATCAGTCTGTGCCGAATAACCTGATCTCGGCAATTGTCGATGCTAACCGCACGCGTAAAGATTTTATTGCCGATGCCATTTTGTCACGCAAGCCGCAAGTGGTCGGTATTTATCGTCTGATTATGAAGAGTGGTTCAGATAACTTCCGTGCGTCTTCTATTCAGGGGATTATGAAACGTATCAAGGCGAAAGGTGTTGAAGTGATCATCTACGAGCCAGTGATGAAAGAAGACTCATTCTTCAATTCTCGCCTGGAACGTGATCTCGCCACCTTCAAACAACAAGCCGACGTCATTATCTCTAACCGAATGGCAGAAGAGCTTAGGGATGTGGCAGATAAGGTCTACACCCGCGATCTCTTTGGCAGCGACTAACATCTTGTTATCAGGGCTATTTACGCCCTGATTGTCTTTTGTTACCTCCGCAATAATTCATTATTTTTATCGCTTATCCTATAGCATTCACGGGGATTATCGCTAAACTATGCGGACTTGGAAATTTCCGTCAGTTAGGGTAATGATGAGAGTAGAAAATAATAATGTTTCTGGGCAAAACCATGACCCGGAACAGATTGATTTGATTGATTTACTAGTGCAGTTGTGGCGTGGCAAGATGACAATCATCATTTCCGTCATTGTGGCTATTGCCCTGGCTATTGGATATTTGGCAGTAGCGAAGGAGAAATGGACGTCAACAGCAATTATCACTCAGCCCGACGTGGGGCAAATTGCTGGCTATAACAATGCCATGAATGTTATCTATGGTCAGGCTGCGCCGAAAGTATCGGATTTACAGGAAACGTTGATTGGTCGCTTCAGTTCTGCCTTCTCTGCATTAGCAGAAACGCTGGATAATCAGGAAGAGCCAGAAAAGCTTACCATCGAACCTTCTGTTAAGAACCAGCAATTACCATTGACTGTTTCTTATGTTGGGCAAACTGCAGAGGGCGCACAAATGAAGTTGGCCCAATACATTCAGCAAGTTGACGATAAAGTGAATCAAGAGCTAGAAAAGGATCTCAAGGACAACATTGCTCTGGGACGGAAAAACTTGCAGGACTCTTTAAGAACGCAGGAAGTGGTTGCGCAGGAGCAGAAAGATCTGCGTATCCGTCAGATTCAGGAAGCGTTGCAGTATGCGAATCAGGCGCAGGTGACAAAGCCGCAGATTCAGCAGACACAGGACGTAACCCAAGATACTATGTTCCTTTTGGGGAGCGAAGCGCTGGAGTCGATGATTAAGCACGAGGCGACTCGTCCGTTGGTGTTCTCATCAAACTACTATCAGACTCGTCAAAACCTGCTGGATATCGAAAGCTTAAAAGTTGATGATCTTGATATTCATGCTTACCGCTATGTGATGAAACCGACGTTACCTATTCGTCGCGATAGCCCGAAAAAGGCAATTACCTTGATTCTGGCGGTGCTGCTGGGCGGCATGGTTGGCGCGGGGATTGTGTTGGGGCGTAATGCTCTGCGTAATTACAACGCGAAGTAATCTTTGCAGCTTTAAAGAAAACGGGCAGGGTGGTGACACCTTGCCCGTTTTTTTTGCCGGATGCGACAACAACATCGCATCCGCTTACCCCGCAACTCACTGATGCCGTTTACGCAGGTTCTCAATTACTGTCGTTAAATCCAGATCCTGATCCTGCAACAGCACCAGCAGGTGATACATCAAATCAGATGCCTCGTTGGTCAGCTCAAAGCGGTCATGTACAGTCGCGGCCAGTGCGGTTTCCACGCCTTCTTCGCCCACTTTCTGCGCAATGCGTTTGGTGCCGCTGGCATACAGTTTGGCAGTGTAAGAGGTTTCCGGGTCGGCAGATTTGCGTTCGGCGAGCAGTTGTTCCAGTTGATAAAGGAACAGCCACTGGTGAGCGGTGTCGCCGAAGCAGCTGCTGGTGCCTTTGTGGCAGGTCGGGCCGATGGGATTCGCCAGCAACAGTAACGTGTCGTTGTCGCAGTCCGGCGCAATACTCACCACATTGAGGAAATTGCCAGACGTTTCGCCTTTGGTCCACATTCGCTGTTTAGTGCGCGAGAAGAAGGTGACTTTGCCGCTTTCGATGGTTTTATCTAAGGCTTCCGGGTTCATATAGCCCAGCATTAACACTTCGCCGGATACCGCGTGTTGCACAATCACCGGCATCAGTCCGTCGGTTTTTTCCCAGTCCAGTTCGCGACGTTGTTGTTCTGTTAACATATCCTGATCTCCACGCCCTGTGTTGCCAGGTACGCTTTTAATTCACCAATATTGATTATTTGTTTGTGGAATACGGAAGCTGCCAGCGCGCCGTCAACGTCGGCATCACGGAAGGCTTCGAGGAAGTGTTCCATGGTGCCCGCGCCACCGGAGGCAATCAGCGGGACGTGGCAAACTTCACGCACTTTTTTCAGCTGCTCGAGGTCGTAACCGTTACGCACGCCGTCCTGATTCATCATGTTGAGGACGATTTCTCCGGCACCGCGTTTTTGCACTTCCTGTACCCAGTCGAGCGTTTCCCACTGAGTGACGCGGGTGCGGCTTTCATCGCCGGTATATTGATTCACATGATATTTCCCGGTTTCGCCGTCGTACCAGGTATCAATACCGACCACAATACACTGCACGCCAAAACGATCCGCCAGGCGAGTAATTAACGTCGGGTCCGCCAGCGCAGGAGAGTTGATGGAAATTTTATCCGCGCCAAAGGAAAGAATTTTCGCGGCATCTTCCAGAGACTTAATCCCACCCGCCACACAGAACGGAATGTCGATGACTTCCGCCACGCGAGATACCCAGCTTTTATCTACCACACGGCCATCGCTGGAAGCTGTGATATCGTAGAACACCAGTTCGTCTGCACCTTCTTCAGCGTAGCGTTTTGCCAGCGGCACGATATCGCCAATGATTTCATGGTTGCGAAACTGTACGCCTTTCACCACCTGACCATCACGAACGTCGAGACACGGAATTATGCGTTTTGCCAGCATGCGATGGCCTCCTTCACGGTGAATTTACCTTCCAGTAATGCACGACCAACTATTACGCCGCGCACGCCAGTACCACGCAGGGCAGCAACATCGTTAATGTCGCCAATACCGCCGGAGGACTGAAATGCCACCTGCGGGTATCTGGCGCACACTTCTTCATATAAAGAGACGTTAGAGCCTGCCAGCGTGCCGTCGCGCGAGATATCGGTACACAGCACATGTTTCAGGCCGACGGGCAGATAGGTTTCCACCAGTTGTTCCAGCGACACACCCGAATTCTCTTGCCAGCCGCTGACCGCTACCTGCTTGTTGCCTTGCTCGTCAATACGGACATCCAGCGCCAACACTAAGGCATCGGCACCGAAACGTTCAAACCAGCCTTTCACCCTTTCTGGTGATTTCACCGCGGTGGAACCGACCACCACACGCGCAACGCCCGCTTCCAGTAACGCCGCCACGTCATCTTCGCTACGCACGCCGCCGCCAACCTGCACCGGAACGTTAACGCCCGCCACCAGAGTTTTAATCAGCGGGATTTGACGTTTAGCCGGATCTTTTGCCCCGGTCAGATCCACCAGATGCAGCACTTCGGCACCGTGCGCGGCGTAATCCTGTAAGCGCGGCAGCGGGTCGTTACCGTAATCGCGCTGTTTGCCGTAATCGCCCTGATGGAGACGCACCACGGTGCCGTCGATTAAATCTAATGCCGGAATAATCATCACATCTCCAGGAAGTTTTTCAGCAACTTAGCGCCAGCGGCACCAGAACGCTCCGGGTGGAACTGCACGCCGTAGAAGTTATCTTTTTGTACCGCCGCGGTGAACGGTTCGCCGTAATTACACTGGGCGATGGTCCACGGATTGACTGGCATTGCGTAGCTGTGAACAAAGTAAAAGTACGCTCCGTCTTCAATCCCCTGAAACAGGCGGTTGCCTGCCTGCGGGTAAACGCGGTTCCAGCCCATATGCGGCAGCGGTAGACCAAAGTCGGTCATTTTCGGCACATCTTCGTCGATGATGCCCAGCAAATCGACGCCGTTGCTCTCTTCGCTGCGCCGCCCCAGCAGTTGCATCCCTAAGCAGATGCCCAGCACCGGTTGGGTACAGGCTTTGATGAGATCAAACAGCTCGCGCTCACGCACCTGATCCATCGCTGCTTGTGCAGTGCCAACGCCGGGTAAAAATAGTTTATCGGCCAGCAACACGACGTCCGGGTCACGGCTGACTTTGGGTTCATAACCGTGACGCGCAATGGCAGACTTCACCGAGTTCAGGTTGGCGCAGCCAGTATCAAGGATCACCACGTTCATTACAGCACTCCTTTTGACGAGGGCAGGGTGTCGCCTTCCACGCGGATGGCCTGGCGCAGGGTGCGACCAAAGGCTTTGAACAGGCTCTCTACACGGTGATGATCGTTTTTACCTTTGGTTTTCAGGTGTAGCGTCACGCCCATGGTGTATGAGAGCGAACGGAAGAAGTGCTCGATCATTTCAGTGCTGAGATCGCCCACGCGCTGGTAGGTAAATTCAGCTTTATATTCCAGGTGCGGGCGACCAGAGATATCCAGCGCGCAGCGGGCAAGGCATTCGTCCATCGGCAGCACAAAACCGAAGCGGCAAATACCGCGTTTGTCGCCAAGAGCAATTTTTAACGCTTCGCCCAGCGCCAGGCCGGTATCTTCGACGGTGTGGTGATCGTCGATATAGAGGTCGCCTTTGACGTTGATTTCCATGCGGAAACCGCCGTGGGTGGCGATCTGATCCAGCATATGATCAAAGAAGCCAACGCCGGTGTTAATCTTGCTGCCACCTTCGCGATCCAGCCACACCTGGACGTCAATTTGCGTCTCTTTGGTGTTGCGCACTACATGGGCGTAACGGTCTCGTTTAGTGAGTTGCTCGCCAATCATCGGCCAGTTCAGGATTTCGCGGTCGTAGCGTAAACCATTAATGCCCATGTTTTCCGCCAGTTGAATGTCGGTCGCGCGATCGCCAATCACATAACTGTTAGCGCGATCCATCGCTTGCTCAGCCAGATAACGTTCCACCAGTTTTACTTTCGGCTTACGGCAGTCGCACTCATCGGCGGGCAGGTGCGGACAAATCAGCACTTCATCAAACTGTACGCCTTGCGAGGTGAAGATCTGCATCATCAGGTTGTGCGGGCCATCGAAATCCGCCTGTGGGAAACTTTGTGTTCCCAGACCATCCTGATTAGTGATCATCACCAGCTTGTAGCCCGCTTTTTGCACCTTCAGCAGTTCCGGGATCACGCCCGGTTCAAAGGCGAGTTTATCAAAACGGTCCACCTGAAAATCACCCGGCGGTTCGCTAATCAGGGTTCCATCGCGATCGATAAAAAGATACTTCTGACTCATCAAACTTGCTCCGCACGTAAGGCGTCAATGACGCGCTGGCTTTCTTCACGGGTTCCGACGGTAATTCGCAGGCAGCCGCTTAAAGAGGGTTGTTTATTCTGATCACGTAAGATAATGCCCTGATCCCACAAAGATTTAAACACTGCACTGGAGGCTTTAAAGCGCGCCAGAATGTAGTTGGTTTCAGAGTCAAAAACCTGCTCCACGCAGGGGATCTCTTTCAGTGCGGCAATCAGGTATTCGCGTTCTGCAATAATTTGCGCCACCCGCTCACGCATGGCGATAATTCCCTGCGGGCTTAACGCCTGGGCCGCAATGTCGGCAACCGGCGTCGAGAGCGGGTAGGGGGCAATCACTTTCATCAGCAGGTTGATGACTTCTTCGTTTGCCAGCGTAAATCCGCAACGAAGCCCCGCCAGAGCAAATGCTTTCGACAGTGTGCGTAAAATAGCCAGGTGCGGATATTCCGCCAGCCAGCCAGCCAGCGATGCCTGCGGGCAAAACTCGATATAGGCTTCATCGGCAACCACAATCGCCTTACCGCGCGTTAACTCCAGCAGGGTGCGAAAATCCTGCGGATTGATCAGTTGCCCGGTTGGGTTGTTGGGGCTGCAAACATAGACCACTTTTACGCCGTCCAGCTTGTCGGAAATGCCCTGTAAGTCCAGTTGCCAGTTTTCCAGCGTCGGCACTGTGCGGCACTCGATGCCAATGGTTTCAGCGCTGACGCTGTACATGCCGTACGTTGGCGGGCAGTAGAGGATGGCGTCTTTACCCGGTTCGCAAAAAGCGCGAATCAGTAGTTCAATACCTTCGTCCGCGCCACGGCTGACCAGCACCTGTTCCGGTTTTACGCCTGCATATTGCGCGTAATTTTCAATCACCGCTTTCGGCTGGCATTCCGGGTAGCGGTTGAGCGTTTGCTGAGTAAGCTGAAACTCCACGGCTGTGGGATATTCGTTGGCGTTCAGCCAGACGTCGCCATTACCGCCCAGACGACGCGCCGACTGATACGGCGTCAGGTTGCGGACGTTTTCACGCGCTAAATCGGTAATAGTCACGGTGCTCATGCTTGCTCCTTAAGGGCGTTAACACGCAAAGTAACGGCATTTTTGTGGGCGGTCAGGCGCTCGGCGGCGGCCAGTGTTTCAATGGTCGAAGCCAGCGCGGAGAAACCTTCTTTCGACAGTTCCTGCACGGTCATACGCTTCTGGAAATCCGCCAGGCCGAGGCTGGAACAGGTGGCGGTGTAGCCGTAAGTCGGTAGAACATGGTTGGTTCCGGAGGCGTAATCACCTGCCGATTCCGGTGACCAGTCACCAAGAAATACCGAACCGGCGCTGGTGATGCCATCGACCAGGTCGCGGGCGTTGCGGGTCTGAATGATCAGGTGCTCCGGGCCGTACTGGTTGGAGATCTCTACGCACTGTGCTAAATCGTTGGTCACAATAAGGCGGCTGGCGCTCAGTGCCTGGCGTGCGGTTTCGGCACGCGGCAGTTCTGCCAGTTGGCGTTCGACGGCCTCGGCAACTTGATGCGCCATATCAGCAGCGGGCGTCAGTAAAATCACCTGTGAGTCCGGGCCGTGTTCAGCCTGAGAAAGCAAATCAGAAGCCACGAAATCCGGCGTAGCGCCGCTGTCGGCAATGACCAACACTTCCGACGGGCCTGCGGGCATATCGATCGCCGCACCGTCCAGACGCTGGCTCACCTGACGTTTCGCTTCGGTGACAAAGGCGTTGCCTGGCCCGAAGATTTTGTCAACTTTCGGCACAGATTCCGTACCAAACGCCAGTGCGGCAATGGCCTGTGCGCCGCCGACGTTAAACACGTCCTGCACACCGCACAACTGCGCCGCGTAAAGGATCTCATCGGCAATCGGCGGCGGTGAGCACAGCACCACTTTTTTACAGCCCGCAATACGCGCCGGAGTCGCCAGCATTAATACCGTTGAGAAGAGCGGGGCGGAGCCGCCAGGAATATACAACCCAACTGAAGCGACCGGGCGCGTGACCTGCTGGCAACGCACGCCTGGCTGCGTTTCTACATCTACCGGCGGCAGTTTTTGCGCAGTGTGGAAGGTTTCAATATTCTTCACTGCCACCGCCATCGCCTGTTTTAGCTCGTCGCTCAGGCGTTCGCTAGCGGCGGCAATTTCCTCAGCAGACACCTTCAGCGCGGTAACCGTGGTTTTATCAAACTTCGCGCTGTATTCCCGCAGGGCCTCATCGCCACGCGTTTTCACGTTATCGAGAATATCGTTAACGGTGCGGGTAATGCTTTCAGAAGCGGAGATCGCCGGGCGCATTAACAGCTGGCGTTGTTGCTCCGCAGTACAGCTATTCCAGTCAATGATTGTGTTAAAGCTCATGGCGATCACTCCATCATCTTCTCAATCGGCAGGACCAGGATTGAACTGGCACCCAGCGCTTTCAGTTTTTCCATCGTTTCCCAGAACAGGGTTTCGCTACTGACCATGTGCATCGCTACACGCTGTTGGTCACCCGCCAGCGGCAGAATGGTTGGGCGTTCGGCACCTGGCAGCAGGGCGATGACTTCATCCAGACGTTCGGTCGGTGCGTGCATCATGATGTATTTTGATTCGCGCGCCTGGATCACACCCTGAATACGGGTCAGCAGTTTGTCGATCAGTTGCTGTTTGGATTCTTCCATTTCGCCATCGCGCTGGATCAGGCAGGCTTTCGAGCGGTAGATAACTTCGACTTCGCGCAGGCCGTTTGCTTCCAGCGTGGCACCGGTGGAAACCAGATCGCAAATCGCATCCGCCAGTCCGGCACGCGGGGCGACTTCAACAGAACCGTTCAGTAAGCAGGATTTAAAAGAGATGCCTTTCTGGTCGAGATAACGCTTGAGCAGGTGAGGATAAGAGGTGGCGATACGTTTACCGTTTAAGGAGAGCGGGCCATCCCAGGCTTCATCAACCGGCGTTGCCAGCGAAAGACGGCAGCCGCCGAAATCCAGACGACGCAGGGTAAAGTAGCGTGGATCTTCACCCTGGGCGCGGCGGTTAAGCAGCTCTTCTTCCAGCACGTTTTCGCCGATAATCCCGAGGTCAACCACGCCGTCCATTACCAGACCGGGAATGTCGTCGTCACGCACGCGCAGAATATCAATCGGCATGTTTTCTGCCATCGCGATCAGGCGCTGGGTGTGAAGATTGATTTTAATGCCACAGCGCGCCAGCAATTCACGTGAGTCATCACTTAAACGGCCGGATTTCTGCATAGCTATGCGTAAACGAGTGTTGTCTGTCATTTTCTTATTCCTCTTTAAACCTGTCTGAACCGTTAGCAACCGCGCAATAAAAAAGCCCCCGGAAGGTGATCTTCCGGGGGCTTTCTCATGCGTTCATGCACCACTGGAAGATCTGAATGTCTTCCAGCACACATCGCCTGAAAGACTAGTCAGGATGATGGTGATGATGGTGGTGTTTAAATTGAACGCGTGTCATAAAAGTCTCTGTGAATGTTTATTCAACTGATGTCTTTTAACCTAAACCACTTTCACGTTAGAAAGCAAGGGCTTTTTTATATATTTTATGGCAATGGATTTGTTTAATGAATGAGCGGGGAAAGGAGGGGGCCTGGAATGACTACGTTAGAAAAGTAATCGTGAAAATATGTCTTTAAAACCCTCAAGAACATTGTGTTCTGTAACTAAAGTGGGCTTTGTTCCTGCCGGATGCGGCGTGAATGCCTTATCAGGTCTACAAATGTTGCCTAAATTCAATATATTGATGTTTTTGTAGGACTGATAAGCGGAGCGCATCAGGCAATTGTATATTTGCTAACAGTTTCGATTTCATTCATAGAATGAATTGTCAGTTTTGATACGCTAGCGTAGCCTTATAGATCTAAGGTGTATCAGGAGATAACGGATGAAAAAGGTCGCAATTGTCGGGTTAGGGTGGTTAGGCATGCCGCTGGCGATGTCACTTTCAGCGCGAGGCTGGCAAGTCACCGGGAGTAAAACCACACAAGATGGTGTCGAAGCGGCCCGAATGAGTGGCATTGATAGCTATCTGCTTCGCATGGAGCCTGAGCTAGTTTGCGATTCTGACGATCTGGATGCCCTGATGGATGCCGATGCGCTGGTCATTACGCTTCCGGCACGTCGTAGCGGCCCCGGCGATGAGTTCTATTTACAAGCGGTACAAGAGTTAGTGGATAGCGCGCTGGCCCATCGTATTCCCCGAATTATTTTTACCAGCTCAACATCTGTCTATGGCGACGCGCAAGGCACGGTCAAAGAAACTACCCCGCGTAATCCGGTAACCAATAGTGGACGAGTATTAGAAGAACTCGAAGACTGGCTGCACAATTTACCTGGTACTTCGGTCGATATTCTGCGTCTTGCGGGGCTGGTCGGACCGGGACGTCATCCCGGACGCTTCTTTGCCGGAAAAACCGCGCCTGATGGTGAACATGGTGTTAATTTAGTCCATTTAGAAGATGTTATTGGCGCTATCACTCTGTTGTTACAGGCACCTAAAGGCGGACACATCTATAATATATGTGCGCCAGCTCACCCTGCGCGTAATGTTTTCTATCCGCAGATGGCCCGTTTACTGGGGCTGGAGCCTCCGCAGTTCAGAAATAGTCTGGACAGCGGCAAAGGTAAGATTATTGATGGCAGTCGGATTTGTAATGAACTGGGATTTGAATACCAGTATCCCGATCCGCTGGTAATGCCGCTGGAGTAAACGATCACGCCAGCAGGACGCCGCATGCACTGCAAGGGGGCGTGTATGAAACCACTGCTGGATGTGTTGATGATCCTCGATGCCTTAGAAAAAGAAGGCAGTTTTGCGGCGGCGTCGGCCAAACTCTATAAGACGCCGTCCGCTCTGAGTTACACCGTTCACAAGCTGGAAAGCGACCTTAATATTCAATTGCTTGATCGTAGCGGTCACCGCGCTAAATTCACCCGTACCGGAAAAATGTTATTAGAGAAAGGGCGGGAAGTTCTGCATACCGTGCGAGAACTGGAAAAGCAGGCGATCAAACTGCATGAAGGCTGGGAAAACGAGCTGGTTATTGGCGTGGACGACACGTTTCCTTTTTCTCTGCTTGCGCCACTGATTGAAGCTTTTTATCAACATCATAGCGTGACGCGCCTGAAGTTTATCAATGGCGTACTCGGTGGTTCCTGGGATGCCCTGACTCAGGGGCGAGCGGATATTATTGTTGGCGCGATGCATGAGCCACCATCTTCCAGTGAGTTTGGTTTTTCACGGTTGGGCGATCTGGAACAAGTCTTTGCGGTCGCGCCTCATCATCCGTTAGCCCTGGAAGAAGAGCCGTTAAATCGTCGTATTATTAAGCGATATCGGGCGATTGTGGTGGGGGATACTGCGCAGGCAGGCGCTTCTACGGCCTCACAACTTCTCGACGAACAAGAAGCCATTACCGTTTTCGATTTTAAAACCAAGCTGGAGCTGCAAATTAGCGGCCTCGGCTGCGGCTATTTACCCCGTTATCTGGCGCAACGGTTTCTCGATAGTGGCGCGTTAATCGAGAAGAAAGTGGTCGCCCAAACTCTCTTTGAACCCGTCTGGATTGGCTGGAATGAACAGACCGCAGGGCTTGCCAGCGGCTGGTGGCGGGATGAAATTTTAGCAAATAGTGCGATCGCCGGTGTTTATGCAAAATCTGATGACGGAAAATCAGCCATTTAAAGAAAAATTATTATGACAAGCCTCTCATTCTCTTGTCATTTCCCCCCCATTTAGGCACAATGCGCCGCTGTCAAAAAATGACTAAAAACCGACGTTTCATCAGCGTCGGTTATTTTTTGCTTCAAACCAATCATTCATACCAAGAGGCCGGGCTTCGTACCGGATAGATATTTACTAAAAATCGACAGTTGTTGTCGCTGAGGAATCCAAAAAAATGGGGCAATTTTTTGCTTACGCGACGGTTATCACCGTAAAGGAGAATGACCATGTCGCATAACGTTACTCCAAACACCTCTCGCGTGGAATTGCGTAAAACGCTTACGTTAGTTCCGGTTGTAATGATGGGTCTTGCCTATATGCAGCCGATGACGCTGTTTGATACTTTTGGTATCGTTTCAGGCCTCACGGATGGTCATGTGCCGACAGCCTATGCGTTCGCATTGATTGCGATCCTGTTTACGGCTCTGAGCTACGGGAAGCTGGTTCGCCGCTATCCTTCTGCTGGCTCTGCATACACTTACGCCCAGAAATCCATTAGCCCGACTGTCGGCTTTATGGTGGGTTGGTCTTCTCTGCTCGACTATCTGTTCGCGCCGATGATCAACATTCTGCTGGCGAAAATCTATTTTGAAGCTCTAGTGCCTTCCATCCCATCGTGGATGTTTGTGGTGGCGCTGGTGGCCTTTATGACCGCCTTTAACCTGCGTAGTCTGAAATCCGTAGCGAACTTCAACACTGTAATCGTCGTGTTGCAGGTAGTGCTGATCGCGGTGATTCTGGGCATGGTTGTTTATGGCGTATTTGAAGGTGAAGGCGCTGGTACGCTGGCGAGCACTCGTCCGTTCTGGTCTGGCGATGCGCATGTTATCCCGATGATTACCGGGGCGACAATCCTGTGCTTCTCCTTTACCGGCTTTGACGGCATCAGCAACCTGTCGGAAGAAACCAAAGATGCAGAGCGCGTGATCCCGCGTGCGATTTTCCTGACCGCGCTGATTGGCGGCATGATCTTCATCTTTGCAACTTACTTCCTGCAGCTGTACTTCCCGGATATCTCTCGCTTTAAAGATCCGGATGCGTCACAGCCTGAAATCATGCTGTACGTTGCGGGTAAAGCGTTCCAGGTTGGCGCGCTGATCTTCTCCACCATTACCGTACTGGCGTCCGGTATGGCGGCGCATGCAGGCGTAGCGCGTCTGATGTACGTAATGGGTCGTGACGGCGTATTCCCGAAAAGCTTCTTCGGTTATGTACACCCGAAATGGCGTACTCCGGCGATGAACATCATCCTGGTTGGCGCGATTGCCCTGCTGGCAATCAACTTCGACCTGGTAATGGCTACAGCGCTGATTAACTTTGGTGCGTTGGTGGCGTTCACCTTCGTTAACCTGTCGGTCATCTCGCAGTTCTGGATCCGTGAGAAGCGTAATAAGACGCTGAAAGATCACTTCCAGTATCTGTTCCTGCCGATGTGTGGTGCGCTGACCGTTGGTGCGCTGTGGGTTAACCTGGAAGAAAGCTCAATGGTTCTGGGTCTGATCTGGGCGGCTATCGGTCTGATTTACCTGGCTTGCGTCACCAAGAGTTTCCGTAACCCGGTTCCGCAGTACGAAGACGTAGCGTAATCATCTTTTGTAATAATAAACCGGAGTCGAATGAATATTTGGCTCCGGTTTTTTTATTCTTTTTTATCGACATCCTCATTAATAACCATTTGTTCTAATTTAGAGAATTTGGTTATTGGTCTGCATTCCACCAGTCATGAATAATTTCCCTATTAACATTCATCTGGTTAATTAATTTATGTTTTCAATGATATTAAGCGGGCTAATTTGTGGTGCTCTGCTGGGATTTGTCATGCAGCGTGGGCGTTTTTGCCTGACAGGTGGTTTTCGCGATATGTATATCGTGAAAAATAATCGCATGTTTTACGCCTTGCTGATTGCAATTTCGGTACAAAGCGTGGGGGTTTTTGCGTTAATTCAGGCGGGCCTACTGACTTACGAAGCCGGGGCGTTCCCGTGGCTTGGTACTGTTATAGGTGGGTATATCTTCGGGCTGGGAATTGTTCTGGCGGGTGGATGTGCCACCGGGACCTGGTATCGCGCGGGTGAGGGATTGATCGGCAGTTGGATCGCGCTTTTCACTTATATGGTGATGAGTGCGGTGATGCGTTCTCCACATGCCAGTGGTTTAAATCAAACCTTGCAGCACTACAGTACTGAACATAACTCTATTGCTGAGACTTTTAATTTGTCTGTGTGGCCGTTGGTTGCCGTTTTGCTGGTGATAACGCTCTGGGTGGTGATGAAAGAGTTGAAGAAGCCAAAACTCAAAGTCGCGACCTTACCGCCGCGCCGAACCGGGATCGCTCATATTCTGTTTGAAAAACGCTGGCATCCCTTTGTCACTGCTGTACTCATCGGTTTGATTGCGCTTTTAGCCTGGCCCCTGAGTGAAGCAACCGGACGCATGTTTGGGTTAGGAATCACTTCCCCAACGGCCAATATTCTGCAATTTCTGGTCGCGGGTGACGTGAAATACATTAACTGGGGCGTTTTCCTGGTGTTAGGGATCTTCGTGGGGTCATTTATTGCAGCCAAAGCGAGCCGTGAGTTCCGCGTTCGCGCAGCTGATGCACAAACAACATTACGTAGCGGGTTAGGTGGTGTACTGATGGGCTTCGGTGCCAGTATTGCAGGTGGTTGCTCTATCGGTAATGGACTGGTTATGACTGCAATGATGACCTGGCAGGGCTGGATTGGCCTTGTATTTATGATTCTCGGAGTCTGGACTGCGTCCTGGCTTGTGTATGTTCGACCGCAGCGTAAGGCGCGACTGGCAACTGCTGCGGCAAATTAAGTAAGGTGTAAAGATGGCAATTAAAAAGCTGGATGTGGTGACGCAGGTCTGTCCGTTTCCACTCATAGAAGCAAAAGCAGCACTGGCAGAAATGGCCAGCGGCGATGAGTTGGTAATTGAGTTTGATTGCACCCAGGCAACTGAAGCAATCCCACAGTGGGCGGCAGAAGAAGGACATGCCATCACCGATTATCAGCAGATTGGCGATGCAGCGTGGAGCATCACCGTTCAAAAAGCCTGACTCAACATTGTCCTCCGCCGTACCAGCGGCGGAGGCTTCAAATTAGACGATCTCTTCCGCGTACTGCCAAAGCGCTTTTAACAGCGCCACTTTCTCTTTGTCATCGGCATATTGTTGTGCCAGCATCTGCAATTCATCTGCATAACCCTGTAAAAACTCTGGCGTGAAGACCTGGCGGCGGTGCTCCAGCCAGCGTTGCTGCTCGGCATAATCCAGCGTCCCCGGGAAGTTGCGCGCCCGATAATTGAACAACAGCTTTTCAATCCGTTTATCGACAAAAGTGATATCCAGTGCCGGTAAATTACGCGGCTCGGTTTCCAGCACAATTTTCATTGCTGCACGATCGGCGTCACTGAAAAAGCCGTTATAAAGCTGTGCATCCACGTTATCTGAAGGCGTAAACGGTTCGGCTTCCGCGAATATCGCCACCACTTTTTCGCGCACTTGCGGATTTTCACGCAGAATTTTCAGGTTATCGAGGCAATGCTGACGATTAATTCCCAGTCGGTCGGCATCTTCCGGGCGTAGCGTATTCGCCTGGGCCAGCACCGGACATTTATTGATATGCACCAGCTTAACCGGAACGGCGGCGTTATCGCCAAGATCGGTTTTTGCGGTATATAAACGCTCGCGCAATGTGTCGCTATCCAGTTCCAGTAATGGCGAAATGTCTCCTGCCAAATCCACCATAATTACGGCATTGCGATTTTCAGGATGCCACGCCAGCGGTGCCACCCAGCTGGTATTGCCGCGCCATGCTCCAAACATTCCGGAAACGTGCACCAGGGGTTTCATCTGCGGAACATCGATCAACGCCATCAGTTTGTGTTTATTACGATGGGTAAAGAGATAATCAAACAGGCGTGGCTGACGCGTTTTTACCAGCTTTGCCATCGCAATAGTGGCGTACACATCAGCCATCGCATCGTGGGCGTTGCTATGTTCAATACCATTCGCTTTGGTTAAATGCTCAAGGCGAAAGCTCGGTAGACCGTCATCATTTTCAGGCCAGTGTATTCCTTCCGGGCGCAGGGCATAACAGGCACGCATAACATCCAGTAAATCCCAGCGCGAGTTATCATGCTGCCAGCTCCAGGCGTAAGGATCGTAGAAATTACGATAAAAAACGTTGCGTGTGACTTCGTCGTCGAAACGCACATTGTTGTAGCCCAGAATACAGGTCTTCGGTACGGTAAAAAGCGAGTGAATACGGGCGGCAAACGCGGCTTCGTTTTCTCCTTTCGCCCGTGCTTCCTGCGGGGTAATACCGGTAATTAATACTGCTCCAGGCTGGGGTAAATAGTCATCCGCGGGCTTGCAGTAAAAGACTTCGGGTTCGCCGATGACATTGAATTCGCTATCGGTGCGAATGGCTGCGAACTGTGCAGGGCGATCTAACGCGGGGTGCGTGCCAAAGGTTTCGTAATCGTGAAACAAAAAGGTAGATTGTTGCTTACCGTCATTCATCATTAGGTTAAATCCGTTATTTCTGCTGTCTGCCAGAGTATCAAATATCACCGTGCTAATCAGCTTTAGCGCGACAATTTGACAGCGAGTGGCAACAGATCATGTCAGATAAAAATGAGAGAGTAGTCACATTTTCTTGCACTTTATTCCAGCCAGTTCATAAGTATTTCCGTAAAAAGAACAGCTATTTGAAACTCCTGAGGGTTTGCTGTTGAAACGCCGTCTTATTATTGCTGCTTCTTTGTTCGTTTTTAACTTATCGTCTGGTTTTGCGGCGGAAAACATTCCTTTTTCACCTCAGCCTCCACAGATTCAAGCCGGGTCCTGGGTACTGATGGATTACACCACCGGTCAGATTCTCACCGCGGGTAATGAGCATCAACAGCGCAATCCCGCCAGCCTGACAAAGCTGATGACGGGCTATGTCGTGGATCGCGCTATCGATAGTCATCGCATTACGCCAGACGATATTGTCACCGTGGGGCGCGATGCGTGGGCGAAAGATAATCCGGTGTTTGTCGGTTCTTCACTGATGTTTTTGAAAGAGGGCGATCGCGTATCGGTACGTGATTTAAGCCGTGGTTTAATTGTTGATTCCGGAAATGACGCTTGTGTTGCTCTGGCTGACTATATTGCCGGTGGGCAACGGCAGTTTGTTGAAATGATGAACAACTATGCCGAGAAGCTGCATCTCAAGGATACGCATTTTGAAACAGTGCATGGCCTGGATGCGCCAGGTCAGCATAGCTCGGCTTATGATTTAGCTGTGCTTTCTCGTGCTATCATCCACGGCGAGCCCGAGTTTTATCATATGTACAGTGAGAAAAGCCTCACCTGGAACGGTATCACCCAGCAAAACCGTAACGGGTTATTGTGGGATAAAACCATGAATGTTGACGGCCTGAAAACGGGTCATACTTCTGGTGCCGGGTTTAATCTCATTGCTTCGGCTGTAGATGGGCAGCGTCGTCTCATTGCAGTGGTAATGGGTGCTGACAGCGCAAAAGGTCGTGAGGAAGAGGCAAGAAAATTACTGCGTTGGGGGCAACAAAACTTTACTACGGTGCAAATTTTGCACCGTGGGAAAAAGGTCGGTACGGAACGCATCTGGTATGGCGATAAAGAAAATATCGCCCTGGGAACGGAACAAGAGTTCTGGATGGTGCTACCGAAAGCCGAAATTCCACATATCAAAGCCAAATATACCCTTGATGGTAAAGAACTCACCGCGCCAATTAGCGCCCATCAGCGGGTAGGGGAAATTGAACTTTACGACCGTGATAAACAGGTGGCGCACTGGCCGCTGGTTACCCTGGAATCTGTCGGGGAAGGCAGCATGTTTTCTCGCCTGAGTGATTATTTCCACCATAAGGCCTGACCTTTCTTTTGCAGCAGACTGGCAGGAGTGCGAGTCTGCTCGCATAATCAACACTCATTCCTTGTGGTTTTAATATTGCAACTATACTGTATATAAAAACAGTATTAATGGAGGCGTCATGAACTACGAGATTAAGCAGGAAGATAAACGTACCGTTGCAGGTTTCCATCTCGTTGGCCCGTGGGAACAGACGGTAAAGAAAGGTTTTGAGCAGTTGATGATGTGGGTAGATAGCCAAAATATTGTGCCGAAGGAGTGGGTTGCTGTCTATTACGACAATCCAGATGAAACACCCGCCGAAAAATTACGCTGCGACACCGTCGTGACGGTACCGAATAACTTTACGCTCCCCGAAAACAGTGAGGGCGTCATTCTGACAGAAATTTCAGGTGGTCAGTATGCGGTTGCGGTGGCTCGTGTAGTCGGTGATGATTTTGCTAAACCCTGGTATCAGTTCTTTAATAGCCTCTTGCAGGACAGTGCTTATGAAATGTTACCAAAGCCCTGCTTCGAGGTTTATTTGAACAATGGCGCGGAAGATGGGTACTGGGATATCGAAATGTATGTTGCGGTGCAGCCAAAACATCACTAATTCATCTCAGGGCGGTGTGTTAACGCGATGACCACTCTTTTTTTTGAAAGCGAAAAGAGTAAGATGCGCCTTTCAAATTTTTCGCTCCTGCCGGGAAATTACACTGTTCCCGGTTTGTCCGTCGGATAATTCAGAGGCGCGCCTTCTGGCCGACAGATGAGTTATGAGCGCTTTTAATCTTCATTACGGAGTTTCTGCGTGCGTGCCGATAAGTCATTAAGCCCGTTTGAAATCCGGGTATACCGCCATTACCGCATTGTGCATGGTACTCGGGTCGCGCTGGCATTCCTGCTCACTTTTCTCATTATCCGCCTGTTTACTATCCCGGAAAGTACCTGGCCGCTGGTCACCATGGTGGTGATTATGGGGCCAATCTCGTTCTGGGGTAACGTTGTCCCTCGCGCCTTCGAACGTATTGGCGGTACGGTGTTGGGTTCGATATTAGGTCTTATCGCTCTGCAACTGGAGTTAATCTCGTTACCGCTGATGTTAGTCTGGTGCGCGGCGGCTATGTTTCTTTGCGGTTGGCTGGCGCTGGGCAAGAAACCGTATCAAGGATTATTGATTGGGGTGACGCTGGCAATTGTTGTTGGTTCCCCGACAGGTGAAATTGATACGGCGTTATGGCGAAGCGGCGATGTGATCCTCGGCTCTTTACTGGCAATGTTGTTTACCGGTATCTGGCCACAACGGGCGTTCATCCACTGGCGCATTCAACTGGCGAAAAGTCTGACCGAGTATAATCGGGTCTATCAATCTGCATTCTCACCGAACTTACTCGAACGCCCACGTCTGGAAAGCCATCTACAAAAACTCCTGACCGATGCCGTGAAAATGCGTGGGCTGATTGCGCCCGCCAGCAAAGAAACCCGTATTCCAAAATCGATATATGAAGGTATCCAGACCATTAACCGCAATCTGGTTTGTATGCTGGAGTTGCAAATCAATGCGTACTGGGCCACGCGCCCCAGCCATTTCGTGTTATTGAACGCGCAAAAACTTCGTGATACCCAGCACATGATGCAGCAAATACTGCTGAGCCTTGTTCATGCGTTGTACGAAGGTAATCCGCAGCCGGTTTTTGCCAATACGGAAAAATTGAACGATGCTGTGGAAGAGCTGCGTCAGTTGCTCAATAACCACCATGACCTGAAGGTTGTGGAAACACCAATCTATGGTTATGTGTGGCTGAACATGGAAACGGCACATCAGCTTGAGTTGCTATCGAATCTGATTTGCCGGGCCTTGCGCAAATAATTCCTGAACTTCAGAATCATCTTGCTGCTGCTTCGATTCAGCAAGGATAAAGGGTATGATAGTGAAAAGGGATAAAAGCATTGTCATCTGCGGCAGCTATGAGTAATGTTGGCCCTAACGAATAGCGGTTGCTTAAACGAATCCGACTCTCACATTATCAGGGGTATAAAAATGGAAACTACCAAGCCTTCATTCCAGGACGTACTGGAATTTGTTCGTCTGTTCCGTCGTAAGAACAAACTGCAACGTGAAATTCAGGACGTTGAGAAAAAGATCCGTGACAACCAGAAGCGCGTCCTGCTGCTGGACAACCTGAGCGATTACATCAAGCCTGGGATGAGCGTTGAAGCAATCCAGGGCATCATCGCCAGCATGAAAGGTGACTATGAAGATCGCGTTGACGATTACATCATCAAAAATGCCGAGCTCTCCAAAGAACGCCGCGATATCTCCAAAAAGCTGAAAGCTATGGGCGAAATGAAAAACGGCGAAGCGAAGTAATTCCCGTTTTATTCAATGAGGGTTGCCCGGCAACCCTCATTGCTCATTGATTCTTATCTGTGTATCACCGTCATCATTCTCATCTGAGAACCAATCGAAATTAACAACAGCCTTCTTCTGTATGCAGCAAGGCAAAAAGTTCTGTAACTCCATTGTTATTAACTGCACTGGTTACTAACACGTTGTGCGCTCCAGCTTCCCGTAACCAACTTTTCACCAAAGATATTTGTTCCATGCTGGCTAAATCTGCTTTGGTTACTACTCCAATGACCGGGTGATTCATGGCCCGGTAGGGCGTTTTTACCTCTAATTCCTGCTTCAGCACTGAGATTCCTGCTTGTTGCCGGAAAAGCAGGCACCTGCCGTCTGAACGGTATCGATCCGGAAGCGTATCTGCGCCATATTCTGAGCATACTGCCGGAATGGCCCTCCAACCGTGTTGACGAACTCCTGCCATGGAACGTAGTTCTCACCAATAAATAAGCGTCAATACGGTGCTCCGTTGACGCTTACTTTAATCCGTTTTCTGAGCTTAGATTTTTCTGTTCCTACCCAGACCGTGGATTTGGAATTCATTTTTTGTCAGGTCAATGCTAATCGTTAAAACGGCCATAACGCACCTCCACTGGAAGGTTTATCAGTAATATCCTACCGTTGCTTCATGGTCGGGGCGTCCATTCCATTATTATCGGTTTTCCTTTCTGTTTATAAATGAAAACGCCAGCTGTATTCAGGCTGGCGTCAGGGGAAATGAAGCCTGTTGAGTGAGATTCACCGGTTCTGGTGCAGAAGCTGCAGATGGCGCAGGGTAAGGACATCTTCTCTTGCCTGCTTAATACAGGACAACAGTGCTGTTTCTGTGGTTAATGGCACTATACCCTGCATCACTGCATTGTCTTACAGCAACTGGTGAGGGCTGGCATAAGTTGCCGGTGTTTCGGTAGAGTCACGGTCATCCACCACGCGGAGTGAATAACCGTTTTCAGCGGCCTTATTAATCAGTTCAGTGATATTAACACCATCAATGTCAACGACAATGTGCCCCATATCCAGCGCCTGTACGTTAACGCTGTCGGCTTCCAGTATCATCATTTCGCCTCCGGATACTTACCCAGGGTAATGTTATTTACCGTTCTGTAATTGTCGCGGGTCATCAGGCCGGTCGCCCTGCGAGCCCGGAGGATATCGATGCTGTTTATTAACTGAGAGCGGGTACAGGCGCTGAATCCCGGCTGGTCGGTAGCACCAGCGCGTATTTTTCCACGAGAAAGTTCACCGCATCACACAGTGAAATGCCTGCCTCAATATGCTGCTCAATCACACGTTCATCGGCAAAAGGTGTGTCATTCAGTGTGAGGCCATAGTGCTGGTCCAGCAGTCGGGACAGCAGTATCTGCCAGATTTCAACAGGAGACGGGCGAGAACTGGCCGCCTGCCCGGGTAATACAGGTAATGTTTTCATACTGAAGATTTTCCTGATATGCAGATATAAAAATGGAAAAGTGGCGTGGTGAAAACACCAGGCCGTAGCAGAAGGCTATTCTGGAGAGTTAATTTTTCATTTCGGGCGTCGGATAAACAGCCAGATAAACGTAACCACAACTGCTGAGGGTATCGGCTTTGCAGGTCAGCCCTTTTGCATACAGCGTGACGGTATGCTGATGGCGGGGATTCAGTTCACCGCTGGTGAGCATGAGTTCCAGTTGTTTCATCAGCAGCGGAAAGGCCTGGTCCAGGTGGTACGCATCTGCATCGCTGAACAGGCCTCTGATACCGGCGCGGTCGGCAAGGTAATGCAACCGGTTACCCTCCTGCACCAGACGTGCCCCGAAACAGGGCGTCACGGTGCAGGGCAGCCCCCACCAGGGGCGGTCGTGATTGTCGTCGGGAAGTGTTGTCCCGGGGAGTGTGTCTGACACGATAAAATCCTTACAGAAAATCGGCTAAGAATGGTCCGGTAGTGGCGATAATTCTGCTCATCAGAATTCCCACTCAGTTCAGGGTGACGCTCATCAGCCGGACATACGGACCAAAACTGTCCTTACGGCGTTCAGCAAACACGGCCAGCACACCGGGAATATCCTGCACTTCACGACCGGTATACGCTTCAGCACTGCCGTGCCAGCGGTATTTACCGGTACAGAACGGAAAAAGACGGGATGTCGGATGTTGTTGGTGAATACGCATGGCTTCACCACGGGTGATAATTTTCATAATGGGATACCTCTGAAGACAGAAGATAAAAGTGAAAACAGGTGTGATGTGGTTGTGAAGGGTTAAAGCAGACCATGTTCGGCAAAGGAGAAAACCTGGTTGCCACCGACTATCAGATGGTCCGGCACCCGGATATCCACCAGGCCCAGTGCCTGTACCAGACGTTCGGTGATAAGCCGGTCTGCCTTACTGGGTGTGACTTCACCGGACGGGTGATTGTGTGCCAGTACCACGGCAGCGGCATTGTGGTACAGGGCGCGTTTAATCACTTCCCGGGGATGGACTTCCGTGCGGTTGATGGTGCCGGTGAAGAGGGTTTCACCGGCAATCAGCTGATTCTGGTTGTTCAGATACAGCACCCGGAATTCTTCACGCTCCAGTCCCGCCATGTTCAGAATCAGCCATTCCCGTGCTGCACGGGTGGAGGTGAAGGCCACGCCGGGTTCATGAAGATGGCGGTCCAGGGTTTTCAGGGCCCGCTGAATGAGGCTGCGCTCGCCGGGCGTCATCTCTCCGGGCAGAAAGGAAAGTTGTTGCATTGTGCTTCTCTCCATTCAGTCGATGATGCGCATAATGGCGCTGCATTCCGGATGCTGCAGGGCGTAATCCCGCAACCGGTAATAATGGACCGTCATGGCATAATTCTCCGTACGACAGGCATGATGACTGTACGTCATCAGACAGGCGGCAATACCGGCGGCTTCCGGGCTCATTTCTGCGCGGTTACCGTTCATGGCATTGAACAGTACCCATGTTTCGTCATCATCGTCATCCGGTTCGGGTGCCATAAATGCCCCGCCGTTGTTCAGGGTGTACAGATTCCAGATACCACCGCAGTAGTCTTCGCACAGACGGTCCATCCAGCCGAAGACACGGGGCTCCAGGGTCACCCACTGTGGAATGAGGCCAAAATGCTGCGGCCAGAAGCTGATGCGCTGTTCATCAGGGACGAGGCTGGCAACCAACTGAGGCGGATTATTCTCTGGTGTTGTAGCTGAATAAATTGTGGGGGTATTCTGAGAAACGGTTTTCATGAGATAACTCCTTAAATAACAAATAAATGTGTGTTTTTCAGGAACGAAAGCTGAATGATTCCCTCACTCAGGGAAACGGCATCAGCGCAGGCTCTCCAGCATCGTTTCTGCCATCACCCACAATGCGCGATTGAGCTTAATGTCGGTATCAATGCTGTGAATGGCCCGGGTATGGATACGTTTTCCTTTTGCACTGCGACCGGAAATCCCGCCTTTCAGCATATTCTCCTGGATGGTCTGATATGCGCTCCACAGGTCCTTACCGTAATCCTCCCGGCGTCGCGGCGTCAGAATGTCGGCGGTGGTGACGGGCTGATGTTCGTCACCATAACGGTAAGTCAGTGCCGCCTGTGCCAGCGCCTGGCGTGCCGGTGGCGGCAGGACCAGCGACTGCATGGCATCACGCTTCTCCTCTATCCGGTCAAACACGCCCACCACCTCGTAAGCCCCTTCGATAACTTTCTCCACTACATTTCCCCGGTGTGGAACACGCACTTCCCCCAGAGACTGGCCACAGACGCACCCGTTCTGGCAGACGAACCTGAAGTAACCCGGCAGCATCTGGTAGCTGGAGGTACCGTCATGAGAGTTGAGCAGAATAATTTCAGGGACATGTTCTCCGTTTATCTCTCCGGCCCGCCGCAGACGCAGCATGTGTTTTGTGTATCCCCGGCGGCCCGGGTCGCGCACACGGGTCTGGCAGGCGAAGAACGGCTGAAAGCCTTCCCGCTGCAGATTTTCCAGGACGGTAATGGTGGGAATGTACGCATACCGTTCACTGCGGGAGGTGTGCCGGTCTTCCCCAAAAATACTGGGTACATGGCGTATCAGTTCTTCATGTGTCAGCGGACGGTCACGGCGTATCTGGTTTGCAGCATAACCAAAACGACTGGCTAATCGCATACTTTGCTCCTTATCGGTGGTTAAGATTTACTGGTGCAATAAATGAAAAAAGCCGCGTCTCCCGGAGAAGACGCGGCCTGACGGGTGAAATGAATAAGGTTTATTGTCTGAGAGGCCTTTCACTGGCGAGCCACGCATTAAGCGGCTTTCCGGTAACAATGGCTGGGGCTGTATTTACCTTTGATATTAATAATGTGCAGAGAAACGCATGGTTTACTCCTTAGATTTTAAGTTTGTCCTGGGCTACAACGACAGGTTTTCCGGATGTGTCGATGACTCCTACCGTCGGTACGCCATTTTTGATTTCGAAGAACGGTTTGTTGCTACCTGAGCACAGTTGATTGTCCCCGTATTCAATCATTTGTGCTTTCCCGGTTTTCAGGTTAACTACCGAGACAGTGTAGTCGTAGCACCAGGCACCACCACGTTCAAGCACGAAAACATAGCTGTTATCTTTATAGTTGAACTGATTCTTTGTCTGGCAATTCATACCGTCAATTTCGGTACAGGAAAACGCTTCTGTAGTATTAACGTATTTGATGTTATTTGGCAGTTTTACTTGTTTCGCAGTAGCGAAGACAGAGAACAGAATAGTTACAGCAACGAGTAAAGTTTTGATAAACGTTTTCATGATAGACTCCTTAAATTAGTTAACCGTAGCTACGTAGTTTTTCACCAGATACGCGAATTCATGCACGCCAATTTCGCCGAACCAAACCAGGTAGGCCGGGTCATCTAAACCAAAGTAACGGTAGCCAACGACTTCATGGGTTTTTGGGTTATAGAGTGTTACGATAAAGTCCCAGCCACAAGTGTGGGCTTTGCAACCGTCACCCTGGAGCCAGACTGTACCGTTAATATTTACTGGCGTGATACCACCACCAGGGCCATCCATATACCCGCCTTTACCGAACATACCACTCAGTCCAACCGGTTTTAATGCTTTGTCGATAGCAGCTTTGTAGGTAGCGTCACCTTCGTACAACTCGTACGTTGATGGACACACTCCAGGTTGTTCAGCCCAGGCTTCCGGGTTACAGCTAAGTGCTTGTTTCACGGTAGCCGCTTCTGCGTTAAAGTTAAAGCCCGTGAACAGAACCGCCAGAAATAACATCAGGGTATGTAAACGTTTCATTGTAAATATTCTTCCGTTGTAAATGGCGCTGGAAAATTTCTCATCAGTGAAACCTTCCGGAAGTTTCCCCCACTTGTATGATGTATATCGCCAGTATTTTATTTCATCCCGGCTGTAATTTTTATATTCCCCGGCACGTGCAATAACGCTGACCAGAGATATAAGGCTCATTAATAACTTTACAGGTAATTTCATAATTAAATTTCCAGTGAGTGAATTGACAGGTGAGGGGTAAAACTTTCTCTCAGGTAATATATATCTGAAAATATTTTCAATAACACCAGACAGGAAAAACACCACCACAGGCGGTGGCGTTTCTTTGGGGCGTCTTTATTTAATCCGGGCCATCGCGTTTCTCAGTGCCAAATCTGCCTCTTCCGTTATATCCAGGCTTTTCTGCAATACCGCCTCTGACCGGGTCAGTGCCTGACGTGCTGCCAGCGGTTTCCGGATATGCTCCATCGTCAGCATCGTGTCTTCATAGCCCTGCTGACGCCAGGTGTCGGTATGTGCCGATGTAAAACTGAGCAGACCGCCACTTTTGCCTTCTTCCCCTGTTTGTTTCAGCTTTTTCCGGGGACGGATTTCAAGGATTGTGGTGTCCGGAAAAGCCCGGCGATCCCATAAAGAACCGTCACTCAGATGCGACACAATCACCATATTGCATCCGGCATCCACCAGTGGCGTCACAGGGGTATTCCCCTGCATATTTTGCCATCCGCCCATACCACCATCACCGTACATTTTTCCCTGTACCTCACGGGGACGGAACAGCAGGGGCAGTGCTGCTGACGCCAGTAAGGCTTCTTTCTGCTGCCCGCGGGGCAGGCTCTGGATATGCTGAAAAACGGAGTTTTTTGTAGTTCCGGCACCCAGTTCAGCACGAATGCAGTCGATAATATCCTGCACTCCCCCTTCCGTGGGGTACAGCGACACATACAACGGTAGCCCGTCTGACAGAGCATCAGTATCAAGATAATGATCCATCAGCCCTGTCAGGGGTCCATCTGACAACAACGGCTGAGCCATCGGATTTTCGAACCCGTTGATTGTCGATATATGGCGAAGAAGCGTCGTAAGCAGTACTCCTGCACGTCCGGGGATCTGGCAGAGGTTCATTGCCTGGAACAATTTTTTCAGCAATGAAAAGTAAACCGATCGGTTTACCGACAGAACCTGATTCTCTCCCAGATACTTCCAGAGCGCCTCCAGGCGTGCGGCGGCTTCTGACAGATCGGGAGAGGCCGCGATAATGGCACCATTGAGAGCCCCGATACTGACTCCTGAGACCATACTGATCTGTGCGCCGCACTCTGCCAGAGCCTTAACCACACCTGCCTGATAAGCGCCCACCGCCCCGCCACCGGACAGCACCAGCCCCGTTTTCATTTCTGTACTCATGCCGCCCCCTTCTGAAATATTTCATCAACCATACTTTCAGAGAGGCGCTCTGCAGAGCAGAGACGGGGCATACGAACCGGTAAGTGTTCTGCAGCCTGCGTGGTTGACCAGATCACCGGATGCCGCTCTTCACTGCACCAGTCCCCCAGCCAGTTAATCGCGTCATGCCACTCGTTATCTGCCTGCTCCCGGACCTGACCACCAAGCCAGTCCAGAGTGTTCAGACGCACGGTTGCACTACCGCCACTCTCCTGTGCCATCTGCGTTAATGCTTTATGTCTGAGAATATCCAGTAGCTGGTTAACCTGCCCTGTTTCGCCCTGACGTATCACATCACCAAACGCGCCCCATCGAAGCTCTTCAAGCGCCACATAGCAGCGTCCGGCAGGGGAAAAGGACGCATATCGCCCGGCACTCCACCATGAGAATATCTGCTCAAGATGTAACTGTGCCCGCTGAACCTGGTCAACACGGTGGAGTTTTTCTTCAAGATGATTCAGTTTCTGGTGAACCTGATCGGCCAGGGTGAGTAACTGCTCCCGCGTATCTGCGGAATAATGCGCCAGCCTGGCAGTATCACTGACCAGTGAACTGACCCTGTCGTTTACCCGGGTAATCGCGTAGTTTGTGGTGGCAAGTGACGTTGTCATCTCCGTCAGCCAGCGCAGGGACGCCTCAACGCCCTGTGCAAGCGACGCATTGATGGCATTCTGCCGTGCAGCGCCTTCGCCGGTCAGCCCCTCTTTTAAACGCCGGAAGAACGTGCGCTCTCCGGCCGTGCGGATATGCTCCTGTGCAACATCGATTCCGTTTGCGAAATCAACCACAAATTTTTCAGGAAGACAGGTGAGTACCTGACATACCCGGTTATCAGCAATTTGTTGAATAAATGGTGAAGTCACAGCATTGTCTCCAGCTCTTCCCTCAGCGCCTTACTGTCAGTAATGAGCTCAGGAACCCTTTCATTTAATGCCTGAAGTCGCCCGGTAAGCCGTTCCTGCGCCTGCTGATCGCGTTTATGATCTTCAGAGCTCTGAATCAGCGTGTTACGCAGTTGTTCAACTTTCTCCCTGAATGCGCAGAAAAAGGCATCGATTTCCTGGCGGACGGGCTGGTTAATATCCTGCTCAATGGATGCCTGCAGCTCCCCGAAATATGCCCGGGTCAGTGACATAACTTCCTCTCTGACCTTGTTGATATTGATCACGCTGCGACTCACATCCTCGTCATAGTTTTCCCAGCCCAGGTCACTGGTGCCAAACCATCGACAAACGGTTCCCCATACGCCACTCTGCCGACGGCGACGGGTGACGGTCTCCGTTCTTTCCTCCATAAGCGCACTCAGATTTATTTTTACCGCGAGCCGGGTCTGTAACTGGCTGACTGCCGGAAAACTGATTTTTACGGTAAAGCCCTCATCCTCCAGGCGGGCATTGATGCGACCGGCAATGTTTTCTGTGGCGTACAGGGCCGTGCCACGAAAACCTGTTTCAATCCCGCTGACGATTTTCTCCAGCTCAGGCCGGAACTGTGCTTCAGCCTCACGGTGCAGGCTGGTCACGGTCGATTCGATTTGCGTCATCAGTTCAAGGGCTTCCCTGCGATCACTGAATTTTATTTCGGGGCTGTCCGGGGCAAAATCTCGTTTCCTGTAATCCTCCCGGCCCTGGTTGTTGATACCGGACCATTGAGAAATTTTCCCCCATAATCCGGACTGAGACCTTCGTTGTTCTGCGTCTTCTTCCTCCAGCATTTGCTGTTCTTTGCGTTTACCGCTTCTGAAATAGTCATTCAGCTCCTCTTCCAGTGAGGTGCAGACCCCCGTCAGTAATTCCCGGGTTTTAGTATCGATCTCCTCCATGGCCATTCTGACATCAGTGGTCATCTGCTCCTGACAGTCCGCGATTTCCCGGATATCCGCAAGCAGGCTGGTGATATGCGCCTGCAGTGACTGAATGCTTTGCTGTAGCCCCTGATGGCGTAACAACAGGTATTCACTGATATTTTCTGCATTCTGCATCAGTTTTGCGGCGGCAGAGTCAACCGCCAGTGCCGCAGCTCTGGAATGTGAGCTCTGTATGACTTCCGTTATCAGTTGATCGATAAGTGAGCCTTCCCACAGGTCTGTCGCCCCTTCAGTTGCCAGTTCACTGTCTTTACAGACGTATTCTTTTTTCATGCAACCGAAGGCACCTCTGATAAAATCATCGACCCAGGCTTCATCAACAGGAAGGGTTCCGTTTTTCCGTAACTCATGAAGCGCACGGTTAGCCAGGTATGCCTGGCGTGAGGATCCGGGATAAACGCGGGAGGCGGGCAGCACATCGCTGTTCAGCATTGCCGGAACTTTCTGGCGTACGGCATCTGCCCCATCGCCATTGCGGTCTTTCTCATCAAATTTATTGACCAGTACAAACAGGCGGCCGGCTGATACGTCAGCAATGGCATTAAGCTCTTTACGGACGTCTTCATCCGCTTTTGAGTTCATCTGGGTGTAATCCATCACAGCCAGAACCGCAGAGGCTTTCTGCAGTTGATCCCGCATCATCACTTCCATCTGCGGTTGTCCGGCCTCATTAGGGCCGGGGGTATCCAGCAGTGTGAGTGTTCCCTGGCATGCATCCATCCCCACCAGATGGCTGAATTCCACGTCGATCACCGGCAGTTTCTGCACTTCTGCGTATTCATCAAAAGGAAATTCAGTCCCCATTGCCGCAGCAAGACGAACCAGATCGTTTAACGATGCCAGTCCGGTAAAGATTTCCTCCTCCCCGTGGTATTCATTTTTGAGCCAGCCATCATCCGTCAGAATATCCAGCAGTTCGCGGGTATCCCCGGTTTGCTGCAGGGTCTGTGCGACCTGCTGTCCTGCCGGGGTGGCGAGTTTTTCCTGCAGTGTGATTAATAAATTGCGGACAGGCTGAATATGTTCCAGATGGAGAACCGGCTCAGTTTTTCCGGGAACGTGGCGGATGAGCGTCGGTACAGAGGTCATGGGGCGGTTACGGTTAGGCAGAATTTCCTGCCCCACAATGGCGTTGATGGTGGTTGATTTGCCTGCTTTCATCGTGCCGACAACAGCCAGCACCATCTCCCTGCGGGCGGTTTTGATTTGTTCGCCCTCCAGCTCCTCAATTCTTTTCAGTGCTTTCTGTTTATCAAAAAGCAGTCTGTTTTCGTTCTTACTGTCAGATAACACATCTGGCTCCTCAACCATTTGCCGGAGCAGATTAATGTTCAGTTGCAAAAGTCGGTCGGCTTCATCACAAAGCAGGGCGATGTTCTTTTCGTGCATTATTTAACCTTCCTAAGACGCATTTTCATGACAACCACGGAGGAGGTCATTTACTACAAACGATCGTTTATAACGATCGATATGATAGTAACGATCGATGTATTCTATTAACTTGAGAAACACAACGCAAGGGGACAACCCGGGTATGGCTGCGTTTGCATAGTGTTTTCATGGAGTTAAAAATCTGTAACAACAGCCTGGTACATCACCACCGGGTTCAGAAGAAAATCCAGTTCCATACCGCGCGGGCAACAGAGACCACCGAGTCACGGACGGCGCGCAGAACCGTGCGTGCAACAGAGGCAATGCAGACGCTCTCCGCCGTGTCAAATATCCGGTCCACCGCACCGGTAAACTGTTCACGGGCCTGAGACCGGACAGACTCCGTGCGCAGCTCGTCCTGCAGGCGGGTCATCAGGGGACTGGCGGCATGGTCGGGAAGTGCTGTCATGAGCGCACTGACCAGCGTATCCAGTTCCCAGCCGGTGCGGGCCGATACGGCAACAACCCGATGTACGGGCCGGAACAGACGGAATACCGCCTCCGTTTTTTCGCGAATGTTCTGTGCCTGTGCGGGAGAAGGCTGAATACCGGCCATATCCCATTCATGGCAGGGCTCCGTTTTATCGGCCTGCATCACCACAAACAGTACCCGCTGATGTCCCCGGTGCAGGATGTGTCGCCAGAAATACTCATCCACAGACAGGGCACGGTCATCGGCTTTAATCAGCCACAGTACCAGGTCCAGTTCGAGCAGAATGTCACGGTACAGGGCTTCATACTCTGCATCCCTGTCCCGGCTCTCGCCCACCCCGGGCAGGTCAGTGATAACCATGCTGTGACCATGGCCATTCAGACGGAAGCGCTGCACTTCCCGGGGGCCGGCGTGAACATCACTGACCGGGGTGACCTCCCCCTGAAACAGCGCATTACAGAGTGAGGATTTACCGGCCCCGCTTTTACCCATAATGCCAGGCACGGGTTCGTGACTGGTGAGTTTGCGCAGATGTTCCAGGATGTGACGGGAAAGTGAGTAAGGCAGGGAGGAGAGCGGTTTTTCAATTGCCTCAATGGCATCAGACGGATTCATACATGTATTCCCGGTGAAAAAAGACAAAACCCCGCGCACCGGAAAGGTGGCGGGGGATTCACGGAAATAATATCTGTCTGAAATTATCTGGAATCGATTTGGCTGTTCTGCCTGGTTGCCACCAAATCATGGTACGCCTGCTCAATCATTTCATTCAGCAGTTTTTTTGGGAGGACACCACGACTTCGGGCAATACTTTCAAGCTGTTTGTGGATTTTTCCGGACAGTTTCAGAGGGACGGAACCATCAGCACGTTCATCACGCCTTTTTTGTTGCTCCCGGGCACTTTTCAGCTCATCAAGAAGAATCGCTTTATGCTGAATCCTGGGGGCCTGGAAGGAGACCTGCGTAAACTTCGCTCTGTTCCGTCTGGGATTACTTTCCAGTAAAAACTGTACCTGTTGCTCATTCCAGCCCTCCCAGTTATCAAACGTGGCGCAGGCAAACCAGTATTTCTGCTCCGGGGTAAGGGGATTCAGCGGGGTTCCCACACACCGGACCTGCATGGCGTTCCATAACCAGTCACACTGTTCACTGTCCCTGCTGTCCACCCACGAAAAGGGGGAGGGGTAATCATTGTTTATGCTGGCCCATTCAGAGAATACTGAGTTGATAATCGTCCTCGTAGCCTCTGGTCCGGATTTCAGCAGGTAACTGGAGCAGAACCATATAATTTCACGGTAGATTTTATCCGGATGCACGGTGCGCATCGGCTTTTCTCTGGGACCGGCAATCTTCGGTTGCGATGGAAACCCCGTGGCAAACCGCAGATGTTCCGGGGGCATTCCTGAACGTTTTTCAGGAATGGGTGTGAGTCCTGCGTTTCTGGTCTTTTCCGCTTGTCCGGTATTGCCTCCGGCCGGAGTGTTGTCGGGAGTATCTTCCGGAGGCGAGGTGTTTTCATTAGTTGGGGGAACAACAGCAGAACTGTCCATCTCCGGAATGGGTTGAGGGGCATAATCACTGTGGTAGCCAGGGGAAAGCGTTAAGTCCCGAAGGGTGACATCAGGTTCCGGGCAGTGAGTGCCACCGGGAGTGAACGGGAGTTGTTGCTTTTGGGAGAAAAATGTATTGTGAATGCGGGTATACAGCTGGAACAGAAAAAAATAAGATGCCCGTGGTTCTTTTTTTAACCACTGTGTATATTCCTCTATGGCACCGAGCTGTTGTTTGTGCCGTTTTACAGCATCGATATACGGACAGCTGGTGCAGATATCATCCAGTTCCTTTCCCACAATACACCTCACCTGCTTTTCTCACATTTGCAGATTTTAAAAAAGCAAACAAAAACCTCCGTACATGATGTACAGAACAATCTACCAGGTAGTGGCGTCAGAAAACCTCCGGGCCGCCTGCACTTTCCGGAATGCGCCGGTTATGAAAAACCGGAAATTCAGTCTCTGTTGTAAGATGTACCCTCTGATACTACGTTTTCTCTGTGTATTTAACTCACTGTATTTATTGTCTTTTTAAGCTTGACTGATATTCTCCGGTCATAGTGTGCCGGATATACATCCCGTAAACTTCTCATTTTTATATAAAAATACTTGCACTCTCTTCAGCGCATCTGTCTCCTTTAAGTAAAAAATGTTTTCACGTATTGCTGTAAATTCATTTTAAATCAGTATATTACCTTGATATTGCTGTCTCCTGGTTTGATGCGTAATCGTTCTGCCTTTCTGGATGATTCTGGTGCTTCCGGGTGCATTCTCCTCTGCACATGCAACAGTTCGTCATCGCCACGCTCCCAAAAAGCATATAAAAACGAATCGAATTTGATATTTTTTTCAATCGTTTTTCATAGGAATTTCGTAGGGTATTCTCCGCTATAACCTCCATATTTGCTGTCTTTTTCTTCATAAATCGTATGCAATATAGCCTGTCTGTCAAGACCTCTTCTCTGCTGTTGAGGAGACGATCTCATTTTTGGTCTTTTCCGGGAGAGAGGCTGTCAGATGAGCGAGCCGGATATACTGTCAGAGGTACACCCCGTAGCAGACCTGTGCTCCCATTTCCGCGATCCGGAACCAACAACACCCTACGGTTAATACCATTTGAAGCGTCAGGTACTGCAGGAAGTTCCCCCCTGCGCGGACATCGGTTCCTGCCGACATCTCACAATACGGCCAGACTGTCATGCAGTAACACCCGCATGCGGTCTGCGGTTTTAAGCGCACTCTCCCGTTTTCAGTGCACCGATAATGCGTCATAGTAAGTCTGGGGGAAGTTACGGAATGCCTGTTAAGTGGTGCCGTGGGTGGAGACAGCTTACTTTTCTACAGCAACTGCAGTCATTCAGGATGATCAGGAGATATTCTGTCAATGTCACGATCCTGCCATTTTCGTACCCGCTAAGATACTTCCGTTACTGATGCTGTCCGCTTTTCACCATTTCATCCTCACTGACAGGCGTTGCGTTTTGGGTCATCACCACAGCTTTACGTTTCTCTTTTAACCGGTAACGCTCTCCTTTGATATTCAGCGTGGTTGAGTGATGCAGCAGTCAATCCAGGAGCGCTGTTGTCCGGCAACCACCATATCAACTTCTTCCCGGGTGTGGCGGAGAGGTGGTATCCTGGCTGAGTTTCGAAGCGAACCGTTCTTTTTGACGGGCGCATTTTACGTCCGGGCTGAATGTAGTAACGCGGCATGGAACGTCGGCCCGTATACCATTGCCTTAATCTCCGCAAAGATAACCTCGTCATTCCGGACATTCTCTGTAAGCGTCGTCTGAGTACCGTCTGGTCCCGAATCCAGGATCCTGTAACTTAAGCACCCACTTATTTTGCAGGTGGACACCTCATGCGCGCTAAAGAAAGACTTCCCCGGAAACACTATTCCCCTGAATTCAAAATGGAACTGGTCAGGCTGGCTCTTGAAGAAGAAGGCAGTATTGCCGCACTGGCCCGGAAACATGACGTCAATGATAACCTGCTCTTTAAATGGATAAGGCTCTGGCAGCGTGAAGGGCGGGTCTGTCGGCCCCGAAAAAACTCATCGTCGCTTCCTGCCCTGATACCCGTGCAGCTTCAGGCGGGCTCTTCTCTCCCAACCTTCGAACTACCATCCTGCTCTCCTCCCGCTACCTGCCACATAAAATGTCGGGGAGGAGAAATAACACTGACTCATCCCTCTGCTGAACTCATGAGCACTGTCCTGCGCGAACTGATGCGGGGGCCTGTATGATAAATCTTCCCGCAGGCACAAAAATCTGGCTGGTTGCCGGTATCACCGATATGCGCAACGGCTTCAATGGCCTCGCCGCAAAGGTGCAGACCGCGCTGAAAGATGACCCGATGTCCGGCCACGTCTTCATCTTCCGGGGACGCAGCGGCAGTCAGGTAAAACTGCTCTGGTCCACCGGCGATGGTCTGTGCCTGCTGACAAAGCGACTAGAACGTGGTCGCTTCGCCTGGCCCTCAGCCCGCGATGGCAAAGTGTTCCTGACGCCGGCGCAACTGGCGATGCTGATGGAAGGTATCGACTGGCGACAGCCAAAGCGGTTACTGACATCCCTGACCATGTTGTAGCGCTCTTTATCCTGGTTGTCGCAGAATAAGCCTGGTAAAATACAGGCTTATGAACGACACCTCTTCTGACGACATCCTTCTGCTGAAACAGCGCCTGGCCGAACCAGGAAGCGTTGATCCACGCCCTGCAGGAAAAGCTGAGCAACCGGGAACGCGAAATAGACCATCTGCAGGCGCAACTGGATAAGCTGCGCCGGATGAACTTCGGCAGTCGTTCCGAAAAGGTATCCCGCCGTATCGCGCAAATGGAAGCTGACCTGAACCTGCTGCAGCAGGAAAGCGATACGCTGACCGGCCGGGTGGATGACCCGGCAGTGCAGCGCCCGCTGCGTCAGACCCGCACCCGCAAACCGTTCCCTGAGTCACTCCCACGGGATGAGAAGCGGCTGCTGCCGACTGAGCCGTGTTGCCCGGAGTGCGGTGGTTCGCTGAGTTACCTGGGTGAGGATGCCGCCGAACAGCTGGAGCTGATGCGCAGCGCCTTCCGGGTTATCCGGACAGTCCGTGAAAAGCATGCCTGCCGTCGGTGCGATCGCATCGTTCAGGCCCCGGCTCCTTCGCGCCCCATCGAACGGGGGATCGCCGGACCGGGGCTGCTGGCCCGAGTGCTGACCTCAAAGTATGCAGAGCACATACCGCTGTATCGCCAGTCGGAGATCTATGCCCGCCAGGGTGTAGTGTTGAGTCGTTCTGTACTGTCGGGCTGGGTGGATGCGTGTTGTCGTCTGCTGGCACCGCTGGATGAAGCCCTTCAGCACTATGTCCTGACCGACGGCAAACTCCATGCTGACGATATGCCTGTCCCGGTGCTGTTGCCGGGCAATAAGAAGACGAAGACCGGGCGCTTATGGACGTACGTTCGAGACGACCGCAACGCCGGATCAGCGCTGGCCCCCGCAGTGTGGTTCGCTTACAGCCCGGACAGAAAAGGTATCCACCCTCAGACCCATCTTGCAGGCTTCAGTGGCGTACTGCAGGCTGATGCCTACGCCGGGTTCAACGAGCTCTACCGCGACGGCCATATAAAGGAAGCCGCGTGCTGGGCCCATGCCCGCCGAAAAATCCACGATGTTCACGTCCGTACCCCGTCAGCCCTGACGGAGGAGGCGCTGAAACGGATCGGCGAGCTGTATGCCATCGAGTCGGAGCTCAGAGGTAAAAGAGCAGAGGAACGGCAGGCAGTCCGGCACCAAAAAGTGCTGCCGCTGCTGGCGTCACTGGAGGGGTGGCTGCGGGAGAAACAGAAAACCCTCTCAAGGCACTCAGAACTGGCGAAGGCGTTCGGGTATGCGCTGAACCAGTGGCCGGCGCTGACCCGCTATGCAGAAGATGGCTGGGTGGAGGTGGATAATAACATTGCCGAAAACGCCCTACGACTGGTCAGTCTGGGGAGAAAAAACTGGCTGTTCTTCGGCTCGGATCATGGTGGTGAGCGCGGTGCGTCACTGTACAGTCTTATCGGGACGTGCAAATTAAACGGCGTGGATCCGGAACGCTATCTGCATCATGTACTTGATGTCATCGCCGACTGGCCTGTGAACCGGGTGGGTGCTCTGCTCCCGTGGCGGGTTACTCTGCCCGCCTGACCAGCTTCACTTCGTCAATACGGTTCTCACTGCACGCTTACCATTCTCTGCCAGGCATATGTCGATGTAATCCATAAACGATTTCAGCTTACCCCTTTTGTGGCCAGTCTTTCTGGCTGGCGGTTCAGGGGATGTTTTCTGGTTATCGTGTACCACAAAGCAGGGATATTGCCCCGATAGTCACATTTCAGATTGATCGCGGTCTGAAGATGTGGCACTGAGGTAACGTGCTGGTGTCACTGGTATTGCTGAAGTTATGGTTTTTCGGGGTCAGGTGAGCCTGTTGTGTGTATGCTTTTTGTTCAGGTCAGAGGGGGACTGTGTGGACAGCGGCTTTTGTCTCCGGGCATTCACGCCTGAACGATGAATGCGATTTTCAGCAATATTTGTCTTTGTGACACTCTCTGGTTGAGAAGCTAATGCGCGCCCCTGTTTCCACAGAGAATGAGGCTTGCCATCAGCCGAAACATCAGTATTCCACGCCATACAGACGGCGCCTGACCATGTGCTGATGCAGGTAAAATGTTTCACTACAACTGTTCGGGTTGCTATGCAACGAAACAGCGATTCTCACGATCTTTAACTGCAACGTTTTTCCGCCTGAAAGCTGACTGCCTCCTGCTGAGGTGGGAGGCTATGATTCAGTGCGTTTATAGTCTCCGGGGTATGCATGTACCGGAGCATACCATTTCTGGTGGATAACAAGCCGGCACATTCAGACTGCAGTGAAGATGGAGGCACCTGGTTGTGAAGAACGTTTCTGCCCGTGGCTGCTTCGCATCATCAATGGTATTCATACCCGCTCAGAAATGACCGGGTGCTGAAGCCCTCCGTTATCGCGCAGTATAATGACGTATATGATCTGTGGACGAGTGAGCGGCGTGCCTGATGTACGCCGCTATTACTGTATTTTACCACAGGGCTGGTTTTCTGCTGCCAGCCCTGTGGTTCTCAGACATCAACTGTGAGCGGCATCAACCGATGTACGGTATGCCATAAGCACGTACTGATCCATCAGATTTGTCAGTGGTTCACTCTGACCCTGACGTGCAATGATCCATTGCTCCAGATCTTTTTCTGATTTGTGTTTCAGGTTTTTCGTCCAGTCGTCAAGGCTGTTTCCGGTCATTAAGTCAAGCCAGCAGAGCCAGACCAGTTTGAGACGTAACTCCGTGCCGCCAAACTGACGGAAGAGGCTGATCAGTTTGTTTGCCAGAGAATGTTGCTTCAGGCGCTCACATTCAGACAGCAGGATCCCTTCCAGCATCGGATGATGAACCAGCAGGTGTTCGCTGGTGCATAAATTCACCACCAGATCATCATCCAGGGACGGGGAGCTCCGTTTGTCCGGACCATAAATCAGCCGGTGCAGACTCTGGGGAACGATGGCAATCTCCGGTTTTTCGCCATTGAATGACACCCACCCGGGCGTCAGATTATGGAAATAGTAGATATTCGGATGACACACGCCCCATGATACGGCGTGCCGGGTGAAGCCGGTCAGCCATTTCTGGTAGTTTTCATGGAGCAGCTCGTAACGGGTCTGATACTGTTGTTTCATTTTCATATTCCTCACGGGGGATAACAGGCAGCAGAGCGCCGCCGGCAGGCCGGAGATTGCGTCTGCTGTGGGCGAAGGGTTAGTGGTTAAAAATTACAGACGGGACTGTGCAATACGCGCCTGCAGCCAGGCTTCCACTTCACTTTTCAGCCAGCGGGAGCTGCGCCCCATTTTGATGGGCGCAGGAAAGCCCCCATCTTTGATGAGTTTGTCAAACCACTTATCGGTAAGGCCGGTCAGTTGAGTGATAAACGCCATGTCGACCATCTGGTCATCCATCAGCGAAACTGGGGTAGCCATGAGAATGTTCCTCCGGATGTTGTTAAACCAGCCGGTGTGGTCATGAAAACAGCGCGCCACCTTCACCGGCATAACAACCGGGGAGAAACGTAAAAAATAATCGGGAATGTGGCTGTCCGGAGATAAACGGGGGGATTGCGATGGCAGAGCCGTAGCGGAATCCCGGGGGGGGGGGGTTGCGAAAAGATGCTTCCGCACGCACGCGCGATAAAGAGGGGATAGTTTTCGTGAGGACAGGGAGAGAAGCAGGCGTTCTGATAATTGCAGAGTTGTTTTCGGAGGTGGTTACAGTGAGTCAGCCCGTTCCTGGCGAGCAGGAGACTGATATCACCGATGGGATAAGGTTGTCTGATTGGTATTATAAATATAAGAAGTCATCAGAGAGTAACGTAAAGGATTTGCCAGAATAACCTAAGAGAGTAAATCTCTCCGGTAACAGAGCGCTGTGAAGCATTCTGTATTAGAGTGCAGATACATGAACGCTGATGCGTAAAATCAGCAGTGACACGCCAGCTCCCCCTATGCCCATTCCTGTATAAGACATGAACTGAGTGTATTAATGCTTCTGCCCTGAGACTGAGCCGGTGAGTGAGGGGCTGAGAAATCCCTCTTGACACAGCTCTAACCAGAAATACTTCCCCGGTTGTTGCGGTGCGTCCGGATCCCCGATAACGGAACACTAAGGCTGTATTGCGGGACACCGGGTAAGTAGCAGCCCGTAAGGCGTTCTGTCAACGCCAGAAAAAATGATTTCCCACACGCGTTATAGACTCACTCCTGTGGACCTGGAAGCCCGTAACTCTGCGGTTGCCCACTGACTGACGGAACTGACCGCAAATTTTACGAGTGCGTGCTGGGCTTCAGTCTGGTCACCTGAGCGTTCGGTAACGGAGGCGCGGGCGGTAATAGGCTGATTTTCAGGTATTACCGGCTTACAGCGTGTGGTTGATATTGAGGGGCTGTGAGTTTCGCGTATTTGTCAGAAACCCAGACGAGTTTTCCTGTATGGGACGAAATAAGGCAGCGGCAATACCTGGAAAAATTTAATATGGTATGAAGGAGAACCTGTCGGTTACGCTTAATATACCCGGTACACTGTCAGCTCAGGGGATACATGAACCGTTATCTCACCAGCTACACAGTATATACACACTGACGCTGACAGTAGTCAGCAGGACCACAATAATCAGTGCCAGCAGTATGGTAACGATACGGTCTGTATTCCGGTAATAGCCGAAGGGGTCGACAGAACCACAATACGGGCAACACACTGTATTATGAGTAATCGCGTTTCCACAGTCCCTGCACTTCTTTTTGCGTATCACCATCACTCCCTCCTCACAGCCTTACCCGTAACCGGTTTTTTACATTAAAAAAACAACGCTGAAAATTCAACCGTCAGTCCGGAGACGACCGTTCGGGTTATCACAGAGTGCCTGAGACAGTGTCCTGCCGGAGGTCACTTCAGGGACTCTGCGCATTTTTTACGACGTGGCTATTCCGTATGAACCATACGGAGATTTAACCATGACCTACAAATACAACCCCTTCTGGCAGCAACGTATTCGTGAGACGGTGCGGCACGCACTGAATGTTCATCCCCGCCTGACGGCATTGCGGGTTGACCTGCGTTTCCCGGATGTACCGGCAGCAACGGACGCAGCTGTGATATCCCGCTTCATCAATGCCCTGAAAGCCCGAATCGACGCTTACCAGAAACGTAAGCATCGGGAAGGTAAACGCGTGCATCCCACAACCCTGCATTACGTCTGGGCCCGGGAGTTTGGGGAGTGCAAAGGTAAAAAACACTATCACCTGATGCTGCTGGTTAACCGGGATACCTGGTGTCGTGCCGGTGATTACCGTGCTCTGGGATCACTGGCCGGGATGATTAAACAGGCGTGGTGCAGTGCCCTGGGAGTGGATGTCGGGTGCCATGCCACGCTGGTGCATTTCCCGGCCTGGCCGGCGGTGTGGCTGGAACGCGATGATGACACTGGCTTTCAGCAGGTGCTGGAACGTGCTGACTATCTGGCGAAGGAACATACCAAAGCTCACTGCACCGGTGAGCGCAATTTTGGCTGTAGCCGGAGTTGAGCACGACTGGCGCGCCAATACCCGGCAAACCAAAAGTATGGGTTGTTGTCTGGCGGCAACGATGTATCCACTCGCCCACTGACTGTTTTTTACGTCAGTGTTCCATTGTGTGACAACCACAGTGCTGTAACAGCAACCAGCCTGCTTTACCCAAACTCCAGTCCAGATTTTAACTGAACCGCCATTCACACCCTGACCACGCTGCCCGTACCGGGACGGCTGTTGCCTGCGTGTCGTCTGGCGGCTGAGGAATATGACTATGTACGCAAAATCCTTTATCGCTCTTGATGGCAACGGACGTCTGACGGGCGCCCGTACTGCACAGGCCGCACCTTATGCTAACTACACCTGCCACTTGTGTGGCAGTGCACTCAGATACCATCCGCAATACGACACTGAACTTCCCTGGTTTGAACACACTGACGACAGGCTGACAGAGCACGGTCAACAGTGCCCTTATGTCAGGCCGGAGCGCAGAGAAATACAGTTGATTAAACGTCTGCAGCAATTCGTACCGGATGCCTTACCCGTGGTGCGTAAAGCCAGCTGGCACTGCAGACAATGTCACCACGATTATTATGGGGAGCGGTACTGCACACACTGCCAGACCGGAGGATTCAGTATTCCCCGGACAACTCAGGAGGAAATATGCGAATTCTGAACTGTTATATGGCGAATGACAGCAAAGGCCATTTTGTTACGGCGAAAGAAGCAGCGAAGCACAACCGCCAGGACGTTTTGTGCTGTGTGTCCTGTGGATGCCCGTTAACACTTCAGCGGGGCAATGACGGACAACCACCGTGGTTTGAACATGACCAGATGACTGTCGCTGAGAAAATCCTGCTGCGATGCACCTGGCTTGACCCGGCAGAGAAAGAGGCCCGTCGTTTGCATCTGCAGGGTATGACGGTTCCGGATTATACGGTGAAGGTGAGAAAGTGGTTTTGTGTGATGTGTGACGAAAATTATGAGGGGGAAAAGTGCTGCCCGAGTTGTGGTACCGGGGTATACAGCAGGGAGGGGGGGCAGGAGGGCAACTGGAAGGATAGGAACTGAGCGGTTCAGTCGCGGAAATCAGTTGCAGAGCTGTAATGATATCTCCGGGAGTGCTGCGTTGGTAGGGGCATCCCGGGATAGAGAAATTTTAGCACTTTGCCCTGAATGATTGTAGACGTCCCGAGTACTCGTACCGGTCTGAGTTATTACAGTTAGATATTCACTTTTTCTCCCGCATACTTCACATCTGTCAACGACGGATGAAAAGTGGTTCTTCCGCAACCTGGGTGGAAGAAAATGGATGAAACTTTCTGGCGAACAAGGATCTAAGCTGTTTTAAGTTATGGGCAACGCAATGCACTCTCTTAAGACACTTCTACAGTTACCTTGCGGATGGCGATGCAGTCGACAAATTATTAGCTCTGACGGTATAACCCTCCATCTCCACGGAAAACGCAAAACAGCACAATGTCCTGAATGCTTTAAGCGTAGCGACTCTGTTCATAGTTGTCGTCGGCGCCGGATACAGCATCTACCCTGCTCAGGGCAGACGCTATGGCTTGTATTTTCCGTCCGCCACTGGTACTGCCGTAACCCGGCTTGTTCACGTAAAATTTTTGCCGAGTCGCTTGCTCCCTTCGCCAGTTCACACCAGCAGTCTTCACAGGCGTTACAAAATTAACAACGTCAACTGGGATTAATAGCTGGAGGTGAGGCTGGAAAACGGGCTGCAACGGCAGTGGGTCTCCGTTGCAGTGCTGATACTCTTCTTCGCAGGCTTATCAATACCCCGGAGACGAAACAGTCAGGCGCGCCTCATGTCGGTATTGATGAGTGGGCGTGGCATCGGGGCCACTGCTGCGGTATGTTAATAGTCAATCCTGATACTCACCGTCCCCTCGTCCTGCTTCCCGGCCGTGATCAGCGTACGCTGGCGACCTGGTTCAGAAAATATCCGGAAATACAGGTTGTCTCGCGTGATCGCAGTGGAGTCTATGCGACAGCAGCACGTGAAGGTGCACCTCAGGCCAGACAGGTGGCCGATCGATGGCACCTGCTAAAAAATATTGGTGATGAGCCTGAACGAATGATGTACAGACATATGCCTCTGATACGTCTTGTTGTCAGAGAGTTATCACTGAAGAAATCACCTGAGCCAGAAATATCTGTGCCTGTAGCATCGCTCCGTCGTCTGGAACGCCTTAAACAGCACATCCGCAAAAAACGGCATCAGCGTTGGACAGAGGTTATGGCCCTGCATAACAAGGGATGTAGTTTCAGGGAAATATCCCGTATTACAGGCCTGTCGCGAGTGACAGTCAGTCGCTGGGTGGGTTCAGGAACATTCCCTGAAATGTCAACCAGGCCTCCAAAGCGAGGGCTTCTGGACCCATGGAGGGAGTGGTTAAAAGAGCAACGAGAATGTGGTAATTATAACTCCGGCCGGATATGGCGGGAAATGGTGGCCAGGGGGGTTACAGGCAGTGAAACCATCGTCAGGGATGCTGTTGCCAAATGGCATAAAGGCTGGATCCCACCGGTTACTACTGCCGCAAGACTTCCTTCAGTGTCCCGGGTAAGCCGCTGGTTGATGCCCTGGAGAATAATCAGGGGTGAAGAAAATTATGCTTTCCGATTTATTAGTCTGATGTGTGAAAAAGAACCGGAGTTGAAAATAGCGCAGCAACTGGTACTCGAGTTCTACCGTATTCTGAAAACCTAAAATAAATCACAGCTAAGCAGCTGGTTCACTCGGGTCCACGAAAGCGGCTCAGCAGAACTTCGGTGCGTAGCTGCGGGGATGGAAGCTGATGCTGCGGCTATATGTGAGGCAATCAGCAGTCGCTGGAGTACTGGTGTTGTCGAAGGTCATGTAAATCGCCTGAAGGTGCTGATACGCCAGATGTATGGTCGAGCCGGACTTGAACTACTTAGGCGGAGGGTAATGAGTCCACTGGCATGAAAATCTTCACCTAGGTTGAGGAAGAGCCACTTTTGCACTGTTCGTGACAGTATGGCCTTTATGTACTCACTTTGTTACCGGTAGCTGGATCATCACTACCGTGCCGCAAATGGTGGTGAACAGCATCAATTGTGGAATGAATGTTGCCGAAGCGACCAATGCGCCTCGTTTCCACCATCAGTGGTTGCCGGACGAGCTGCGTGTTGAAAAGGGTTTAGTCCGGATACGCTCAAGCTGCTGGAAGCAAAAGGTCAGAAAGTGGCGCTGAATGAGGCGATGGGCAGCACGCAAAGCATTATGGTTGGGTCGGATGGTGAGTTGTACGGCGCATCCGACTCGCGCTTGGTGGATGATTTAACGGCGGGGTATTAATTGACATCCCCCGGCGCAATGTGCCGGGGGATAATGGTTTTATGCGGTCAATAATCGTCCGGGATTATCGATACAGAGTTTTTTGAGGATCGTTTTATCGACGCCGCGCTCCGCCAGATAGGCCAGAAAAACATCTGGAACAAATCCCCAGCCATTACCGCCATTTTTAGCCCACATTTGTTTAAGGAAGACATCGTGGCTGAGAACAAGCTGATCGGCGTATCCCAACTCAATGAGATGAGCGACGGCATCGGCAGTCTCCTGCACCCCTGGCGCTATTCCCTCTTTCGGGAAGGTAATGTCTAGGCCAATCATGTCGAATTCCAGCCAGACACCTTTATCAAGCATTTTCCGCTGATACGCCACGTCTTTTCCTGACGGATCCGAGTGTGCGAGAGAGACTTTATTTGGCGAGACGCCCATTTCACCTAACACAATGTCGAGTACTTCATCACCGCGACGAAGCCAGCCCGGCATGTGAATATTCATCGCCACATGAGGATTGTTAATCTGTGCCAGCGAGGCAGCCCGCAAGCTGTTATGCTCGGCTTCGGTAAATGTCGGTGAGACACCTATTTCACCGATCATTCCGGCACGAATATCCGTATCGCCAATCCCTTGATTCAATTCTTTATCGATCGTTGTCGCTAGTTCATCAACCGTTTTATGAATTCTCTGGCTTTCAAATTTTTCCAGGTAGGGACCGGAGGAAGCAACAATATTCAGACCTGTTTTTAATGCGACTTCTCGTAATGCCTGCGCATCTCGTCCGATAGACTCAGACCCTGTGGCATCAACAATGGTGCGACCACCGAGCGAGATAAAGTTATTAATTTCGAAGATCACATCTTCAATAGGTTTGCGGTCCATATTATCAGCGCAGCAATAAGGATCGTGTTTTAATGCCCACTGGATTTCTGCCGTGACTTTTTTATCAACAAGCCGTTGTGAAAAAGGATAGCAAGGAGCATCCACAACAGAGGAAAGATCGTTGAACAGATGTTCATGAGGAAGTGTTAGCCCCATATCTTCACGGGCGACGGGGCCCGTCACAGTTTGTAGATAATCTTTCATGATTATACCTCCATTTTCTTCATTGTTTTCGAGGCTCTGTATTCCGGAATAGTGGTAACAATTGCACCGACCAGTGCAAACAGTGTTCCGATGATCGTGACCAGATAAACGGTATTGCCCAGCGATGGAATTAATACGTCAATCAATACTGATCCCAGTAACTGGCCCGCCGTTGAAGCAACCCCCAGCATCAGTAACCCAAGACCTCTGACCAAAATGGCCATTAAACCGATAGACATTAGTCCAAGCGGGCCGCCAAGATACATCCACCAGACATCTGGTAATTGAACAGTGACGTGCCCTAATGCGACACGAATAGCTAGCGCTGTGCCTAAAACACAAAATCCAACGATGAAATTCCAGGTGATTGAAACCAGCATGGATCCCGTAGCTTCAGCTACTTTTGCATTTCCAGCGGGCTGCCATCCTGCAAGCAAACCAGCTAAGAACGGAAGAATGGCAAGTAAAATGAAAGAGGTAGAATGCCACTGCGGTGACACAACAAAAATCGTAGCAATAACCGCAAATAATGCACCGATGATGCGATAAGGGGTAAAGTATTTTTTCTCGTCGACACCGATACCAAAGCGATCGCAAAGTAAACCAGACAGCAATAGCGCGGAGATCAGTGCGGTCTGAAACGTTGCGACCCCGAGTGCGCTGGCTGATGCGCCTTCAGAAAATACCACCATCGCTCCACAGAGACCGGCAAACCAGTTCCAGAGAGGAACTTTTCGGTTTTTAATCAGAGAAGGAATTGCCGCAAATTGTTGCCGGGTTTCTTTTCGCGCCATAATAATAAAAAACATCACGACTAAACCACTGGCAAAGGAGATAACTGCGCATGCATTACCGTCCTGTAACCAGTGACCTAATTGACCATTCACCGCTGATTGCATAGGGGAGAGCATACCCGCAAGAATCGTGGCAAGCATCCATAAGGGAGTTGAGTACTTATTCTTTTTCATACATCAATCCTTCTATTATAGTAAATGGAGTAACTGGTGTTACCCCATTATTATTATTATCTTGCAATATGAGTCAGTATATTTACCCACAACGCGGTATAGAACGGCCAGGACATAAACTGCTGTGTACCCCAGTGCGGTGAACAGTCACTCATAAAGCAGGCTATTTTCCCGTTGTGATAGTTACCAAAGACCAGTAATGGATCGTTGTTTATTGTTAATACCACCTCAGCATTTTCTTTAGCGATCGCCCGGTTATAACCTAGGAAAAAAGGATATTCAGAGAACCCTTTAATAACCGGATGGTCAGGTTGTGATGGCTGTGCAATAACCCCCTCTGGTTTTTCGACACGATCGTCACCATCTAACATCGTAACCGGGAGCACATCAGCCAGAACTGTATTTTTATAATTGGCTTTTGCTTCAATTCCCATGAATGAGAGATAGCCGCCAATCATCAATAACCCACCACCGTTATTCACATATTCTTTAATCAGTTCGAGAGCGTTTGGTTTTATGCGAAGCTGATAAAAAGTATCATTTTGTAGCAGGAAAGTATTACTACCAATATCACTAATAACGATGGCATCATATTGTTCTAACTGTGCCACATCTTCAGGGAAGGCAATTTGTACCGTATGTGCCGGCATATAGGTGACATCTACCTGACTATTTTTCAGACATTGGAGTAACCAGGTCGCACCTTCTTCATATTTACTTGAGGTAAAACTGTCATATCCTTTTGAATGAATCATATGAATATGCCAGGATTCTCCAATAAAGAGCACCTTTAGTGATTTTTTGGTGTTATTCATTCTCTGTCCCTTCTTAATGCGTAAAAATAGTTTGCTGATAATGTATACTCTGAATTCGATGTATCACAGATTCATGTTCAGGCATGTCGGAAGCATTGCTTGTCTCCACCGCCAGGGATGCAAAGGCGCTGGCATAACACAGTGCTGATTCCAGTGATTTTCCTTTCGCAAGTCCTGATGCCAGAGCGCCGTTAAAAGCATCCCCGGCTCCTGCCGTATTTTTAACGACCGCTGGAAACGCTGGCGAATGAATGAATTTTTTGCCATCAAATGCGAGTGAGCCCTTGCTACCGAGCGTGATAACCGTGTTTTTTACCCCTTTATTGTGGATAGCTTCTGCAGCTCGTTTAGCTGATTCAAGATCGTGTACGTCTATGCCGGACAGTAAACCAGCTTCTGTTTCATTGGGGGTGATATAATCAACATCCTGAATAAGTTCGTTGACGATATCATTATAGGGTGCCGGGTTAATAATGACCGGGATACTGTTTTTTTGCGCCAATGTGATCGCTTGTTGCAGAGCGGTATAATTTGTTTCGAGCTGCAGAAGTATGACATCAGAATTAATAATCGCTTCTTTCTGAATAGTTATTTCATCGGACGACATTGTCATGTTGGCACCGGGATAGATCGCAATAACATTATCGCCAGTACCTTCATTAACAAGGATCGTGGCAGTTCCGGTTTGCGTTTCTTTCGTTTGATAAATTATACTTTTATAAATCTTAGACGAATTCATAAAGTTGATCGCATAATCACTAAAGTGATCTGTACCTACTTTTGTTATGAAATAAACATCAGTATCGGCAAAGCTTGCTGCCAGCGCCTGGTTACAACCTTTTCCCCCCGGTGAAAATATAAAATTACTTGCCAGAAGCGATTCTCCGATAGTGGGAAGCCTCGGCAAATAACTGATGATATCAACATTAAACGAACCAATAACGCATACTTGACTTTTCATAGTTGAGTGGCCTTTTTTTATTCCCTGGGCTGTATCATAATTTTCAAGCGCATAAGCGATTTCATTTTTCGCAATAGTATCAAGCGAGTCTAGGACGATAAAAGCACCACCATGACATCGAGTCAGATAGCCAAGTCTGGCAAGTTCATTAAGATCTGATCGAATAGTTTCTTTCGTTACATTGAGGCTATTGGACAGATCGGATACTTTTACAGAACCGAATTTACTGAGTCGTTTCAATATTTCATGATGGCGTTCAAATTTCATGCTTCACCTCACTTCAGTTACGTTAATATCTGTCGATGTATATTGATGTGATAATCACCATAAAGTGGCGGGGAAAAGCAAAAAAAATCAAAAATAGCCGGAGAAAAGGTAAGCGTTAATGGAGAATCATATTGATGCTTATTTATTGGTGAGAACTACGTTCCATGGCAGGAGTTCATCAATACGGTTGGAAGGTTATTCCGGCAGTACGCTCAGGATATGGCGCAGATACTCTTCCGGATCAATGTCGTTCAGAAGGCAAGTGCCGATAAGCCGATACAACAGTGCACTGCGCTCGCCGTCGAAGAACATAAAGTTTTTATTTCCGAGACAGATGGCACAAAGGGCTTTTTCCGCGGCATTATGTCTGCCTCCGCCTGACCGTCAACACTGTAATAACAGAGTGCGCCCCACTGATTCAGTACACAGCTGAACCATTCTCCCAGTCTGGATTTTTGGACAGCGTGGCATTTTTCTCCACCATCCACGCATGCAGTGAGTCCAGTAACAGTTTGCTCTTCCTCTGCCTGACCACAAGATGTTCTGGTTCTGGCATACTGAATTTGGCCACCTGAGCATAGGTAATATGCTCACCTTAGAACAACACAGATGCTCCAATGAAAAAAGGAAATTTCAGCGCAGAGTTTAAACGCGAATCCACTCAACTAGTTGTTAACCAGAACTTTACGGTGACAGGTACCATCCAAAGCTATGGATGTCGGTCTTTCCACAATGACAAGATAAGTCAAACAACTGCGTGATGAGCATCAGAGCAAAACACCAAAAGCCTCTCTGATGACACCAGAACAAATCGAAATACGTGAGCTGAGGAAAAAGCGGCAACGTATTGAAATAGAGAATGAAATATTAGAAAAGGCTACGGCGCTCTTGATGTCAGACTCCCTAAACAGTTCTCGATAATCGAGAAGCTCAGAGCGCATTATCTGGTGATCGCACTTTGCCATGTGTGCAGGATTCATCGAAGCAGCTACAGAGATTGGAAAAACCGTCCTGAAAAAAAGACGGTAGACGGGCTGTATTACGTAGTCAGGTAATTGAGCTTAATGGCGGAGCAAGGAACATCGCCACAATTGCAACCCGGAGAGACTACCAGATGGGACGCAAGCTTGCTGGCAGTCTCATGAAAGAACAGGGGCTGGTCAGCTGTCAGCCGTTGACCCTCCGGTACAGGCATGGCAGTCATGAACTTGTAGCTATCCTAAGAACTTGAAGGGCGCTTAGCTGTGACACAGCTAAATCAAGTATGGTGACGTGACCTATATCTGGACTGGTAAACGATGGGGATACCCGCTTACGCGAGAGCAATAAGTGGCTGGCCACCATTCTCGATACAAAACTCTGCTGAATAGCAGCGATTTTCCCAGCGTGGTGCGTCTTTTGCATTTTACTGGTTCTGAGTTATCAATTATCTGTTCACTAATGACTACTCTAAAAAGTTGTATCAATTTAAGTGATATAGGGAGTCTGGAGATTCAGGGGGCCAGCCTAGGAACATTGGTTACATTTTTAGTTTCCAAACATTTTATTGTTCGAACTTCGGAGCAATCAGATTATCCAGATTGAATGTCTTCTCCCATTCTTCCTGTGTGAGTAGCTTACGTTCGACAACCACTATCTGATGGAGGGATTTGCC
>NZ_JBJQJA010000017.1:0-87006 GCF_046487665.1 Escherichia sp. WS1152 | reverse complement strand
GCGCCGCCAGCTTGAGTACAAGCAGCTCTGGCGTGGCGGTCAGGTGCTTGCTGTTCCGCCAGCGTACACAAGCCAGCGTTGCGCGTGCTGTGGTCATACAGCGAAAGAAAACCGCCTGTCACAAAGTAAATTCAGATGCCAGGTATGTGGATATACAGCGAACGCCGATGTAAATGGCGCTCGTAACATTTTAGCGGCGGGGCACGCCGTTCTTGCCTGTGGAGGATGTCAACAAACAGGTTGAATTAACTCCGCGCCCTGGTTTTTGACATTACCTACCGCGCGCGATACCGGGTGCCAGGTGAACTGGTTTGCTGGCACACAGCCGTTGGTAGCAATTTCTGATGCTTCTTTACCGCTAATCTCTTGCCGCATCCATTCCTGTGCAGCTTCTGGCGACAGTACCAGCGGGCGGCGGTCATGAATATCTACCAGACCCTGGTCTGCTGCTGCAGTGACAATTAAAAATCCTTCGGCTTCGTCACCACGCTCAAACGGTGTGCTACCTATCGCGGCCATAAAAACAGGTTTTCCGTCAGCGCGATAGATAAAATAAGGCTGTTTTTTGTCGCCTTCTTTTTTCCACTCAAACCAGCCATCGGCAAAACAGATTGCCCGACCATGTTGCCAGAGCGGTTTAAACATACGACTGGTGGCCGCAGTTTCTACGCGGGCGTTAATCAGCGGCGGTTTATCCCACCATCCGGGAGCATATCCCCAGAAAACCGGATCCAGATGAAGGTGTTCATCACGTTCACTGAGCAGAAGAACTTTGGTTCCCGGCGCGACGTTGTATCTGCCAATGGGTTCGGGATCGTAGGGAATATCGCGTTCAATATCTTCCGCGAGAAGCGCAAGGTAATCTTCACGCGTTTGGGATTGGGCAAAGCGTCCACACATAGCAACCTCCTGAGATCATACTGAAAAGAATAGGAGAGGGGGCGGGTAAAATCTATGTGATACAGAGGTAACGATGTTCCCGCTGTTGGCCACAGCGGGAATGAGGGATTACTTCTGAATTAAATAACGAATGGTTGGCCCGTCTTGCTGAATATCCAGCACCGTATAGCCGTGATTACGCGCATCCAGTGGAATATTATTGATCGACTGCGGACAGTCGCTCACCACTTCCAGGATCTCACCTTTTTTTAACTGCGGCATCGCCTCAAGGGTTGCGACTGCCGGATAAGGGCAGGGTTCACCCACCATATCAAGACGGTAATCAGGAATGATATTTTTCATGCGATCTCCTTAGCAGTCTGCGGTGCCGCACGGCGGAAGAAGCGTTTTTCCCAGCCGATAATCAACATCAGCGCAGTAAACAACAGCAAATATGTCACCAGCAGGCCACCCATCGGGCCAAAGGTTTTCAGCAGGTTGATTTTGTCCCAGTCGGTGGCCAGCGCCGGAGCGAAATCATCCCAGTAATACGCCAGAATCGTCGAGCCGATCACATTGCCCAGACCGACCCACCAGTAGTGCACCTGGCCTTCTACCGCGCGGTACATCCAGCCGGTTTCGCAGCCGCCTGCCAGCACGATGCCAAAACCAAACAGTAAACCACCAATTACCGCGTTTGGTCCCGCCCACATGATTTTGGGTTCAACGCCTAACTGTACGTAACTGAAGATCCCGATGGCACTCACCGCCATACCGATAATGATTGCTTTCGCCATATGGGTACGTCCGGTGATCCACATATCGCGGAACGCCGAAGTAAAGCAGATTTGCGCACGTTCAATCAGTAAACCAAAGCCGACGCCAAACAGCATTGCCAGCCCCAGTTTTGGTTGGTTCATCGCCGTGAGCAGCGCCCAGCCCAGCATACCGAAAAAGACCAGCATCCCGAGACGAAAACGACGCCGCGCCTGATCCGGTTTTTGCGTCAGCGGTGAGGCGGCAGAAACTTTCTGCATTTTCACGGGAATACGGAAGATGGGCAGCAGGGTAAAGCGTGCGCCAAACCATGAACCAATGGCAGTGGCGATGGCAAAGAACCAGGCATGCAGCGAGAACTGAGGAATACCGGTAAAGAACGCCGCCAGGTTACAGCCCATTGCCAGACGCGCGCCAAAACCAGCGATAATACCGCCAATAATGGCCTGCATAATGCGGATACGGCTGCGTGGCATGCGCAGTTTGACATTGTTGGCCCACAGCGCTGCGGCAAAGCAGCCGCCAAACATGCCGAGGATCATCATCCCGTCGATGCGGGTTAATGGCGATCCTTCCAGATGGATAATTTTAAAATAACCCCACTCTTCAGCATGGACGCCAAACAGCTGCAGGAGCTGGCCGCCCCAACGGGTAAATTCACCCGTGACAGCCCAAAAGGTGCCAGTAATGCCAAAATAGTAAGTGGAGAGAATACCCGCCGCGATGACCGCAGGGATGGGTGCCCAGAATTTAATCAACCAGGCGTGTTTGAATTGCTGCCATGACATGAATGTAGCCTCTGAACTCAGAAGGTTTGAAACAAGAGTCGCGAATCATACATCATGCAAATTTATTTTCGGGGTAATAATTCACAAAAATAATAGTTAGATCAAATTTCTCTCTGAACCTGGAAAGGCTGGCGACATCAGGGCTTTAATGCCACAATCCTCTTTTCTTCTCATGCAGGACGAATGATGAAAAAACTCGCAATTGCAGGCGCGCTCATGTTGCTGGCGGGCTGTGCCGAAGTCGAAAACTATAACAATGTCGTGAAAACCCCCGCGCCGGACTGGCTGGCGGGCTACTGGCAGACCAAAGGGCCGCAACGTGCGCTGGTCAGTCCGGAAGCGATAGGCAGCCTGATTGTCACTAAAGAGGGCGATACCCTGGATTGCCGTCAGTGGCAGCGGGTGATTGCCGTGCCGGGCAAGTTGACATTGATGTCAGATGATCTCACTAACGTTACCGTAAAACGTGAGCTGTACGAGGTTAAGCGTGACGGTAACACCATTGAGTACGATGGTATGACGATGGAGCGTGTGGATCGCCCGACGGCAGAGTGTGCCGCCGCGCTGGATAAAGCGCCGTTACCGACGCCACTGCCGTAATGAAATCTCCCCGGCTTGCCGCCGGGGATGAATTTAAATCACCTCTTCGATAACCCACACGCTGACGCTGCCGCCGTTGCAAAAGAAGGTCGCTTCGCCGTTTTCGTCGGTTACTACGCTCTCTTGCCGGTTCCCCAGAAAATCACGCCAGGTTTTATTGCCGTAATTCTCTCCCAGATGAATGGTTTTTTCGCCATCATCCCCGTTCGACATGACCACCACGCAGCCGGGATATTCGTCGGTGCCACTGCGGCTAAAGGCAATGCAGTTCGGATGGTCGAAAAATAACGTCTGTACACCGTGGGCGAAACGCTGACGGGCGAGAATTAACTCATCAAGCTGTTCGATTATTGGCATATCTATTGGATAGGTTTGCCCGTCACCACCGACATCTTCGTAATGCGCACCGTAGAGGTCCGGATAGAACACCGAAGGAACGCCATTTTCCCGCAACAAAATTAGAGCATACGCCAGCGGTTTAAACCACGGTTCGACCGGCGCTTCGAGGGCTTGCAACGGTTGGGTGTCGTGATTGGCAACGAGCGTCACGGCGTGGAAAGGATCGGCTTCCACTAATGTACCCGTGAAAATCTGCGTCATGTCGTAGTCGCGCCCCATGCGCGATGCTTCATGGAATTTCATCTGCAGCGGCGCATCAAACAGCATGGTTTTGCCTTCCACCTGATCAATATACGTTTGCAGCTTATCAACTTCATGCGACCAGTATTCCGCCACAATAAACAGCGGCTTTGGCGCAACTTCTTGTACGTGTTCGATCCACTCTTTATAAAACCATGCCGGTATATGTTTGACCGCATCAAGACGAAAACCGTCGCATTGCGTTTGTTCCATCACCCAGCGCGCCCAGTATTTAATCTCTTCCGTCACGGCATGATTGCGGAAATCGATATTCTCGCCCATCAGATAATCGAAATTACCTAATTCATCATCAACCTGATCGTTCCAGCCTTCGCCGGTGTAGTCGTTAACAATTTTAAATATGCCATCTTCATCAGGGTTTTCGATATGGTCGATACCGCTAAAACATTTGAAATCCCAGATAAACTGCGAGTATTGCCCGGCACGAGCGGGGAAGGTGTAACGCGTCCAGCCTTCACACTCAATGATTTCTTCGTCAATTTGCGTACGGTCATCAGCATTTACACGCTGCACGCGAATAGCTTCTTTTTCATCCGCGCCCATTTTGTGGTTGACTACCACGTCCAACAGCACCGCAATGTCATTACGTTTCAGAGCATCAATGGCGGCCAGCAGTTGTGCTTTATCGCCATATTTAGTGGGGATGCTGCCTTTCTGATCAAACTCGCCTAAATCAAATAAATCATAGGAGTCGTAGCCGACCGAATACCCGCCCGATGCGCCTTTATAGGCGGGCGGCAACCAGACCATATTGATACCAATATCATTAAAACCGTCGGCGCGCTCGGCCAGTTCAGGCCAGAGCTTACCGCCTTCCGGGTAATACCAGTGAAAACATTGTAACAGCGTGGGATTACGCATTCTTCGACTCCATTCAAGGGGAACATTAGAAGCGTAGCCGTAATCGGATTATTCGCGAGCCATCGACTCATTCAGATTCAAAAGAGGTTATCCTGCGGAGCCAGCACAAAGCCGCCCTGATCGCCATAGGCACTTAACACCGATTTTTGCACCGATGACTGACCGACCAGTTTCGCCAGTTCATCCATCCGAATCTGTAATAACTGCTTTACCTTGCTTTCGTTGTCGAGAATCAGGCGCAGCATCGGGCGGAGCTGCTCCTGCATCGTGGTGGACGGGTCAATCTCTTCAGTCAAATGTGCAATCTCCTGCACCGCATTAACATACGCCATTTCGCTGGCGATGAGTTCGTCCCATTGTTCTTCCGTTGCCAGGCGTAACATGAGCTGGCTTTTTTCGACGAGTTGTTGCCAGGCGAAATACAAATGCGGTGCGTGGTTCATCAGACTGGGTCCTGAATCAAAGAAGGGGAGAGTAACGACTCTTTCCAGGCATCGGCAATATTGCGCATTAATGCTTCCACTTCTTCGACTGCGGAGACATCGTTGCGTAAATTGGCTTGCAGCAAGCGCCTGACCATATAGCTATAAAGAGCAATCAAGTTTTGGGTTAGTTCGTCTTTGCTCTCTTCATCAAGACTCACCCGCAGTCCGTTCTCAATGATGTTGATCGCTTTTGACAAAGAGACGCCTTTGCCTTGCTGATTGTTGTCCTGCATAAACAGGCGCGCTCTAACCAGTGCGCTCAGCACTCCATCAAATAGCATGGTGACCAGCTGCTGCTGGCTGGCGCTCATTACGGCGCTTTCGACGCCAATTTGTGCATAGGCTTTTGAGCCGCTCGCGGTATACATGCTGACCTCCGTGATCAGGAATTACTCATTGCAGTAAATTGTTGGCTGAGATAGGTACTGGTGTTATTCAGTTTGCTCATCATGGTATCTAATTGCGTAAACTGTGCAGTGTAACGCGCCACGGTGTCATCAATGCTGGCACTGACGGATAGATACTGTTTGGTCAGTTTTTTCAGTGTGGCGTTAATACTGTCCTGTGCGCTATCAATAATGCCATCATCGGCAAGGTAACCTTTTACCTCGGTGGCAATTTTGGTGGTAATTCCTGTTTCTTTACCATCGCCTACCAGCAATTCACGTACGGATGCTGTATTTTCATTCAGGACTTTTTTGAGTTTATCATCATCAATTTTCAGCTTACCCGTCGTGCCGTCCTGCTTAATCCCGATCTCGTTTAATGTTTTGAAGGCACTGTCGCTGGCACCGTTTGCAAATTGTGCGCGGATGCCGCTTTGAATTGTACGTACAACGCTGTCTCCGAGAAGTGCACCATTATTTTTATCTTGTGCTTCAGCACCTGGGTCTACTTCTTTATATTTTGTCAGGGTGTTAAAGGTGTCAATGAGGGAGTTATATGAATCCACCCAGCCTTTAATTGCTTCGGTTGCTTTATCGTTGCTTTTTGTCACCGTGACCCGGACGTCAGTGACTTTTTTGGTCAAATCGAGAGTCACTCCCTGAGGAGCATCGGTAATTTTGTTACTTGAACGTTCAATATCGATACCGTTAACGTTTAGCTGTGCATTTTGCGCGTTAACCAGTTCCTTCATATTCCCGGTGTTGGTCTTGCTGTCATAAGCCAGCAGATCATTTAATTTACTGTCACCCTCAACAGATATGGTCATTTTATTGGCCAGACCTTCACTGGCGGTCAATACCAATTGATAGTTACCATCTTTGACTTTAACGATACTAGCGGAAATTCCACTATCGGCATCGTTAATGGCTTTGCTGATCTCATCCAATGACGTCTGATCTTTATTGAGCTTGATTTCCAGCGGCTCTTTACGACCGTCTTGGGTAATTTTTATTGTGCGTGTATCTGATGACTCATCACCCAGTGCATCTTTTGTTGATGCAATGATTGTCGGGGAATCAGTTCGTAAAGATTGCGCCTGCGCCAGTTGGGTTACGCTGATGGTATAGATACCGGGAGCAGCACCTGCTTCGGTGGAAACTTTAAGGTCTTCATTGCTACTGGTAACGGTAGTGCTTTTGAACAGATCGGCTTTATTTAACGCAGTATTTGCAGTCTGGAATTTTTCTAATGCACTTTTTAATGTGCCATAGGCTGTCAGACGTGCGGTATTGTCACTCTGTTGCTGAGTAATTGGGTTTAAGCGTTTTTTTTCAGCGATGGTCAGGTTGTTTAGCAATGTATCCAGCGGCAGATTCGAACCAACGCCAAGAGATGTAAATGAAGCCATACCTAATTCCTTTTGATTGCAAACAGTAGATAAGCGGGTTATCGGCAATTTGTGCGCAAAGTTTAATAGTTGATTCACGAAGATGATGCGCAGAGTAGAGTTGTATATTACGGATATTTCAGCCGTTAAGAAAAAACAGGAGAGAAACTAAAATTTTCTAAAGTTCGAAATTCAGGTGCCGATACAAGGGGTACGGTGAGAAACCGTGGGCAACAGCCCAATAACATCAAGTTGTAATTGATAAGGAAAAGATCATGGCACAAGTCATTAATACAAACAGCCTGTCGCTGTTGACCCAGAATAACCTGAACAAATCTCAGTCTTCTCTGAGCTCCGCCATTGAACGTCTCTCTTCTGGCCTGCGTATTAACAGTGCTAAAGATGACGCAGCAGGTCAGGCGATTGCTAACCGTTTTACAGCAAATATTAAAGGTCTGACTCAGGCTTCCCGTAACGCGAATGATGGTATTTCTGTTGCGCAGACCACTGAAGGTGCGCTTTCTGAAATCAACAATAACTTACAGCGTATTCGTGAATTGTCAGTACAGGCCACTAATGGTACAAACTCTGACTCCGACCTGAATTCAATTCAGGATGAAATTACACAACGCCTTAGTGAAATTGATCGTGTTTCTAACCAGACACAATTTAATGGTGTAAAAGTTCTGGCTTCTGATCAGACTATGAAAATTCAAGTAGGTGCGAACGATGGTGAAACCATTGAGATTGCCCTTGATAAAATTGATGCTAAAACCTTGGGGCTTGATAACTTTAGCGTAGCACCAGGAAAAGTTCCAATGTCCTCTGCGGTTGCACTTAAGAGCGAAGCCGCTCCTGACTTAACTAAGGTAAATGCAACTGATGGTAGTGTGGGAGGTGCTAAAGCATTCGGTAGCAATTATAAAAATGCTGATGTTGAAACTTATTTTGGTACCGGTAATGTACAAGATACAAAGGATACAACCGGTGCTGCAGGAACAAAAGTTTATCAAGTACAGGTGGAAGGGCAGACTTATTTTGTTGGTCAAGATAATAATACCAACACGAACGGTTTTACATTATTGAAACAAAACTCTACAGGTTATGAAAAAGTTCAGGTGGGTGGTAAGGATGTTCAGTTAGCAAACTTTGGTGGTCGTGTAACTGCATTTGTTGAAGATAATGGTTCTGCCACATCAGTTGATTTAGCTGCGGGTAAAATGGGTAAAGCATTAGCTTATAATGATGCACCAATGTCTGTTTATTTTGGGGGAAAAAACCTAGATGTCCACCAAGTACAAGATACCCAAGGGAATCCTGTACCTAATTCATTTGCTGCTAAAACATCAGACGGCACCTACATTGCAGTAAATGTAGATGCCGCTACAGGTAACACGTCTGTTATTACTGATCCTAATGGTAAGGCAGTTGAATGGGCAGTAAAAAATGATGGTTCTGCACAGGCAATTATGCGTGAAGATGATAAGGTTTATACAGCCAATATCACGAATAAGACGGCAACCAAAGGTGCTGAACTCAGTGCCTCAGATTTGAAAGCCTTAGCAACCACAAATCCATTATCCAAATTAGACGAAGCTTTGGCAAAAGTTGATAAGTTGCGCAGTTCTTTGGGTGCAGTACAAAACCGTTTCGACTCTGCCATCACCAACCTTGGCAACACCGTAAACAACCTGTCTTCTGCCCGTAGCCGTATAGAAGATGCTGACTACGCAACCGAAGTGTCTAACATGTCTCGTGCGCAGATCCTGCAACAAGCGGGTACCTCTGTTCTGGCACAGGCTAACCAGACCACGCAGAACGTACTGTCTCTGCTGCGTTAATTTACACTTATCGCTCAAACCCCGCCACCGGCGGGGTTTTTTCTGCATGGAATTTACCGGTAACCCCCAAATAACCCCTCATTTCACCCACTAATCGTCCGATTAAAAACCCTGCAGAAACGGATAATCATGCCGATAACTCATATAACGCAGGGCTGTTTATCGTGAATTCACTCTATACCGCTGAAGGTGTAATGGATAAACACTCGCTGTGGCAGCGTTATGTCCCGCTGGTGCGTCACGAAGCATTGCGCCTGCAGGTTCGACTGCCCGCGAGCGTGGAACTTGACGATCTGCTACAGGCGGGCGGCATTGGGTTACTTAATGCCGTCGAACGTTATGACGCCCTACAAGGAACGGCATTTACAACTTACGCAGTGCAGCGTATCCGTGGCGCTATGCTGGATGAACTTCGCAGCCGTGACTGGGTGCCGCGCAGCGTGCGACGCAACGCGCGTGAAGTGGCACAGGCAATAGGGCAACTGGAGCAGGAACTTGGCCGCAACGCCACGGAAACTGAGGTAGCGGAACGTTTAGGGATCGATATTGCCGATTATCGCCAAATGTTGCTCGACACCAATAACAGCCAGCTCTTCTCCTACGATGAGTGGCGCGAAGAGCACGGCGATAGCATCGAACTGGTTACTGATGATCATCAGCGAGAAAACCCGCTACAACAACTGCTGGACAGTAATCTGCGCCAGCGGGTGATGGAAGCTATCGAAACGTTGCCGGAGCGCGAAAAACTGGTATTAACCCTCTATTACCAGGAAGAGCTGAATCTCAAAGAGATTGGCGCGGTGCTGGAGGTCGGGGAATCGCGGGTCAGTCAGTTACACAGCCAGGCCATTAAACGGTTACGCACTAAACTGGGTAAGTTATAACGTCAGTAAATGCCGCACTTTAATTTTGACTACCAGGAGTTCTTAATGATGGTGCAGCACCTGAAAAGACGGCCATTAAGCCGCTATCTTAAAGACTTTAAACACAGCCAGACTCATTGCGCGCATTGCCGTAAATTACTCGATCGCATTACCCTCGTTCGCGACGGCAAAATAGTGAATAAAATCGAGATTTCCCGCCTGGACGCGCTGCTTGATGAAAATGGCTGGCAAACGGAACAAAAATCATGGGCGGCATTGTGCCGATTTTGCGGTGATTTACATTGCAAAACGCAGAGTGATTTTTTCGATATTATCGGCTTTAAGCAATTTCTTTTTGAGCAAACTGAAATGAGCCCAGGTACGGTGCGTGAATATGTCGTTCGTTTGCGCCGTTTGGGGAATCATCTACACGAGCAAAATATTTCCCTCGATCCGCTGCAGGACGGTTTCCTTGATGAAATCCTCGCCCCGTGGCTGCCCACCACCAGCACCAACAATTACCGCATCGCATTACGGAAGTATCAACACTATCAGCGCCAAACCTGTACCGGACTTGTGCAGAAATCCTCCAGCCTGCCTGCTTCTGATATATATTAAATAAGAATAAGATGTAGCGGAGTTGTTTTTGTGTTTACAAACAATGGATCTACACTGCAAACAGACATAACAACATTCGGGGTGAATATGAAATTAGCACATCTGGGACGTCAGGCATTGATGGGTGTGATGGCCGTAGCGCTGGTTGCGGGCATGAGCGTTAAAAGTTTTGCAGATGAAGGTCTGCTTAATAAAGTTAAAGAGCGCGGCACGCTGCTGGTAGGGCTGGAAGGCACTTATCCGCCGTTCAGTTTTCAGGGGGATGACGGCAAATTAACCGGTTTTGAAGTGGAATTTGCCCAACAGCTGGCAAAACATCTTGGCGTTGAGGCGTCACTAAAACCGACCAAATGGGACGGTATGCTGGCGTCGCTGGACTCTAAACGCATTGATGTGGTGATTAATCAGGTCACCATTTCTGACGAGCGCAAGAAAAAATACGATTTCTCTACCCCTTACACCATTTCCGGTATTCAGGCGCTGGTGAAAAAAGGTAACGAAGGCACCATTAAAACGGCTGCTGATCTGAAAGGCAAAAAAGTGGGTGTCGGTCTGGGCACCAACTATGAAGAGTGGCTGCGTCAGAATGTTCAGGGCGTCGATGTGCGTACCTATGATGATGACCCGACCAAATATCAGGATCTGCGCGTAGGCCGTATCGATGCGATCCTCGTTGACCGTCTGGCGGCGCTGGATCTGGTGAAGAAAACCAACGATACGCTGGCAGTAACCGGTGAAGCATTCTCCCGTCAGGAGTCTGGCGTGGCGCTGAGTAAAGGAAATGAAGACCTGCTGAAAGCAGTGAATGATGCAATTGCGGAAATGCAAAAAGACGGCACTCTGCAAGCTCTTTCTGAAAAATGGTTTGGTGCTGATGTGACCAAATAATCAGCATAATGACAAAAAAGGGCGCTTTCACTAGCGCCTTTTTTATTTACGCGTTTTCAGCGTGCATAATAAGAAAATCACAACAACACACATCGGAGGCTGTTATGCCACTGCATAATTTAACCCGTTTTCCACGGTTGGAGTTTATCGGCGCGCCAACGCCGCTCGAATATCTGCCGCGCTTTTCTGATTATCTTGGACGGGAAATTTTCATCAAACGGGATGACGTAACCCCCATGGCAATGGGCGGCAATAAATTACGTAAGCTGGAATTTCTCGCGGCAGATGCTCTGCGCGAAGGTGCCGATACGCTGATTACTGCCGGCGCGATCCAGTCTAACCATGTGCGCCAGACTGCCGCAGTTGCGGCGAAACTCGGTCTGCACTGCGTGGCGCTGCTGGAAAATCCTATTAGCACAACCGCAGAAAACTATTTAACCAACGGCAATCGTTTGTTGCTGGATCTGTTCAATACCCAGATTGAAATGTGCGACGCACTGACCGATCCCAATGCCCAACTGGAAGAGCTGGCGACGCGAGTCGAAGCACAAGGCTTTCGCCCGTATGTCATTCCGGTTGGCGGTTCTAATGCTCTGGGCGCGCTGGGTTATGTGGAGAGTGCGCTGGAAATCGCGCAACAGTGTGAAGGGGCGGTTAATATTTCGTCGGTGGTGGTCGCATCGGGCAGTGCCGGAACTCACGCCGGATTGGCTGTTGGGCTGGAACACCTGATGCCTGAAAGCGAACTGATTGGCGTGACCGTGTCGCGTTCCGTTGCCGATCAATTGCCGAAAGTGGTTAACCTACAACAGGCGATTGCGAAAGAACTGGAGCTGACCGCATCAGCGGAAATTTTACTCTGGGATGACTATTTTGCACCTGGCTACGGCGTGCCGAACGACGAAGGCATGGAAGCAGTGAAATTGCTGGCGCGTCTGGAAGGCATTCTGCTTGATCCTGTGTATACCGGAAAAGCGATGGCGGGGCTGATTGACGGTATCAGTCAGAAACGCTTCAAAGATGAAGGGCCGATTCTGTTTATTCATACCGGCGGCGCGCCTGCGCTGTTCGCCTATCATCCCCACGTTTAGCTCCGGGAACGCTCATGCAAGAAAGTATACAACTGGTTATTGATTCCTTGCCGTTCCTGTTGAAAGGGGCTGGGTATACCCTGCAACTCAGTATCGGCGGCATGTTTTTTGGCTTACTACTCGGGTTTATTCTCGCGCTGATGCGCCTGTCGCCAATCTGGCCCGTGCGCTGGCTGGCGCGTTTTTATATCTCTATTTTTCGTGGTACGCCGCTCATCGCACAACTGTTTATGATCTATTACGGCCTGCCGCAGTTTGGTATCGAATTAGATCCCATTCCGTCAGCAATGATTGGTCTGTCGCTGAACACTGCCGCCTATGCCGCCGAAACGCTGCGCGCCGCCATTTCTTCTATTGATAAAGGTCAGTGGGAAGCCGCTGCCAGTATTGGTATGACGCCGTGGCAGACCATGCGTCGCGCGATTTTGCCACAGGCGGCGCGGGTGGCGTTGCCGCCGCTGTCGAACAGCTTTATCAGTCTGGTAAAAGATACGTCGCTGGCCGCGACAATCCAGGTGCCGGAGCTGTTCCGCCAGGCGCAGTTGATTACCTCGCGCACGCTGGAGGTGTTCACCATGTACCTGGCGGCTTCGCTCATCTACTGGATCATGGCGACAGTATTATCGACGTTGCAGAACCATTTTGAGAATCAACTTAATCGCCAGGAGAGAGAACCAAAATGAGTGCCATTGAAGTTAAGAACCTGGTGAAAAAATTTCACGGTCAGACGGTGCTGCACGGTATCGACCTCGAGGTAAAGCCTGGCGAAGTGGTGGCAATTATCGGTCCGAGTGGTTCCGGCAAAACCACGTTGCTACGCAGCATAAATCTGCTGGAACAACCGGAAGCGGGAACGATCACCGTTGGCGATATCACTATTGATACTGCACGTTCATTAAGTCAGCAAAAATCGCTGATTCGCCAGTTGCGTCAGCACGTCGGGTTTGTCTTCCAGAACTTTAATTTGTTTCCGCATCGTACGGTGCTGGAAAACATTATTGAAGGGCCGGTGATCGTCAAAGGCGAACCGAAAGAAGAGGCCACGGCGCGCGCTCGCGAGCTGCTGGCGAAAGTTGGGCTGGCCGGTAAAGAAACCAGCTATCCACGTCGTTTGTCTGGCGGTCAACAGCAGCGTGTTGCGATTGCGCGTGCGCTGGCAATGCGTCCTGAGGTGATTTTGTTTGACGAGCCAACGTCAGCGCTGGATCCAGAGCTGGTGGGCGAAGTCCTGAACACAATCCGCCAGCTGGCGCAGGAAAAGCGCACGATGGTGATTGTGACGCACGAAATGAGCTTTGCCCGGGATGTTGCGGACCGGGCGATTTTTATGGACCAGGGGCGGATAGTCGAGCAGGGGGCAGCAAAAGCGTTATTTGCTGATCCCCAGCAGCCTCGCACCCGCCAGTTCCTTGAGAAGTTTCTGCTGCAATAATAAGAAAAAATCAGCCCCGACGATTCACCTGTCGGGGCGGGACGCCATTTCAAGCGTGATAAAACTGCTTAACAAATCAGCATAACTCATTAATAACATAAGAGAATGCGATGGCTTGCAAAAGTAATTCATTGCCTGAATAATATAAATTATATATAAATCTTATTTATGTGATAGTTTGAATTATCATTATAAATGATACTCACTCTCAGGGGCGTTGCGGTTTACTATGCAGGATACGGATTTTTTCAGCTGGCGTCGCACGATGCTGTTGCGTTTTCAGAGGATGGAGGCCGCAGAAGAGGTCTACCATGAAATAGAGCTTCAGGCTCAGCAGCTGGAGTACGATTACTATTCGTTATGTGTTCGCCACCCGGTACCATTCACGCGACCTAAAGTGGCTTTCTACACCAATTACCCTGAGTCGTGGGTTAGTTATTATCAGGCAAAAAATTTTCTCGCAATTGATCCTGTGCTGAACCCTGAAAACTTTAGGCAGGGCCATTTAATGTGGAATGATGACTTATTCAGCGAAGCACAGCCATTATGGGAAGCCGCGCACGCACATGGTTTACGCCGCGGTGTCACTCAGTATTTAATGCTGCCAAATCGGGCGCTGGGCTTTTTGTCCTTTTCCCGTTGCAGCACGCGCGAAATACCCATTCTTAGTGATGAACTGCAATTAAAAATGCAGTTACTGGTGCGCGAAAGTCTGATGGCTCTGATGCGTTTAAATGATGAAATAGTGATGACGCCAGAGATGAATTTCAGCAAGCGCGAAAAAGAAATTCTGAAATGGACGGCGGAAGGGAAGACATCAGCAGAGATAGCGATGATTTTGTCAATCTCTGAGAATACGGTCAATTTCCATCAGAAAAACATGCAGAAAAAAATCAATGCACCAAATAAGACCCAGGTGGCCTGTTACGCGGCCGCTACTGGCTTAATTTGATCGCTTTTCTTTCTGCGTGCCAGATGCAAAAACCGGCTGAAAGGCACGCTCTCAGCCGGTTTTATATTACTGACGGTAGGCTTGTTTAATTTGCTTAACCGTTTTGGAAAATACTGCAGCCTGGGTTTCGTCTTCGATCAGCGCAAGCTGTTTTTCCATCTTTAACATCACGCGGCCCGCGTCAGCTTGTCCCATCGCCTGCAGCATCAGCGTCAGCATCGCTTTCAGGCAGGAGACTTCATTTGCCAGTTCTTGATTATTCTCGGCAGTAGAAAAATCAGGCGTACTCATTTATTTTCCTCGTCATGTTGCAATGAAAATTTGCGGTGAAAAATGTTAAGGCGGCGGAGTATACCATAAGCTTTGCTAAAAATAGCAGTGGTTGTTTTTTGAGCGTATCGTCAACGGTGCTATTAAATGCGTTAATATAATGACCAATAAATATTTTTATCATGAATGTTTTTTGCCCGTATTGTTCGGGTTAATTAATGTTACATATTCAGCGGGCTGATTTTCATTTTTGCTGAATAAAGGTAATTTTTGTCACATTTCGTCGCAGGGCTTACTGTGAAACGATCCGGTAAGCCGTTGGTGACGGGCGTGACCATAACTATGGACAATCGAATTGACAAAAACGAGAGAAAAATCGAATACCCACCATTTTTAACGTTTCAAAGTTGCAATAAAAACCGCTAATATACGAATGACTAACTATCAGTAGCGTTATCCCTATTTCTGGAGATATTCCTTTGATCAACGTTCTACTTGTTGATGACCACGAACTGGTGCGCGCAGGGATACGACGCATTCTGGAAGATATAAAGGGTATAAAAGTCGTCGGTGAGGCATCGTGCGGTGAAGACGCCGTTAAGTGGTGTCGGGCAAATGCCGTTGACGTGGTGCTAATGGACATGAGTATGCCGGGCATTGGCGGTCTTGAGGCGACGCGTAAAATCGCGCGTTCCACAGCTGATGTCAAAATCATCATGCTTACCGTCCATACAGAAAACCCTTTACCAGCGAAAGTCATGCAGGCCGGTGCTGCGGGCTACCTCAGCAAAGGCGCGGCTCCGCAGGAAGTCGTGAGTGCGATTCGTTCTGTCTATTCAGGGCAGCGTTACATTGCTTCTGACATCGCTCAACAAATGGCGTTAAGCCAGATCGAACCAGAAAAAACAGAAAGCCCATTTGCCAGTTTGTCTGAACGTGAATTGCAGATTATGCTGATGATCACCAAGGGCCAGAAGGTCAATGAGATCTCAGAACAGCTCAATCTCAGTCCGAAAACGGTGAACAGCTACCGCTATCGTATGTTCAGTAAACTAAACATTCATGGCGATGTTGAGCTGACTCACCTGGCAATTCGCCATGGTCTGTGTAATGCGGAGACATTATCAAGTCAGTGAGTGATCAGTTTGACGCAAAAGCGTTTTTAAAAACCGTAACCAGCCAGCCAGGCGTTTATCGCATGTACGATGCTGGTGGTACGGTTATCTATGTCGGCAAAGCGAAAGACCTGAAAAAACGGCTTTCCAGCTATTTCCGTAGCAACCTCGCTTCGCGCAAAACCGAAGCGCTGGTCGCCCAGATCCAGCAAATTGATGTAACGGTTACTCATACAGAAACCGAAGCGCTGTTGCTGGAACACAACTACATCAAACTCTATCAGCCGCGTTACAACGTTTTGCTACGCGATGATAAATCTTATCCTTTTATCTTCCTGAGTGGCGATACCCACCCGCGTCTGGCGATGCATCGTGGTGCGAAGCATGCCAAAGGTGAATATTTCGGCCCGTTCCCGAATGGCTATGCCGTACGTGAAACACTGGCGTTACTGCAAAAGATATTCCCCATTCGCCAGTGCGAAAATAGTGTTTATCGCAATCGCTCGCGTCCGTGTCTGCAATATCAGATAGGGCGCTGTCTGGGGCCGTGCGTTGAAGGACTGGTGAGTGAAGAAGAATACGCTCAGCAGGTCGAGTATGTGCGCCTGTTTTTGTCTGGCAAAGATGATCAGGTGCTTACGCAACTCATTAGCCGTATGGAAACTGCCAGCCAGAATCTGGAGTTTGAAGAAGCGGCACGTATTCGCGACCAAATTCAGGCGGTGCGACGCGTCACCGAAAAACAGTTTGTGTCCAATACCGGCGACGACCTTGACGTTATTGGTGTGGCGTTCGATGCGGGCATGGCTTGTGTCCACGTATTGTTCATTCGTCAGGGTAAAGTGCTCGGCAGCCGCAGCTATTTCCCGAAAGTGCCGGGCGGTACGGAACTGAGCGAGGTGGTGGAAACCTTCGTAGGTCAGTTCTATTTACAAGGCAGCCAGATGCGCACCTTACCGGGTGAGATCCTGCTCGATTTTAATCTTAGCGATAAAACGCTGCTCGCCGATTCCCTTTCAGAACTGGCGGGACGCAAGATTAATGTTCAAACCAAACCTCGCGGCGATCGGGCGCGTTATCTGAAACTCGCGCGCACCAATGCGGCGACGGCCTTAACCAGCAAACTTTCGCAGCAATCTACCGTTCACCAGCGACTGACCGCGCTTGCCAGCGTGTTGAAATTGCCGGAAGTAAAGCGGATGGAGTGCTTTGACATCAGCCATACCATGGGTGAACAAACCGTCGCCTCCTGTGTGGTATTTGATGCTAACGGCCCGCTGCGTGCGGAGTATCGGCGCTATAACATTACTGGCATCACGCCGGGCGATGATTATGCGGCGATGAATCAGGTGCTGCGTCGGCGTTATGGTAAAGCCATCGACGACAGTAAGATCCCGGATGTGATACTTATCGACGGCGGCAAAGGCCAGCTTGCGCAGGCGAAAAATGTCTTCGCCGAACTGGATGTCTCATGGGATAAAAATCATCCGCTGCTACTTGGCGTTGCCAAAGGAGTAGATCGTAAGGCTGGGCTGGAAACGCTGTTCTTTGAGCCGGAAGGTGAGGGATTCAGTTTGCCGCCAGATTCTCCCGCGCTGCATGTTATCCAGCATATTCGCGATGAATCACACGATCACGCGATTGGCGGGCACCGTAAAAAACGGGCGAAGGTCAAAAATACCAGTTCCCTGGAAACCATTGAAGGCGTCGGGCCAAAACGCCGGCAAATGTTGTTGAAATATATGGGCGGTTTGCAAGGTTTACGTAACGCCAGCGTCGAGGAAATTGCAAAAGTGCCGGGTATTTCGCAAGGTCTGGCAGAAAAGATCTTCTGGTCGTTGAAACATTGATGTCTCTGTAGCAACATAGGGGTAATCTTACTGACAACAGATAGTTACCCGTCATTATGCAATTTAATATCCCTACGTTGCTTACACTGTTCCGTGTCATCCTTATCCCATTCTTTGTATTGGTCTTTTATCTGCCTGTCACCTGGTCGCCGTTTGCCGCCGCGCTCATTTTCTGCGTCGCGGCGGTGACTGACTGGTTCGATGGTTTTCTGGCACGCCGCTGGAACCAGAGTACCCGGTTTGGTGCTTTCCTTGACCCTGTGGCAGATAAAGTTCTCGTGGCTATCGCCATGGTGCTGGTAACCGAGCATTATCACAGCTGGTGGGTGACATTACCGGCGGCAACGATGATCGCCCGTGAAATTATTATTTCTGCGCTACGCGAATGGATGGCGGAGTTGGGTAAACGCAGTAGCGTGGCCGTCTCCTGGATTGGGAAAGTGAAAACCACTGCCCAGATGGTGGCGTTGGCATGGCTGCTGTGGCGTCCGAACATTTGGGTTGAGTACGCCGGTATTGCACTTTTCTTTGTGGCTGCGGTACTGACTCTGTGGTCAATGTTGCAATATTTGAGCGCTGCGCGTGCAGATTTGCTTGATCAGTGATCGTTTCGGCGTAATTTTCAGCAAACGATCAAAAGTGGTGAAAAATATCGTTGACTCATCGCGCCAGGTAAGTAGAATGCAACGCATCGAACGGCGGCACTGATTGCCAGACGATAATAAAATCAAGTGATTAACTGATTGCTTGATGAATGCGGGAATAGCTCAGTTGGTAGAGCACGACCTTGCCAAGGTCGGGGTCGCGAGTTCGAGTCTCGTTTCCCGCTCCAGTTTAAAAGACATCGGCGTCAAGCGGATGTCTGGCTGAAAGGCCTGAAGAATTTGGCGCGTTAACAAAGCGGTTATGTAGCGGATTGCAAATCCGTCTAGTCCGGTTCGACTCCGGAACGCGCCTCCACTTTCTTCCCGAGCCCGGATGGTGGAATCGGTAGACACAAGGGATTTAAAATCCCTCGGCGTTCGCGCTGTGCGGGTTCAAGTCCCGCTCCGGGTACCATGGGAAAGATAAGAATAAAATCAAAGCAATAAGCAGTGTCGTGAAACCACCTTCGGGTGGTTTTTTTGTGCCTGCAACTTGTCGTTACACCCTCCTTAATTTTTAATCACCGGCAAAGCCACTCAAAAAGTATCTCTGATACGGACCGGCATGTAAGATAGGTGCTGGCGAGTTGAGATCCACAAGGAAAAGCGTATGAAAACGGGACCGTTAAACGAAAGTGAGTTGGAATGGCTGGACGATATTCTGACCAAATACAACACTGACCACGCCATCCTTGATGTGGCGGAGCTGGACGGTTTATTGACGGCGGTGTTGAGTTCTCCGCAAGAGATTGAACCGGAACAGTGGCTGGTTGCCGTGTGGGGTGGGGCTGACTATGTGCCGCGCTGGGCGTCAGAGAAAGAGATGACGCGCTTTATGAACCTGGCCTTTCAACATATGGCCGATACCGCAGAGCGTCTGAACGAATTCCCGGAGCAGTTTGAGCCGTTATTCGGCTTGCGAGAAGTCGATGGCAGCGAGCTGACGATTGTTGAGGAGTGGTGCTTTGGCTATATGCGGGGCGTGGCACTTTCTGACTGGTCAACGTTGCCCGATTCGTTAAAACCAGCGCTGGAGGCGATTGCGCTGCACGGTACTGAGGAAAACTTCGAGCGGGTAGAGAAGATGTCGCCAGAAGCGTTTGAAGAGAGCGTAGATGCCATTCGACTGGCGGCGCTTGATCTACATGCGTACTGGATGGCGCATCCGCAGGAAAAAGCTGTTCAGCAACCGATCAAAGCAGAAGAGAAACCGGGGCGTAACGATCCTTGCCCGTGCGGTAGTGGTAAGAAATTTAAGCAGTGCTGCCTGCATTAAGAGGTCAAATTGGGTGTCAGCGTTAATTCTGGCACCCAATAAGGAATTTGAGGCTATCTGATCACCCCACTTCTGGTAACAACCCTGCCGCAATCAAAAATTGCACGCCAATCACAGCAATACCACAGAGAAACACCACCACCAGCGCCGGACGACCACCTTTGACCCGGTAACCCGCCTGAGGATTGTGCTTTCTGCTTTGCCAGGTCAACAGCGAAGGGATAATCAATGCCAGTACCGCCAGCGCCACACCGGCGTAACCCAGCGCCATCACAAATCCTCGTGGATAAAACAGTGCAAACGCCAACGGCGGCAGAAACGTAATTGCACCAGTTTGCAACCGTCCACCAACGGTATTTGAACGCTGAAATAAATCAGCCAGATAATCAAATAAGCCTAACGCAACGCCGAGAAATGACGTGGCGAGGGCTAAATCAGCAAATAAATGCACTGCCAGCTCAACATGCGGAGAGGCCACCATTTCGCGTAACGCCTGTAACAGCCCGTTTAATCCGGCATGATTAGCCAGCAATCCCATAAAGGTTGTTGAATCAATGCTGCCAAGCGTCGCCACCTGCCAGAAAATATATGCCACCAGGGGGATCGCACTACCGATTATAAACACCCAGCGTAGCTTACGAATGTTGCCATCCATATAGCTGACAATACTCGGCACGCTACCGTGAAAACCAAACGACGTAAAAATCACCGGGATTGCAGACAGAGCCAGCCCCTGTTGCAACGGCAGGGTTAAAAGATTCACTTTGTGAATATGCGGCAGCAGTAGTACCAGCATTACCACCAGAAAAATAATCTTGGCGCTGAACAGAAAACGGTTAAATAAATCGACCAGTGAAGTTCCGACACAAACCACGCCACCGGCAACAAAAGTGAACAACAGCACGCCAGCGGTTGCCGACATAGAAATACCTGTCCAGTCGCTGATGCTGGAGGCCAACAATTCACCGGCACCGCTGATGTATGCCGCAGTCAGAGCATACATTAAGAACATCATACTGAAGCCCGTCAGCCATTGACCGTAGCGTCCCAGATAGCGTTTTGCCAGCGTGCCAAGACCGGTATCTGCCGGAACATGCTGGTACACCTCCAGCAGTAATAGCGCCGTGTAGCACATCAACGCCCAAAGCCCAATCAACAAGATTAACGTGACGCTAAAACCAACACCTGCCGCAGCCAGCGGCATTGCCAGCATGCCTGCGCCAATTGTGGTTCCCGCCACGATAAAAACACTTCCCAGGGTTCTGTTTTTCACGCTTTCTTCTGTCCTGACGATCTTTATGAGTGATATCTGCGGCGCAGGTTAAGGCATAACGGCTGCTTCGTCAAACCGACGTTACATATGGTGTAAATATAAATGTACAATAAAAGCATTCAGTCCTGCGCTGGCGCAAAGTCTTCATAAGCGGTAATCGCTACGCTAGGCTTTTTTTTGAGGAGGAACGATGGACTCTATTCACGGTCATGAAGTGTTAAATATGATGATTGAATCAGGCGAGCAATATACGCATGCCAGTCTGGAAGCTGCGATTAAAGCGCGTTTTGGTGAACAGGCACGTTTTCACACCTGCTCGGCAGAAGGGATGACTGCGGGAGAGCTGGTAGCGTTTCTGGCAGCAAAAGGCAAATTTATACCTTCGGAAGACGGTTTTTCGACCGATCAGAGTAAGATTTGCCGTCACTGATTTGAAACGGCGGCAGTAAACCTGCCGCCGGAGAGCATTAGTTTTGTGTGTCGAGGGTAGAGAGTTCTTTGTCGATAAAATACAGACCTTCGCCGCTTTTGCCTGCCAGGCTTAATTTATCAATAATCGATTTGAACAGTTTCTCTTCTTCATGCTGCTCAGAAACATACCATTGCAGGAAATTAAATGTTGGGTAGTCCTGATTGGTCATTGCAGCATGAGCCAGTTCGTTAATTTTCTGGGTGATTAATTGTTCGTGTTTATAGGTTTCCTGGAATAATTCATCAAGTGAGGAATATTCAGCAAACGGAGATTCAACGGTATTAATACGCGGTAAATTGCCGGTATCAGTCAGGTAATCAAACAGACGCTGCATATGCGTCATCTCTTCCTGGGCGTGACGGCGCAGGAACGCGGCAGCACCTTCGAAGGTATGATAGCTGCACCAGGCGCTCATTTGCTGATAAAGCAGTGAAGAGTACAGTTCCAGGTTCATCTGCTCATTAAGTTTTTCAATCATTTCTGGTTTCAGCATGATAGTGCTCCACAAAGGTTATATTTGTTGCTGTGGCGTCACTATAATTTGTTATTTTATTATTTGCAAAAGGTAAAATATAAACTTCAATTATTAAAAATACGAATGGGAATAAAACGCATTACCGCTATTTCTTTAATCAGCGAAGATCCCCTCGCTGATTAAAATATTTAGAGAAAGACAGGGAAGGCGGAATGATGGCACTGATATGACAAAGTGAATTCCGTATTCAAACATAAGGAACCCGCAAAAAGGCTACAGTTGCCTACTGGCTGACCAAAGGGGACCGCGTGGGTATAGCCTTCCTGCTGGCATGCGCGATCGGCGATCCCGCGACTGACATAACGATCGGTATGGGCATGCTGCAAAAAAGCCTGGTCATAAACTAACCGTACAATACCTGTTGCCGCGTCAACTTCGCTCACATGGGCCTGGCGAGTAACCGTACACCCCGCCAGCGTTATTAATGAAAGAGTCAGAATCAGAAGTCTCATGGTCCAGCCAGAAGAGTAAGAGAAAGCACTATTTTACGCGTTACAGTGCTGCGACAATGGCCGGAAAAGACGCCTGGCAGGCGCTATTTCTTGCCATCTGTAGGTGTCAGAAATAGGGGGGGCTGTTTTTTGATTATCATTTTTATAACATTAAAGGGGTATTTATGTGATTTGTATCACATAAAGATTGATTTTTGTGATGGTTGTCATATTATAAGCGCAAAGACAATAACACCTGTATAACAAATGGTCGGAGTGCCGCGATGAAACTGCGCAAAATCCTGAAAAGTATGTTCAATAACTATTGCAAGACGTTCAAAGACGTACCGCCAGGCAATATGTTCCGATAACAAAAAACCTGCTCCGGCAGGTTTTTTTGTGTCCTGATGACGGTGGATGTGACTATCGCTGAAGATGTGAAGCCGCTACTATAACGGCTTTCAAAATGCTATCAGGAGTTTACGATGTCCCAGCCGCTGAATGCCGATCAGGAACTGGTTTCTGATGTGGTTGCTTGCCAGTTGGTTATCAAACAAATTCTGGATGTTCTCGATGTAATCGCGCCCGTTGAAGTTCGTGAAAAAATGTCCAGTCAGCTGAAGAATATCGACTTTACTAACCATCCCGCCGCCGCAGACCCGGTCACCATGCGGGCAATCCAAAAAGCCATCGCGCTTATTGAACTCAAGTTTACCCCACAGGGTGAATCCCATTAAAAAAAACGCTGCTTCAAACAGATGAGGCAGCGGTTTCTCAAAACCTTCATCGGCGCAATGCATTAGCGCCGATGATGATCAATGCAGCTGGTGTGACACGACATTCAGAACATGTTGGTCGGTCTGCACAGGGCACATACCCGCAAGTTTCGCACTGCGCACTTCATCAAGAATGGTTTGCAGCAACAGACCATCATGCTGCTGTTCTTTTTCCAGATCGCGCAGGAAATTGACGGTTGAATCATCATTCAGTTCTTTCGCTTCATCGGCTAACTGTGCCAACGTACTAGAACGTTGCTCGTATTCTTCCATCGTTTTTTGGAACAGTTCTTCCAGAGAGTTCAGTTTTTCACCGGGAACATCAATGGCTTTAACGATGGGGGTAGCGCCGACACTCTTCATAAAGTTAAACATGCGCATCATTTGGGTCACATTACTCTGTGCCTGGGCGCGAAGGAAAGTGGCGGTGCCGTTCAGACTCTGTTCAGAACACCAGTTACTCAGGTGAAGGTAGAGATTGGATGCGTAAAACTCGCGGTTCATTTGAGAGTTGAGTTTGAGAAGCATTCCAGCGGTTGCCATACCTAATATCCTTATATCCAGAAGTGGAGAGGTGCAAGATAAATCAAAACACCATAATTACTGTTTGCAGAATAATTCCTTTCTGCCGGTCCGAAATGTGATCGTGGAGTCAATTCTGACGATGATCTGAAATAAGAATAACGTCTGAACGGGTATAAGAAAATGCTTAAATCATCAAGTTTATATATTTTTACATTTCATTGATGAAATCAATGTAACTGCAATGAATTTTAATGATAGTGCTTTTTGTATCTTATTGATATTAATCAATGAATTTGAATTCATGATGAAGTGATGATTTTATAAAACGTTTTTTCATTTTTGCGAGATGGCTCTCATTATACGTGTTCTGTTAATTAATGAGCACAGTGATAATTAATGGCGAAATGAATGACGTGCATTTTCCACATCTTTGAGTTGCGGTTATTACACCATTTCAAAAACTCAACGCCAGGTAATGCGGCCTATTGACTGGTTAAAAAGAAGACATCCCGCATGGGTACCAAAGACAACAAGGATTTCCAGGCTAATCTTATGGATTAATCTGCTGTGCATTCGACAATTTGTCTGACAAATTGGCTTTCCCTTATGTCTTTTCCCGCTAAATTTATGCACGTTCTCACTGTAATTCTGCGATGTGATATTGCTCTCCTATGGAGAATTAATTTCTCGCTAAAACTATGTCAACACAGTCACTTATCTTTTAGTTAAAAGGTAATGCTTTGTTTTCCGATTAATTTAACGAATGTCATTCGTTTTTGCCCTACACAAAACGACACTAAAGCTGGAGAGAACCATGCACAAATTTACTAAAGCCCTGGCAGCCATTGGTCTGGCAGCCGTTATGTCACAATCCGCTATGGCGGAGAACCTGAAGCTCGGTTTTCTGGTGAAGCAACCGGAAGAGCCGTGGTTCCAGACCGAATGGAAGTTTGCCGATAAAGCCGGGAAGGATTTAGGGTTTGAGGTTATTAAGATTGCCGTGCCGGATGGCGAAAAAACATTGAACGCGATCGACAGCCTGGCTGCCAGTGGCGCAAAAGGTTTCGTTATTTGTACTCCGGACCCCAAACTCGGCTCTGCCATCGTCGCGAAAGCGCGTGGCTACGATATGAAAGTCATTGCCGTGGATGACCAGTTTGTTAACGCCAAAGGTAAGCCAATGGATACCGTTCCGCTGGTGATGATGGCGGCGACTAAAATTGGCGAACGTCAGGGCCAGGAACTGTATAAAGAGATGCAGAAACGTGGCTGGGATGTCAAAGAAAGCGCGGTGATGGCGATTACCGCCAACGAACTGGATACCGCCCGCCGCCGTACTACGGGATCTATGGATGCGCTGAAAGCGGCCGGATTCCCGGAAAAACAAATTTATCAGGTACCTACCAAATCTAACGACATCCCGGGGGCATTTGACGCTGCCAACTCAATGCTGGTTCAACATCCGGAAGTTAAACATTGGCTGATCGTCGGTATGAACGACAGCACCGTGCTGGGCGGCGTACGCGCGACGGAAGGTCAGGGCTTTAAAGCGGCCGATATCATCGGCATTGGCATTAACGGTGTGGATGCGGTGAGCGAACTGTCTAAAGCACAGGCAACCGGCTTCTACGGTTCCCTGCTGCCAAGCCCGGACGTACATGGCTATAAATCCAGCGAAATGCTTTACAACTGGGTAGCAAAAGACGTTGAACCGCCAAAATTTACCGAAGTTACCGACGTGGTACTGATCACGCGTGACAACTTTAAAGAAGAACTGGAGAAAAAAGGTTTAGGCGGTAAGTAATTTGCCGGAAAAATTCCCCTCTGCATGATGCAGAGGGGGTGTGAACGACCAGTGATTCACGGAGACGTTATGCAACAGTCTACCCCGTATCTCTCATTTCGCGGCATCGGTAAAACGTTTCCCGGCGTTAAGGCGCTGACGGATATTAGTTTTGACTGCTATGCCGGTCAGGTTCATGCGTTGATGGGTGAAAATGGCGCAGGAAAATCAACTCTCTTAAAAATCCTCAGCGGCAACTATGCGCCAACCACGGGTTCTGTAGTGATTAATGGGCAGGAAATGTCCTTTTCCGACACGACCGCAGCACTTAACGCGGGCGTGGCGATTATTTACCAGGAACTGCATCTCGTGCCGGAAATGACCGTCGCGGAAAACATCTATCTCGGCCAGCTGCCGCATAAAGGCGGCATTGTGAATCGCTCATTGCTGAATTATGAGGCGGGTTTACAACTTAAACATCTTGGTATGGATATTGACCCGGACACGCCGCTGAAATATCTCTCCATTGGTCAGTGGCAGATGGTTGAAATCGCCAAAGCGCTGGCGCGTAACGCCAAAATTATCGCCTTTGATGAGCCAACCAGCTCCCTTTCTGCCCGTGAAATCGACAATCTTTTCCGCGTTATTCGTGAACTGCGAAAAGAGGGGCGGGTAATCTTATACGTTTCTCACCGTATGGAAGAAATATTTGCCCTCAGCGATGCCATTACTGTCTTTAAAGATGGACGTTATGTCAAAACCTTTACCGATATGCAGCAGGTTGACCACGACGCGCTGGTGCAGGCGATGGTCGGGCGCGACATTGGCGATATCTACGGCTGGCAACCGCGTAGTTATGGCGAGGAGCGCCTACGTCTTGATGCTGTGAAAGCACCAGGCGTGCGTACGCCAATAAGTCTGGCGGTTCGCAGTGGTGAAATTGTTGGGCTGTTTGGTCTGGTAGGGGCGGGGCGTAGCGAATTAATGAAAGGCATGTTTGGCGGGACGCAAATCACCGCCGGTCAGGTTTATATCGACCAACAGCCGATCGATATTCGTAAACCGAGCCACGCCATTGCCGCAGGCATGATGCTCTGCCCGGAAGATCGCAAAGCGGAAGGCATTATTCCCGTGCACTCCGTTCGCGACAATATCAACATCAGTGCCAGACGTAAACATGTGCTCGGCGGTTGTGTAATCAACAACGGTTGGGAAGAAAACAATGCCGATCACCACATTCGTTCGCTCAACATCAAAACGCCGGGCGCGGAGCAACTGATCATGAATCTCTCAGGCGGAAATCAGCAAAAAGCCATTCTGGGCCGCTGGTTATCGGAAGAGATGAAGGTCATTTTGCTGGATGAACCTACGCGCGGCATTGATGTTGGCGCTAAGCACGAAATATATAACGTAATTTATGCGCTGGCGGCGCAGGGCGTGGCGGTGCTGTTTGCCTCCAGCGACTTACCTGAAGTCCTCGGCGTTGCCGACCGGATTGTGGTGATGCGGGAAGGTGAAATCGCCGGTGAATTGTTACACGAGCAGGCAGATGAGCGTCAGGCACTGAGCCTTGCGATGCCTAAAGTCAGCCAGGCTGTTGCCTGAGTAAGGAGAGTATGATGTCTTCTGTTTCTACATCGGGGTCTGGCGCACCTAAGTCGTCATTCAGCTTCGGGCGTATCTGGGATCAGTACGGCATGCTGGTGGTGTTTGCGGTGCTCTTTATCGCCTGTGCCATTTTTGTCCCAAATTTTGCCACCTTCATTAATATGAAAGGGTTGGGCCTGGCAATTTCCATGTCGGGGATGGTGGCTTGTGGCATGTTGTTCTGCCTCGCTTCCGGTGACTTTGACCTTTCTGTCGCCTCCGTAATTGCCTGTGCGGGTGTCACCACGGCGGTGGTTATTAACCTGACTGAAAGCCTGTGGATTGGCGTGGCAGCGGGGTTGTTGCTGGGCGTTCTCTGTGGCCTGGTCAATGGCTTTGTTATCGCCAAACTGAAAATAAATGCTCTGATCACGACATTGGCAACGATGCAGATTGTTCGAGGTCTGGCGTACATCATTTCAGACGGTAAAGCGGTCGGTATCGAAGATGAAAGCTTCTTTGCCCTTGGTTACGCCAACTGGTTCGGTCTGCCTGCGCCAATCTGGCTCACCGTCGCGTGTCTGATTATCTTTGGTTTGCTGCTGAATAAAACCACCTTTGGTCGTAACACCCTGGCGATTGGCGGGAACGAAGAGGCCGCGCGTCTGGCGGGTGTACCGGTTGTTCGCACCAAAATTATTATCTTTGTTCTCTCAGGCCTGGTATCAGCGATAGCCGGAATTATTCTGGCTTCACGTATGACCAGTGGGCAGCCAATGACGTCGATTGGTTATGAGCTGATTGTTATCTCCGCCTGCGTTTTAGGTGGCGTTTCTCTGAAAGGTGGCATCGGAAAAATCTCATATGTGGTGGCGGGTATCTTAATTTTAGGCACCGTGGAAAACGCCATGAACCTGCTTAATATTTCTCCTTTCGCGCAGTACGTGGTTCGCGGCTTAATCCTGCTGGCAGCGGTGATCTTCGACCGTTACAAGCAAAAAGCGAAACGCACTGTCTGATGCTTTTTTCTGCAACAATTTAGCGTTTTTTCCCACCATAGCCAACCGCCATAACGGTTGGCTGTTCTTCGTTGCAAATGGCGACCCCCGTCACACTGTCTATACTTACATGTCTGTAAAGCGCGTTCTGCGCAACATAATAAGAAAAGAGAAGGAGGAGAACCGGGTGACAGAACCGTTAACCGAAACCCCTGAACTATCCGCGAAATATGCCTGGTTTTTTGATCTTGATGGAACGCTGGCGGAAATCAAACCGCATCCCGATCAGGTCGTCGTGCCTGACAATATTCTGCAAGGACTACAGCTACTGGCAACCGCAAGTGATGGTGCATTGGCATTGATATCAGGGCGCTCAATGGTGGAGCTTGACGCACTGGCAAAACCTTATCGCTTCCCGTTAGCGGGCGTGCATGGGGCGGAGCGCCGTGACATCAATGGTAAAACACATATCGTTCATCTGCCGGATGCGATTGCGCGTGATATTAGCGTGCAACTGCATACAGTCATCGCTCAGTATCCCGGCGCGGAGCTGGAGGCGAAAGGGATGGCTTTTGCGCTGCATTATCGTCAGGCTCCGCAGCATGAAGACGCATTAATGACATTAGCGCAACGTATTACTCAGATCTGGCCACAAATGGCGTTACAGCAGGGAAAGTGTGTTGTCGAGATCAAACCGAGAGGTACCAGTAAAGGTGAGGCAATTGCAGCTTTTATGCAGGAAGCTCCCTTTATCGGGCGAACGCCCGTATTTCTGGGCGATGATTTAACCGATGAATCTGGCTTCGCAGTCGTTAACCGACTGGGCGGAATGTCAGTAAAAATTGGCACAGGTGCAACTCAGGCATCATGGCGACTGGCGGGTGTGCCGGATGTCTGGAGCTGGCTTGAAATGATAACCACCGCATTACAACAAAAAAGAGAAAATAACAGGAGTGATGACTATGAGTCGTTTAGTCGTAGTATCTAACCGGATTGCACCACCAGACGAGCACGCCGCCAGTGCCGGTGGCCTTGCCGTTGGCATACTGGGGGCACTGAAAGCCGCAGGCGGACTGTGGTTTGGCTGGAGTGGTGAAACAGGGAATGAGGATCAGCCGCTAAAAAAGGTGAAAAAAGGTAACATTACGTGGGCCTCTTTTAACCTCAGCGAACAGGACCTTGACGAATACTACAACCAATTCTCCAATGCCGTTCTCTGGCCCGCTTTTCATTATCGGCTCGATCTGGTGCAATTTCAGCGTCCTGCCTGGGACGGCTATCTACGCGTAAATGCGTTGCTGGCAGATAAATTACTGCCGCTGTTGCAAGACGATGACATTATCTGGATCCACGATTATCACCTGTTGCCATTTGCGCATGAATTACGCAAACGGGGAGTGAATAATCGCATTGGTTTCTTTCTGCATATTCCTTTCCCGACACCGGAAATCTTCAACGCGCTGCCGACATATGACACCTTGCTTGAACAGCTTTGTGATTATGATTTGCTGGGTTTCCAGACAGAAAACGATCGTCTGGCGTTCCTGGATTGTCTTTCTAACCTGACCCGCGTCACGACACGTAGCGCAAAAAGCCATACAGCCTGGGGCAAAGCATTTCGAACAGAAGTCTACCCGATCGGCATTGAACCGAAAGAAATAGCCAAACAGGCTGCCGGGCCACTGCCGCCAAAACTGGCGCAACTTAAAGCGGAACTGAAAAACGTACAAAATATCTTTTCTGTCGAACGGCTGGATTATTCCAAAGGTTTGCCAGAGCGTTTTCTCGCCTATGAAGCGTTGCTGGAAAAATATCCGCAGCATCATGGTAAAATTCGTTATACCCAGATTGCACCAACGTCGCGTGGTGATGTGCAAGCCTATCAGGATATTCGTCATCAGCTCGAAAATGAAGCTGGACGAATTAATGGTAAATACGGGCAATTAGGCTGGACGCCGCTTTATTATTTGAATCAGCATTTTGACCGTAAATTACTGATGAAAATATTCCGCTACTCTGACGTGGGCTTAGTGACGCCACTGCGTGACGGGATGAACCTGGTAGCAAAAGAGTATGTTGCTGCTCAGGACCCAGCCAATCCGGGCGTTCTTGTTCTTTCGCAATTTGCGGGAGCGGCAAACGAGTTAACGTCGGCGTTAATTGTTAACCCCTACGATCGTGACGAAGTTGCAGCTGCGCTGGATCGTGCATTGACTATGTCGCTGGCGGAACGTATTTCCCGTCATGCAGAAATGCTGGACGTTATCGTGAAAAACGATATTAACCACTGGCAGGAGTGCTTCATTAGCGACCTAAAGCAGATAGTTCCGCGAAGCGCGGAAAGCCAGCAGCGCGATAAAGTTGCTACCTTTCCAAAGCTTGCGTAGGAGCGGTTAATCTCCCGTAAGTGGAACTAACAGCACATCGACCTCACTTGAGGCAATAACTCTTTTCGCCGAGCAGGATGCTCGCGAAAAGAAACTGTGATTGTGATTACCGCAAATCACCAAATCGAAATGATGCTTGTGACATACTTCCAGAATATGTTCGCTTAACTCACCGTAGGCAATAAACGTCTTGTCAACGGGATACCCCGCATCCTGAATTAACTTATCAAGAAAGCTTTGCGTTTCTTCCTGCATCACGCTGCGTAAATCTTCAAGCATCGGCGCAGCTAATTGATTGTACATTTCCGGGTCGGAAGCGAGAGTAATTAAACTGATGTGTCCCTTTACTGGCCTGGCGATAGATACCGCTTTTGCCAGCAGTTGCTGACTTTCCGGTGTAACCGCAACAGCGACAAGAATATTGCTATAGCTCATAACCTGTTCCTTATTCTGTGAACTTCAGGTGACATTAAAGCTTTACTCCTAATGGAGAAACGACGCAATCCCAACTCGGTCAAACTGGTAAATATTAGTCTGATTATTAGTAAAGACAATTAATCAATCACTCCCGGTGATCATATAATTTCAAATGTAATTATAAGAAAATAGTGTACTGATTCTCCGCATTAAACAAGTGGTTAATATATGTAAAACATTTCATTAACATTAAGTTGATTGTTGCCTTTCTTTGTATTTAATTAGTTTGTTGTGCGGTAAGTGTCTGTTTAAAAATAGCTTATCTGGTATTGCATGAAAGTGATTATTTATAGCAGATGATTATTTACGGTGAGTTATTTTGACTGTGCGCAACATCCCATTTCGATTATTCCTGTTTCATTTTTGCTTGCTAGCGTAGCGAAAAACTTTTTAACAGATTGAAATACACCCAAAACAAAAGTATGACTTATACATTTATGTTAAGTAATTGAGTGTTTTGTGTGATCTGCATCACACATTATTGAAAATCGCAGCCCCCCTCCGTTGTATGTGCGTGTAGTGACGAGTACAGTTGCGTCGATTTAGGAAAAATCTTAGATAAGTGTAAAGACTCATTTCTATTTGTAAGGACATATTAAACCAAAAAGGTGGTTCTGCTTATTGCAGCTTATCGCAACTATTCTAATGCTAATTATTTTTTACCGGGGCTTCCCGGCGACATCACGGGGTGCGGTGAAACCGCATAAAAATAAAGTTGGTTATTCTGGGTGGGAATAATGCATACCTCCGAGTTGCTGAAACACATTTATGACATCAACTTGTCATATTTACTACTTGCACAGCGTTTGATTGTTCAGGACAAAGCGTCCGCTATGTTTCGTCTCGGCATAAATGAAGAAATGGCGACAACGTTAGCGGCACTGACTCTTCCGCAAATGGTTAAGCTGGCAGAAACCAATCAACTGGTTTGTCACTTCCGTTTTGACAGCCACCAGACGATTACTCAGTTGACGCAAGATTCCCGCGTTGACGATCTCCAGCAAATTCATACCGGCATCATGCTCTCAACACGCTTGCTGAATGATGTTAATCAGCCTGAAGAAGCGCTGCGCAAGAAAAGGGCCTGATCATGAGTGAAAAAAGCATTGTTCAGGAAGCGCGGGATATTCAGCTGGCAATGGAATTGATCACCCTGGGCGCTCGTTTGCAGATGCTGGAAAGCGAAACACAGTTAAGTCGCGGACGCCTGATAAAACTTTATAAAGAACTGCGCGGAAGCCCACCGCCGAAAGGCATGCTGCCATTCTCAACCGACTGGTTTATGACCTGGGAACAAAACGTTCATGCTTCGATGTTCTGTAATGCATGGCAGTTTTTACTGAAAACCGGTTTGTGTAATGGCGTCGATGCGGTGATCAAAGCCTACCGTTTATACCTTGAACAGTGCCCACAAGCAGAAGAAGGACCACTGCTGGCATTAACCCGTGCCTGGACATTGGTGCGGTTTGTTGAAAGTGGATTACTGCAACTTTCCAGCTGCAACTGCTGCGGCGGCAATTTTATTACCCACGCTCACCAGCCTGTTGGCAGCTTTGCCTGCAGCTTATGTCAACCGCCATCCCGGGCAGTAAAAAGACGTAAACTTTCCCAGAATCCTGCCGATATTATCCCACAACTGCTGGATGAACAGAGAGTACAGGCTGTTTAACTGATACGGTGAGGCGCAACATTCCAGCAGCGGTAACGACGTACCGCTGCTTTTTTTTGCCCCAATCGCGCGTTAACGCCTGACGACTGAACATCCTGTCATGGTCAACAGTGGAAGGATGATGTCGTGCTTATCTTATTAGGTTACCTGGTTGTTCTCGGTACAGTTTTCGGCGGTTATTTGATGACCGGTGGAAGCCTTGGAGCACTCTATCAACCCGCTGAACTGGTGATTATTGCCGGTGCAGGGATTGGGTCGTTTATCGTCGGCAATAATGGCAAAGCGATTAAAGGCACGCTGAAGGCGCTGCCGTTGCTGTTTCGTCGCTCCAAATACACCAAAGCAATGTATATGGATCTGCTGGCTCTGCTTTATCGGTTGATGGCGAAATCGCGGCAGATGGGGATGTTTTCGCTGGAACGTGATATTGAAAATCCCCGTGAGAGCGAGATCTTCGCCAGCTACCCACGCATCCTCGCGGATAGCGTCATGCTTGATTTTATCGTCGATTATCTGCGTCTGATTATCAGCGGTCATATGAACACCTTCGAAATCGAAGCCCTGATGGATGAAGAGATTGAGACGCACGAAAGCGAGGCAGAAGTCCCGGCGAACAGTCTGGCGCTGGTCGGGGACTCACTTCCGGCGTTTGGTATTGTCGCGGCTGTAATGGGGGTCGTTCACGCGTTAGGTTCAGCCGATCGTCCTGCCGCCGAGCTGGGTGCGCTTATCGCACATGCGATGGTGGGGACTTTCCTCGGCATTTTATTGGCTTACGGATTTATTTCCCCATTAGCGAGTGTTTTACGTCAGAAAAGCGCCGAAACCAGCAAAATGATGCAGTGCGTCAAAGTCACTCTGCTTTCTAATCTGAACGGTTACGCACCGCCTATCGCCGTTGAGTTTGGTCGCAAAACGCTCTATTCCAGCGAACGTCCGTCGTTTATTGAACTGGAAGAGCATGTGCGTGCGGTGAAAAATCCGCAACAACAGACGACAACCGAGGAAGCATGAAGAATCAAGCGCATCCGATTATTGTCGTCAAACGACGCAAAGCCAAAAGCCACGGGGCAGCACATGGATCGTGGAAGATTGCTTATGCCGACTTTATGACTGCGATGATGGCCTTTTTTCTGGTGATGTGGCTGATCTCCATCTCCAGCCCAAAAGAGCTGATTCAGATTGCGGAGTACTTCCGGACTCCACTGGCGACTGCGGTTACGGGCGGCGATCGCATTTCTAATAGTGAAAGCCCAATTCCCGGCGGTGGTGATGATTACACCCAAAGCCAGGGGGAAGTGAATAAGCAGCCGAACATCGAAGAGTTGAAAAAACGCATGGAGCAAAGTCGATTGCGGAAATTGCGGGGTGATCTCGACCAGTTGATAGAGTCCGATCCGAAACTGCGGGCGTTGCGTCCACATCTCAAAATCGATCTGGTCCAGGAAGGTCTACGTATTCAGATCATCGATAGCCAGAATCGCCCGATGTTTAGAACCGGCAGTGCCGATGTCGAACCCTATATGCGCGACATTCTGCGCGCCATCGCGCCTGTACTGAACGGTATTCCCAACCGTATTAGCCTTTCAGGTCATACCGATGATTTTCCCTACGCCAGCGGTGAGAAAGGTTACAGCAACTGGGAGCTTTCTGCCGATCGGGCCAATGCATCCCGCCGCGAACTGATGGTCGGCGGGTTGGATAGCGGCAAAGTGTTACGTGTTGTCGGCATGGCGGCAACGATGCGCTTAAGCGATCGCGGACCTGATGATGCCGTCAACCGTCGCATCAGCCTGCTGGTACTGAACAAACAAGCCGAACAGGCCATTTTGCATGAAAACGCCGAAAGCCAGAATGAGCCAGTAAGCGCCCTGGAAAAACCTGAGGTTGCACCACAGGTCAGTGTTCCCACAATGCCATCAGCCGAACCGAGGTGACAGCGTGAGCATGGATATAAGCGATTTTTATCAGACATTTTTTGATGAAGCGGACGAACTGTTGGCTGACATGGAGCAGCATCTGCTGGTTTTGCAGCCGGAAGCGCCAGATGCCGAACAATTGAATGCCATCTTTCGGGCTGCCCACTCGATCAAAGGAGGGGCAGGAACTTTTGGCTTCAGCGTTTTGCAGGAAACCACGCATCTGATGGAAAACCTGCTCGATGAAGCCAGACGAGGTGAGATGCAACTCAACACCGACATTATCAATCTGTTTTTGGAAACGAAGGACATCATGCAAGAACAGCTCGACGCTTATAAACAGTCGCAAGAGCCGGATGCCGCCAGCTTCGATTATATCTGCCAGGCCTTGCGTCAACTGGCATTAGAAGCGAAAGGCGAAACGCCATCCGCAGTGACCCGATTAAGTGTGGTTGCCAAAAGTGAACCGCAAGATGAGCAGAGTCGCAGTCAGTCGCCGCGACGAATTATCCTTTCGCGCCTGAAGGCCGGGGAAGTCGACCTGCTGGAAGAAGAACTGGGACATCTGACAACGTTAACTGACGTGGTGAAAGGGGCGGATTCGCTCTCGGCAATATTACCGGGCGACATTGCCGAAGATGACATCACAGCGGTACTCTGTTTTGTGATTGAAGCCGATCAGATTACTTTTGAAACAGTAGAAGTCTCGCCAAAAATATCCACCCCACCAGTGCTTAAACTGGCAGCCGAACAAGCGCCAACCGGCCGCGTGGAGCGGGAAAAAACGACGCGCAGCAATGAATCCACCAGCATCCGTGTAGCGGTAGAAAAGGTTGATCAATTAATTAACCTCGTCGGCGAGCTGGTTATCACCCAGTCCATGCTTGCCCAGCGTTCCAGCGAACTGGACCCGGTTAATCATGGTGATTTGATAACCAGCATGGGGCAGTTACAACGTAACGCCCGTGATTTGCAGGAATCAGTGATGTCGATTCGCATGATGCCGATGGAATATGTTTTTAGTCGCTATCCCCGGCTGGTGCGTGATCTGGCGGGAAAACTCGGCAAGCAGGTAGAACTGACGCTGGTGGGCAGTTCTACTGAACTCGACAAAAGCCTGATAGAACGCATTATCGACCCGCTGACCCACCTGGTACGCAATAGCCTCGATCACGGTATTGAACTGCCAGAAAAACGGCTCGCCGCAGGTAAAAACAGCGTCGGAAATTTAATTCTGTCTGCCGAACATCAGGGCGGCAACATTTGCATTGAAGTGACCGACGATGGGGCGGGGCTAAACCGTGAGCGAATTCTGGCAAAAGCGGCCTCGCAAGGTTTGACTGTCAGCGAAAACATGAGCGACGACGAAGTTGCAATGCTGATATTTGCACCTGGCTTCTCCACGGCGGAGCAGGTCACCGACGTCTCCGGGCGCGGCGTCGGCATGGACGTCGTTAAACGTAATATCCAGGAGATGGGCGGTCATGTCGAAATCCAGTCGAAGCAGGGTACTGGCACTACGATCCGCATTTTACTGCCGCTGACGTTGGCCATCCTCGACGGCATGTCCGTACGCGTTGCGGATGAAGTTTTCATTCTGCCGCTGAATGCTGTCATGGAATCACTGCAACCCCGTGAAGCCGATCTGCATCCACTGGCCGGCGGCGAGCGGGTGCTGGAAGTGCGGGGTGAATATCTGCCCATCGTCGAACTGTGGAAAGTGTTCAACGTCGCGGGCGCGAAAACCGAAGCCACCCAGGGAATTGTTGTGATCTTACAAAGTGGCGGTCGCCGCTACGCCTTGCTGGTGGATCAATTAATTGGTCAACACCAGGTTGTGGTTAAAAACCTTGAAAGTAACTATCGCAAAGTCCCCGGCATTTCTGCTGCGACCATTCTTGGCGACGGCAGCGTGGCACTGATTGTTGATGTCTCCGCCTTGCAGGCGATAAACCGCGAACAACGTATGGCGAACACCGCCGCCTGAATGAGTAAAAAGGTAACAATATGACCGGTATGACGAATGTAACAAAGCTGGCCAGCGAGCCGTCAGGCCAGGAATTTCTGGTATTTACCCTTGGTGATGAAGAGTACGGTATTGATATCCTGAAAGTGCAGGAGATCCGTGGCTACGATCAGGTAACACGGATTGCGAACACGCCAGCGTTTATCAAAGGCGTCACGAATCTGCGCGGCGTTATTGTGCCGATTGTTGACTTACGAATTAAGTTCAGCCAGGTGGATGTGGACTATAACGACAACACGGTAGTTATCGTCCTGAATCTCGGACAGCGGGTGGTCGGCATCGTGGTTGACGGCGTTTCAGACGTGCTTTCATTGACGGCGGAGCAAATTCGTCCGGCACCAGAGTTTGCCGTGACGCTTTCAACAGAATATCTCACTGGACTGGGCGCACTGGGCGACCGTATGTTGATTCTGGTGAACATCGAAAAACTGCTGAACAGCGAAGAGATGGCGCTGTTAGATAGCGCGGCGTCAGAAGTGGCGTAATTCTCCCGATTTCCTCAATTGAAATGAACCCGATGATCTGCGCATCGGGTTTTTTATTTCAATTTCGCGGCGGGTGGCATCAGCAATAAAGTTTCCCCCCTTCTTGCCGATAACGAGATCAACTTGTTTTCAGGAAGGTGCCTTATGATTAACCGTATCCGCGTAGTCACGCTGTTGGTAATGGTGCTGGGGGTATTCGCACTGTTACAGCTTATTTCCGGCAGTCTGTTTTTTTCTTCCCTTCACCATAGCCAGAAGAGCTTTGTGGTTTCCAATCAATTGCGGGAACAGCAGGGCGAGCTGACGTCAACCTGGGATTTAATGCTGCAAACGCGCATTAACCTGAGTCGTTCAGCGGTGCGGATGATGATGGATTCCTCTAATCAACAAAGTAACGCCAAAGTTGAATTGCTCGATAGCGCCAGGAAAACATTGGCGCAGGCAGCGACGCATTATAAAAAATTCAAAAGCATGGCACCGTTACCTGAAATGGTCGCTACCAGTCGTAATATTGATGAAAAATATAAAAACTATTACACAGCGTTAACTGAACTGATTGATTATCTAGATTATGGCAATACTGGAGCTTATTTCGCTCAGCCAACCCAGGGAATGCAAAATGCAATGGGCGAAGCGTTTGCTCAGTACGCCCTCAGCAGTGAAAAACTGTATCGCGATATCGTCACTGACAACGCAGATGATTACCGATTTGCCCAGTGGCAACTGGCGGTTATCGCGCTGGTGGTGGTATTGATTCTGCTGGTGGCGTGGTACGGCATTCGCCGTATGTTGCTTACTCCGCTGGCAAAAATTATTGCTCACATTCGCGAAATCGCCGGTGGTAACCTGGCGAATACCCTGACCATTGACGGGCGCAGTGAAATGGGCGACCTGGCGCAGAGCGTTTCACATATGCAACGCTCTTTGACTGACACCGTCACTCATGTCCGCGAAGGTTCAGATGCCATCTATGCCGGTACCCGTGAAATTGCGGCGGGCAACACCGATCTTTCCTCCCGTACTGAACAGCAGGCATCCGCGCTGGAAGAAACTGCCGCCAGCATGGAGCAGCTCACCGCGACAGTGAAGCAAAACGCCGATAACGCCCGCCAGGCCTCGCAACTGGCGCAAAGTGCCTCCGACACCGCCCAGCACGGCGGCAAAGTGGTGGATGGCGTAGTGAAAACGATGCATGAGATCGCCGATAGTTCGAAGAAAATTGCCGACATTATCAGCGTTATCGACGGTATTGCCTTCCAGACTAATATCCTCGCGCTGAATGCCGCGGTTGAAGCCGCGCGTGCGGGTGAACAGGGCCGTGGTTTTGCCGTGGTGGCGGGTGAAGTGCGTAATCTTGCCAGTCGCAGCGCCCAGGCGGCAAAAGAGATCAAAGCCCTCATTGAAGACTCCGTCTCACGCGTTGATACCGGTTCGGTGCTGGTCGAAAGCGCCGGGGAAACAATGAACAATATCGTCAATGCTGTCACTCGCGTGACTGACATTATGGGCGAGATTGCATCGGCATCGGATGAACAGAGTCGTGGCATCGATCAAGTCGCATTGGCGGTTTCGGAAATGGATCGCGTCACGCAACAGAACGCATCGCTGGTGCAGGAATCAGCTGCCGCCGCCGCTGCGCTGGAAGAACAGGCGAGTCGTTTAACGCAAGCGGTTTCCGCGTTCCGTCTGGCAGCCAGCCCACTCACCAATAAACCGCAAACACCATCCCGTCCTGCCAGTGAGCAACCACCGGCTCAGCCACGACTGCGAATTGCTGAACAAGATCCAAACTGGGAAACATTTTGACGAGTATTTACTAACGCGGTCATTGCCGCCTGATGGGGAGCGTTGATGTTTAATCGTATTCGAATTTCGACCACGCTGTTTTTAATTTTGATTCTCTGCGGGATCTTGCAGATTGGCAGTAACGGCATGTCTTTTTGGGCATTTCGCGACGATTTGCAACGACTGAATCAGGTCGAGCAGAGCAATCAGCAACGTGCGGCATTAGCGCAAACTCGGGCGGTAATGTTACAGGCCAGTACCGCGCTGAACAAAGCGGGCACTCTGACGGCACTTAGCTATCCGGCGGATGACATTAAAACGTTGATGACGACGGCGCGCGCCAGTCTGACGCAATCCACCACGCTGTTTAAAAGTTTTATGGCGATGACTGCGGGCAACGAGCACGTCAGGGCATTGCAAAAAGAGACGGAGAAAAGTTTTGCCCGCTGGCACAACGATCTCGAACATCAGGCGACCTGGCTTGAAAGTAATCAACTTTCGGATTTCCTCACTGCGCCGGTGCAGGGATCACAGAATGCGTTTGACGTTAACTTTGAGGCCTGGCAGCTGGAGATCAACCATGTGCTGGAAGCCGCCAGTGCGCAAAGCCAGCGTAACTATCAGATTTCGGCACTGGTGTTTATCAGCATGATTATTGTTGCGGCAATCTACATCAGCAGTGCGCTGTGGTGGACGCGCAAGATGATTGTTCAACCACTGGCCATTATCGGTAGCCATTTTGACAGCATTGCTGCGGGTAATCTGGCGCGTCCGATTGCGGTATATGGTCGTAATGAGATCACCGCCATTTTTGCCAGTCTGAAGACCATGCAGCAGGCTTTGCGTGGGACGGTAAGTGATGTGCGTAAGGGAAGCCAGGAGATGCACATTGGTATCGCGGAGATTGTCGCAGGCAATAACGATCTCTCAAGTCGTACCGAACAGCAGGCGGCATCGCTGGCACAAACGGCCGCCAGTATGGAGCAATTAACCGCCACGGTAGGGCAAAACGCCGATAACGCACGACAGGCGTCGGAACTGGCAAAAAATGCCGCGACAACGGCGCAGGCGGGCGGTGTTCAGGTCAGTACCATGACTCACACCATGCAGGAGATCGCCACCAGCTCGCAAAAAATTGGCGACATTATCAGCGTTATCGACGGAATTGCTTTCCAGACCAATATTCTGGCCCTGAATGCGGCAGTGGAAGCGGCTCGCGCCGGAGAGCAGGGGCGTGGTTTTGCGGTAGTGGCAGGTGAAGTGCGCAATCTTGCCAGCCGTAGCGCGCAGGCAGCAAAAGAGATCAAAGGGCTGATCGAAGAGTCAGTCAATCGTGTCCAGCAGGGTTCGAAACTGGTGAATAACGCCGCCGCGACCATGATCGATATTGTCAGTTCGGTGACCCGCGTGAACGACATTATGGGAGAAATTGCCTCTGCGTCGGAAGAACAACAGCGGGGGATTGAGCAGGTTGCACAGGCTGTCAGCCAGATGGATCAGGTGACTCAGCAGAACGCCTCGCTGGTAGAAGAAGCGGCGGTGGCAACGGAACAACTGGCGAATCAGGCCGACCATCTTTCGTCGCGTGTGGCGGTATTTACCCTTGAAGAACATGAAGTAGCACGACATGAGTCGGCGCAGTTACAAATTGCGCCAGTGGTATCCTGAAGTGATTGAGAAGGCGCTATGACTTCATCTCTGCCCTGTGGGCAAACGTCTTTATTGTTACAGATGACCGAGCGCCTGGCGCTTTCCGACGCGCATTTTCGGCGGATAAGTCAATTGATCTATCAACGAGCCGGGATCGTTCTGGCTGACCATAAACGCGACATGGTTTACAACCGACTGGTTCGTCGTTTGCGTTCGCTGGGACTGACGGATTTCGGTCATTATCTGAACTTGCTGGAATCTAATCAGCACAGCGGTGAGTGGCAGGCGTTTATCAATTCGCTGACCACGAATCTGACGGCATTTTTCCGTGAGGCACACCATTTCCCTCTGCTCGCGGATCACGCACGTCGCCGTTCTGGCGAGTATCGCGTATGGAGCGCGGCGGCTTCGACCGGCGAAGAGCCGTACAGCATTGCGATGACGCTGGCTGACACATTGGGCACCGCGCCCGGACGCTGGAAAGTGTTTGCCAGTGATATCGACACCGAAGTGCTGGAAAAAGCCAGAAGCGGTATTTATCGCCATGAAGAGTTGAAAAACCTGACGCCGCAGCAACTGCAACGGTATTTCATGCGAGGGACGGGACCGCATGAAGGGCTGGTACGCGTGCGTCAGGAGCTGGCGAACTATGTTGATTTTGCCCCGCTGAATCTACTGGCGAAACAGTACACCGTGCCGGGGCCGTTTGATGCGATCTTCTGTCGTAACGTCATGATCTACTTCGATCAAAATACCCAGCAGGAGATTTTGCGCCGCTTTGTTCCGCTCCTTAAACCCGACGGATTGCTGTTTGCGGGTCACTCTGAAAACTTTAGCCACCTTGAGCGCCGCTTCACGCTGCGTGGTCAGACGGTGTATGCGCTAAGTAAGGATTAAAGATGAGCAAAATCAGGGTGTTATCTGTCGATGATTCGGCACTGATGCGCCAGATCATGACAGAAATCATCAACAGCCATAGCGACATGGAAATGGTGGCGACCGCGCCTGATCCGCTGGTCGCGCGTGACTTGATTAAGAAATTCAATCCCGATGTGCTGACGCTGGATGTTGAAATGCCGCGGATGGACGGACTGGATTTCCTCGAAAAATTAATGCGTTTGCGTCCAATGCCCGTAGTGATGGTTTCTTCCCTGACTGGCAAAGGGTCAGAAGTCACGCTGCGCGCGCTGGAGCTGGGGGCGATAGATTTTGTCACCAAACCGCAACTGGGTATTCGCGAAGGAATGCTGGCGTATAGCGAAATGATTGCTGAAAAGGTGCGTACAGCAGCAAAGGCGAGCCTTGCAGCACATAAGCCATTGTCAGCACCGACAACGCTGAAGGCGGGTCCGTTGTTGAGTTCTGAAAAACTGATTGCGATTGGTGCTTCAACGGGTGGAACTGAGGCAATTCGTCACGTACTGCAACCGTTGCCGCTTTCCAGCCCGGCATTGTTAATTACCCAACATATGCCGCCCGGTTTCACCCGCTCTTTTGCCGACAGACTTAATAAGCTTTGCCAGATCGGGGTTAAAGAAGCCGAAGACGGAGAACGTGTCTTGCCGGGGCATGCCTATATTGCGCCGGGCGATCGGCATATGGAGCTGTCGCGTAGTGGCGCAAATTACCAAATCAAAATTCACGATGGCCCGGCGGTTAACCGTCATCGGCCTTCGGTAGATGTGTTGTTCCATTCTGTCGCCAAACAGGCGGGGCGTAATGCGGTTGGGGTGATCCTGACCGGTATGGGCAACGACGGCGCGGCGGGAATGTTGGCGATGCGTCAGGCGGGGGCATGGACCCTTGCGCAAAACGAAGCAAGTTGCGTGGTGTTCGGCATGCCGCGCGAGGCCATCAATATGGGTGGTGTCTGCGAAGTGGTCGATCTTAGCCAGGTAAGCCAGCAAATGTTGGCAAAAATTAGTGCCGGACAGGCGATACGTATTTAAATCAGGAGTGTGAAATGGCGGATAAAGAACTTAAATTTTTGGTTGTGGATGACTTTTCCACCATGCGACGCATAGTGCGTAACCTGCTGAAAGAGCTGGGATTCAATAATGTTGAGGAAGCGGAAGATGGCGTCGACGCTCTCAATAAGTTGCAGGCAGGCGGTTATGGATTTGTTATCTCCGACTGGAACATGCCCAATATGGATGGCCTGGAATTGCTGAAAACAATTCGTGCGGATGGCGCGATGTCGGCATTGCCAGTGTTAATGGTGACTGCAGAAGCGAAGAAAGAGAACATCATTGCTGCGGCGCAAGCGGGGGCCAGTGGCTATGTGGTGAAGCCATTTACCGCCGCGACGCTGGAGGAAAAACTCAACAAAATCTTTGAGAAACTGGGCATGTGAGGATGCGACTATGATGCAACCATCAATCAAACCTGCTGACGAGCATTCAGCTGGCGATATCATTGCGCGCATCGGCAGCCTGACGCGTATGCTGCGCGACAGTTTGCGGGAACTGGGGCTGGATCAGGCCATTGCCGAAGCGGCGGAAGCCATCCCCGATGCGCGCGATCGTTTGTACTATGTTGTGCAGATGACCGCCCAGGCTGCGGAGCGGGCGCTGAACAGTGTTGAGGCGTCACAACCGCATCAGGATCAAATGGAGAAATCAGCAAAAGCGTTAACCCAACGTTGGGATGACTGGTTTGCCGATCCGATTGACCTTGCCGACGCCCGTGAACTGGTAACAGATACACGACAATTTCTGGCAGATGTACCCGCGCATACCAGCTTTACTAACGCGCAACTGCTGGAAATCATGATGGCGCAGGATTTTCAGGATCTCACCGGGCAGGTCATTAAGCGGATGATGGATGTCATTCAGGAGATCGAACGCCAGTTGCTGATGGTGCTGTTGGAAAACATCCCGGAACAGGAGTCGCGTCCAAAACGTGAAAACCAGAGTTTGCTTAATGGACCTCAGGTCGATACCAGCAAAGCCGGTGTGGTAGCCAGTCAGGATCAGGTGGACGATTTGTTGGATAGTCTTGGATTTTGATTTGTATTGCCTGATGTGGCGTGACCACGTCATATCAGGCGGTCTGATAAGGCGATGACGCCGCATCCGACAAACGCACACTATGCTTGATGTGTGGCAGCAAAAGCCCTAAATCCCGCCTGTTTTGCCCCTTACTCAAACCATTGAACGCTTTGCGCTCTGGCATCATTCACGCTTAATACTCTTTCCAGGATTGGCGACGTGTCTGACGAGAGCGACGACAAAACAGAAGCCCCCACACCTCACCGACTAGAAAAAGCGCGGGAAGAGGGGCAAATCCCGCGTTCCCGTGAACTGACCTCACTGCTGATTTTGCTGGTGGGCGTTAGTGTTATCTGGTTTGGCGGTGTGTCGCTGGCCCGTCGATTGTCGGGCATGCTCTCCGCTGGGCTGCATTTTGATCACAGTATTATCAATGACCCGAATCTGATCCTCGGGCAGATTATTCTGCTGATCAGAGAAGCCATGCTGGCGCTGCTGCCGCTGATTAGCGGCGTGGTGCTGGTGGCGCTCATTTCTCCGGTCATGCTGGGAGGGCTGGTATTTAGCGGCAAATCCTTGCAGCCGAAGTTTTCCAAACTCAACCCGCTACCGGGCATTAAACGGATGTTCTCGGCTCAGACTGGCGCGGAGTTGCTTAAAGCAATTTTGAAAACCATCCTGGTTGGCAGCGTGACGGGGTTTTTTCTCTGGCATCACTGGCCGCAGATGATGCGCTTGATGGCCGAGTCTCCGATTACCGCCATGGGTAATGCGATGGATTTGGTAGGGCTATGCGCACTGCTGGTGGTGCTTGGTGTCAATCCAATGGTGGGATTTGACGTCTTTTTCCAAATATTCAGCCACCTGAAAAAGCTGCGTATGTCACGGCAGGATATTCGTGATGAGTTCAAACAAAGCGAAGGTGACCCTCATGTTAAAGGGCGGATCCGTCAGATGCAGCGAGCTGCTGCACGGCGTCGGATGATGGCCGATGTGCCGAAAGCGGATGTCATTGTCAATAACCCGACCCACTATTCGGTAGCGTTGCAGTATGACGAAAACAAAATGAGCGCACCGAAAGTGGTCGCTAAAGGTGCAGGGCTGGTCGCGCTGCGCATTCGTGAAATTGGCGCTGAAAATAACGTCCCGACGCTTGAAGCGCCGCCGCTGGCGCGAGCGCTGTATCGACATGCGGAGATTGGTCAACAAATCCCGGGTCAACTGTACGCCGCGGTGGCGGAAGTGCTGGCCTGGGTCTGGCAACTGAAACGCTGGCGTCTGGCTGGTGGACAGCGCCCTGTACAACCTACTCATCTTCCGGTGCCGGAAGCCCTGGATTTTATTAACGAGAAACCGACCCATGAGTAATCTGGCCGCGATGCTGCGCCTGCCCGCAAACCTGAAATCGACACAATGGCAGATCCTTGCCGGACCGATTTTGATCCTGTTGATCTTGTCGATGATGGTGCTGCCACTGCCCGCATTCATACTCGACCTGTTGTTTACCTTCAATATTGCCTTGTCGATCATGGTGTTGCTGGTGGCGATGTTTACCCAGCGCACGCTTGAGTTTGCTGCGTTTCCGACCATTCTGTTGTTTACTACGTTGTTGCGTCTGGCACTTAACGTGGCTTCAACCCGTATCATTTTGATGGAAGGGCATACCGGCGCGGCGGCGGCTGGGAAGGTGGTCGAAGCATTCGGTCACTTCCTCGTTGGTGGCAATTTCGCTATCGGTATCGTGGTGTTTGTCATTCTCGTGATCATCAACTTTATGGTCATTACCAAAGGTGCCGGGCGTATCGCAGAAGTGGGTGCGCGCTTTGTTCTCGATGGTATGCCGGGTAAGCAGATGGCGATTGACGCCGACCTTAACGCTGGATTGATTGGTGAAGATGAGGCGAAAAAACGCCGCTCCGAAGTGACTCAGGAAGCCGATTTTTACGGCTCAATGGACGGGGCAAGTAAGTTTGTTCGCGGCGATGCCATCGCCGGGATCCTCATCATGGTCATTAACGTTGTCGGCGGGTTGCTGGTCGGCGTGCTGCAACATGGCATGAGCATGGGACACGCGGCGGAAAGTTATACGCTATTGACCATTGGCGACGGTCTGGTGGCACAAATTCCAGCGCTGGTGATTTCTACCGCCGCGGGGGTCATCGTTACGCGTGTCAGCACCGATCAGGATGTTGGCGAGCAGATGGTGAATCAGCTTTTCAGTAACCCAAGCGTTATGTTGTTAAGCGCCGCCGTGCTCGGTTTACTCGGCCTGGTGCCTGGAATGCCGAACCTGGTATTTTTGCTGTTCACTGCCGGATTGCTGGGGCTGGCCTGGTGGATACGCGGACGCGAACAAAAAGCGCCTGCCGAACCCAAACCGGTAAAAATGGCAGAGAATAATACCGTTGTCGAAGCGACGTGGAACGATGTACAACTGGAAGATTCTCTGGGAATGGAAGTGGGTTATCGACTGATCCCGATGGTCGATTTCCAGCAGGATGGTGAGTTGTTGGGCCGTATACGCAGTATCCGCAAGAAATTTGCCCAGGAGATGGGATTTCTGCCGCCAGTGGTGCACATTCGCGACAATATGGATCTGCAACCTGCCCGCTATCGCATTTTGATGAAAGGCGTGGAGATTGGCAGTGGTGATGCTTATCCGGGGCGCTGGCTGGCGATTAACCCTGGAACCGCTGCCGGGACGTTACCTGGTGAGGCGACCGTCGATCCGGCATTTGGCCTGAATGCTATCTGGATTGAAAGTGCGCTAAAAGAACAGGCGCAGATTCAGGGGTACACAGTGGTTGAGGCCAGCACGGTGGTAGCAACGCATCTTAACCACCTCATTAGCCAGCATGCCGCAGAGCTGTTTGGTCGTCAGGAGGCGCAACAGCTGTTGGATCGCGTCGCCCAGGAGATGCCAAAGCTGACGGAAGATCTCGTTCCTGGCGTCGTCACGCTCACCACACTGCATAAAGTGCTGCAAAATCTCCTCGATGAAAAAGTACCGATTCGCGATATGCGCACCATTCTCGAAACGCTGGCGGAACATGCGCCCATCCAAAGCGATCCACATGAATTAACCGCCGTCGTGCGCGTGGCGTTGGGACGGGCGATTACCCAGCAGTGGTTTCCTGGCAAAGATGAAGTCCATGTTATTGGCCTCGATACACCGCTGGAACGTTTGTTACTACAGGCGCTGCAGGGCGGGGGAGGACTGGAGCCAGGGCTGGCGGATCGTTTACTGGCGCAAACTCAGGAAGCGCTATCCCGTCAGGAGATGCTGGGTGCGCCGCCAGTATTGTTGGTGAACCACGCGCTGCGACCATTATTGTCTCGCTTCCTGCGCCGCAGCTTGCCGCAGTTAGTGGTCCTGTCGAATCTGGAACTGTCTGATAACCGACATATCCGCATGACGGCGACAATTGGCGGCAAATAATGAGAACCTTATTAGCAATATTATTGTTTCCGCTGCTGGTGCAAGCCGCCGGGGAGGGGATGTGGCAGGCAAGTAGTGTAGGAATTACGCTAAATCATCGCGGTGAGTCGATGTCGTCTGCGCCTCTTTCTACGCGACAACCTGCTTCAGGATTGATGACGCTGGTAGCGTGGCGTTATCAGCTTATCGGCCCGACACCTTCAGGACTGCGGGTTCGCTTGTGTTCGCAATCTCGTTGTGTCGAATTAGAGGGGCAGAGCGGAACCACCGTGGCCTTTTCCGGTATAGCGGCAGCAGAACCGTTGCGATTTATCTGGGAAGTGCCAGGCGGTGGGCGGTTAATTCCACCGCTAAAGGTACAACGTAATGAAGTGATTGTGAATTATCGCTGAAGGACAAAAAAATTACGCGCTCGCGAGTATGTTTAATAACTCAGTGAAAAAGGCTCGATGTCTTGTTGCAATTATTTATCAGGAATAGCTTGCAACAAAACATGCCAAAAAGATGTGAATTATCCTCTTGTCAAAGGGCTTGGATAAAAATCTTCAGAGTTATGGTATAGCTGCAACTGGCGAGTTCGCGTATTGGTCTGTATGATCATACATGAGAGCCATTCTGATTCAGAATAAGGGTCACTTAAATCCTGAACGTCCTCATTTGAAAGGATTAATTCACATTCTTTGTCCCTAAAATCCAGCCAGGCTCGCTGTGATTTTTTAAGCAAGTTAAGTTGTTCGGTATCAGGTTTTTTTACACCTGTGCGTGGCACTTGTTCTATATAACGATAAGCTTCACCATAGGCTTTATTTAATTGCGCATCGACGAGATTGTATTCTTGTCGCAGGCATGATTTGATCACGTTAATGTCAGTATCATCATCTGAATTTTTTTGCCAACAATCTTTGATGGCTGAAATGTCATGGTCGTTTACTATAACCGTATCTTCTGCGTAAGCCTGGCAAGAGATAATGCCTAATGTTAATACAAGAAATTTAAACACTGCGGTATTCCTTAAATTCAACCGTTATCGTTTCCCTGGGGCCGGATATTACGCTTCTGGCCTCTTATCCAACAGTCAGAAAACAATGGCATGTCCATTTTCAGAATACATTTAGATGGCAATAAAAAAGCCTGATCAGGTAACCCTGATCAGGCTTTACTCTCACGAAAAATCGATTACATACGCTCTACTGTCTCAATACCCAGCGTATCCAGACCCAGCTTTAGCGTCTTCGCTGTCAGTTGTGCCAGTTTCAGACGGCTGTTACGCACTTCTTCGTTTTCTGCGCTGAGGATCGGGCAGTGCTCGTAGAAGCCAGAGAACAGACCAGCCAGATCGTACAGGTAAGCACACATCACATGCGGCGTGCCTTCACGGGCAACCACGGTGAGGGTTTCTTCAAACTGCAGCAGGCGAGCTGCCAGTTGCGCTTCACGATCTTCACGGATGATTACCGGAGCTGCAGCCAGTTGCTCTTCGTTAATTTCTGCCTTACGGAACACGGACAATACACGCGTGTAAGCATACTGCATGTATGGCGCGGTATTACCCTCAAACGCCAGCATGTTGTCCCAGTCGAAGATGTAGTCTGTGGTGCGGTTTTTGGAGAGATCCGCATATTTCACCGCACCAATACCAACCGCGTTAGCCAGTTTTTCCAGCTCGTCAGCTGGCATATCCGGGTTCTTTTCTGCCACCAGACGGCGTGCACGTTCCAGGGCTTCATCCAGCAGATCGGCCAGTTTCACTGTACCACCCGCGCGGGTTTTGAACGGTTTGCCGTCTTTACCCAGCATCATGCCGAACATGTGGTGTTCCAGCGGTACGGATTCCGGTACATAGCCTGCTTTACGGACGATCGCCCATGCCTGCATCAGGTGTTGATGCTGACGGGAGTCGATGTAATATAGCACGCGATCGGCATGCAGTGTTTCATAACGATATTTCGCACAGGCGATATCAGTGGTGGTGTAGAGATAGCCGCCATCTTTCTTCTGAATGATCACGCCCATCGGTTCGCCTTCCTTGTTTTTAAACTCATCAAGGAATACGACGGTCGCCCCTTCGCTTTCTACTGCCAGACCTTTGGCTTTGAGATCCGCCACAATTCCTGGCAGCATCGGGTTGTAGAGGCTTTCGCCCATCACGTCATCACGGGTCAGCGTCACGTTGAGACGATCGTAGGTGATCTGGTTCTGCGTCATGGTGATGTCGACCAGTTTGCGCCACATCTCGCGGAAATATTCGTCACCGCTTTGCAGTTTTACCACGTAGTTACGTGCACGCTCGGCAAACTCTTCATCTTCGTCGTAATGCTTTTTCGCATCGCGGTAGAAACCTTCAAGGTCAGCCAGCTCCATTTCACCGGCGTTTTCCTGCTGCTGCTTTTCCAGCCATGCAATCAGCATACCGAACTGAGTGCCCCAGTCGCCGACGTGGTTTGCGCGAATCACTTTGTGACCGAGGAACTCCAGAGTACGCACTGCTGCGTCACCAATAATGGTAGAGCGCAGGTGACCGACGTGCATCTCTTTCGCCACGTTTGGCGCAGAGTAGTCAACCACAATGGTCTGTTTTTCTGGCGTAGCAACACCGAGACGATCGGACGCCAGCGCCTGCTGAACATGTTCAGCCAGGAATGCCGGATCAAGGAAAATGTTGATAAAGCCTGGACCGGCGATCTCAACTTTGCTGGCGATACCGTTAAGATCCAGATGAGTCAGCACCTGCTCTGCTAATTGTCGCGGTGCCATACCCAGTTTTTTAGCAACTGCCATCATGCCGTTAGCCTGATAGTCGCCGAACTGAACTTTTGCTGACTGACGAACCTGCGGTTCGCAATCCGCAGGCGCGCCTGCCGCAATCATGGCCTGACGGACTTTTTCTGAGAGAAGAGCCTGAATATTCACCGGAATACCTTACATTGATGAAGCGAGCAAAAATTGCCCGCACCAGTTAAAGAAATTAGGGCGGGAGTATACTGCAAATGGCTGTTTTCGTCAGCAACGTGCGCGTGGCGTATTGCCGTTTTCACTATTGCATCAGAAGCGGCGTGAAATCAGCGGTTGGTTGACACAGGGCAACAGGGTAAATTAACGCTTTTACTGAAAGACGAAGAGTGATTATGGCGAACTGGCAATCTATCGATGAGCTGCAGGATATTGCATCGGATTTACCGCGATTTACCCACGCATTAGATGAACTTTCCCGCCGTCTGGGGTTGAATATCACTCCGCTGACTGCCGATCACATTTCTTTGCGTTGCCATCAAAACGTCACCGCTGAGCGCTGGCGTCGCGGGTTTGAACAGTGTGGCGAGCTTTTGTCAGAAAATATGATCAATGGCAGACCGATTTGTCTGTTTAAATTGCATGAACCGGTACAGGTTGCGCACTGGCAGTTTTCTATTGTGGAGCTACCGTGGCCCGGGGAAAAACGTTACCCACACGAAGGTTGGGAACATATTGAAATCGTTCTGCCGGGTGATCCAGAAACGCTGAATGCCCGTGCGCTGGCTTTGCTTTCTGATGAAGGACTCAGCCTACCGGGGATCTCAGTTAAAACCAGTTCACCAAAAGGTGAGCATGAGCGATTACCGAATCCGACGCTGGCGGTCACCGATGGCAAAACAACTATTAAGTTTCATCCGTGGTCCATTGAAGAGATCGTTGCCAGCGAGCAGTCAGCGTAATTAAGGAGCAAAAATGGCATTACTGGAAATTTGCTGTTACAGCATGGAATGTGCACTAACGGCGCAGCAAAACGGCGCAGACAGAGTTGAATTATGCGCAGCCCCAAAAGAGGGGGGCTTAACGCCGTCGTTGGGGGTACTGAAATCCGTGCGCCAGCGGGTGACGATCCCTGTGCATCCGATAATTCGCCCACGCGGTGGTGATTTTTGCTACAGCGACGGTGAGTTTGCCGCCATTCTTGAGGATGTGCGCACGGTCCGCGAATTAGGTTTTCCTGGACTGGTGACGGGCGTTCTCGATGTTGACGGGAATGTCGATATGCCACGAATGGAAAAAATAATGGCTGCTGCCGGTCCGCTGGCAGTGACTTTTCATCGCGCCTTCGATATGTGCGCTAACCCTTTATATACACTCAATAATCTTGCGGAATTGGGCATTGCCCGGGTACTGACATCAGGGCAAAAATCAGACTCACTGCAAGGTTTATCAAAAATTATGGAACTTATTGCCCATCGTGATGCTCCAATCATTATGGCCGGAGCAGGAGTCCGTGCAGAAAACCTGCACCACTTCCTCGATGCCGGAGTGCTGGAAGTCCATAGCTCCGCGGGAGCGTGGCAAGCCTCACCGATGCGTTATCGTAATCAAGGATTGTCCATGTCATCAGATGAACACGCGGACGAGTATTCGCGTTATATCGTAGACGGGGCGGCGGTTGCTGAAATGAAAGGAATCATTGAACGCCATCAGGCCAAATGATTTTTACCGTTGCATCATGTCGCCCAATATGATGCTTGCTCGTACCAGGCCCCTGCAATTTCAACAGGGGCCTTTTTTTATCCCTGAGCAGTATAAAAAACGAACGATAACCGTGATCTGTTGAGCGGGTGACAGTGAACATAGCGTTGTGCTAATAATATTTTTTATATTCACATTGATTATGGGATTTAAATTGCTAAAACTGATAAATATATATTCTAAATAGCAACTGGGTTATTCCTTAGCAATTAATGATTACATTGTAATAAATCATATTCTTTATCGATTATTTCAGGCAGTGTTGTGCCGAGTTATGCAAGTGGTTAATTCGTTGTGTATTTAATTATACAATGATTTCGGTGTTCTGGAATTTATTTAGAGGAATCTATGCGAGGGAAAAAACGCATTGGGTTATTGTTTTTGCTGATAGCGGTTGTGGTTGGTGGCGGCGGGTTATTGCTGGCGCAAAAAGCCTTACATAAAACGTCGGATACAGCATTTTGCCTTTCCTGCCACTCGATGAGTAAACCTTTTGAGGAATATCAGGGAACTGTCCACTTTTCGAACCAGAAAGGGATACGTGCGGAATGTGCCGATTGCCATATTCCAAAGTCAGGGATGGATTATTTATTTGCTAAATTAAAAGCATCTAAAGATATTTATCATGAATTTGTTAGCGGCAAAATAGACAGTGACGATAAGTTCGAAACTCATCGCCAGGAAATGGCCGAAACAGTATGGAAAGAATTAAAAGCAACTGACTCTGCAACGTGCCGTAGTTGCCATTCTTTTGATGCCATGGATATTGCCTCGCAAAGTGAATCTGCGCAGAAAATGCATAACAAAGCACAAAAGGGCGGCGAAACCTGTATCGATTGTCATAAAGGCATTGCCCATTTTCCGCCAGAAATAAAAATGGATGACAACGCGGCGCATGAGCTGGAAAGTCAGGCCGCTACTTCAGTGACTAATGGCGCACATATTTATCCTTTCAAAACTTCTCGCATAGGCGAGCTGGCTACCGTGAATCCTGGTGCCGATCTCACCGTCGTTGATGCCAGTGGCAAACAGCCGATCGTTCTGTTGCAGGGTTATCAAATGCAGGGCAGTGAAAACACGCTCTACCTGGCGGCAGGTCAACGGCTGGCGCTAGCCACATTAAGTGAAGAAGGTATCAAGGCGCTCACGGTAAACGGGGAATGGCAGGCTGACGAATACGGCAATCAATGGCGTCAGGCGTCTTTACAGGGTGCGCTTACCGATCCCGCATTAGCGGACCGTAAACCGCTATGGCAATACGCTGAAAAACTTGACGATACCTATTGCGCTGGTTGCCATGCGCCTATTGCCGCTGACCATTACACCGTCAATGCATGGCCGTCCATTGCCAAAGGAATGGGTGCGCGAACCAGCATGAGCGAAAACGAACTGGACATTTTGACGCGGTACTTCCAGTACAACGCCAAAGATATTACCGAGAAACAGTGATCCTCGTTGATCAGGGAGGAAGTTATGACATTAACAAGACGTGAATTTATTAAACACAGCGGTATTGCCGCTGGGGCGCTGGTGGTGACATCGGCAGCACCGCTACCCGCATGGGCAGAAGAGAAGGGCGGTAAAATCCTCACCGCGGGCCGTTGGGGAGCGATGAGCGTAGAAGTGAAGGACGGCAAGATTGTTTCTTCGACAGGCGCGCTGGCGAAAACCATACCGAACTCCTTACAGTCTACGGCGGCGGATCAGGTACACACCACGGCACGTATTCAGCATCCGATGGTAAGAAAAAGCTATCTCGATAATCCACTGCAACCGGCGAAAGGTCGTGGCGAAGATACTTATGTACAGGTGAGCTGGGAGCAAGCATTAAAACTGATTCATGAGCAACACGATCGCATTCGCAAAGCTAACGGACCATCGGCTATTTTTGCCGGATCATACGGCTGGCGCTCTTCTGGCGTGTTGCATAAAGCGCAAACCTTACTGCAACGTTATATGAACCTGGCGGGCGGTTATTCCGGGCATAGCGGCGATTATTCAACCGGGGCAGCACAGGTGATCATGCCGCATGTGGTCGGTTCTGTAGAGGTGTATGAACAGCAGACCTCCTGGCCGCTGATTCTGGAAAACAGCCAGGCTGTGGTGCTGTGGGGGATGAACCCGCTGAATACCTTAAAAATTGCCTGGAGCAGTACCGATGAGCAAGGGCTGGAATACTTCCATCAGCTGAAAAAATCTGGCAAACCAGTGATTGCCATTGATCCTATCCGCTCCGAAACCATCGAGTTCTTTGGTGATAATGCCACCTGGATCGCGCCGAATATGGGCACCGACGTGGCACTGATGTTAGGGATTGCGCATACCCTGATGACACAAGGTAAACACGATAAAGTGTTCCTTGAAAAATACACCACCGGGTATCCGCAGTTTGAAGAGTATCTGACAGGTAAGAGCGATAATACTCCGAAGAGCGCGGCCTGGGCGGCGGAAATTACTGGCGTACCGGAAGCGCAGATAGTCAAACTCGCTGAACTGATGGCGGCGAATCGCACAATGCTGATGGCTGGCTGGGGAATTCAGCGCCAGCAATATGGTGAACAGAAACACTGGATGCTGGTGACGCTGGCGGCGATGTTAGGGCAGATTGGTACACCGGGCGGCGGTTTTGGTTTCTCTTATCATTACTCCAACGGTGGCAATCCGACGCGTGTTGGCGGCGTGCTGCCGGAAATGTCTGCGGCGATTGCCGGACAGGCCAGCGAGGCCGCTGATGATGGCGGAATGACGGCGATTCCTGTTGCCCGTATCGTCGATGCGCTGGAAAATCCTGGTGGCAAATATCAGCATAACGGTAAAGAACAAACGTATCCGAATATCAAAATGATCTGGTGGGCGGGTGGCGGTAACTTTACCCATCACCAGGATACTAATCGTCTGATCAAAGCATGGCAGAAACCGGAGATGATCGTCGTTTCTGAATGCTACTGGACCGCAGCTGCTAAACATGCAGATATCGTATTACCGATCACCACATCGTTTGAGCGCAATGACTTGACGATGACCGGTGATTACAGCAACCAGCATATTGTGCCGATGAAGCAGGCTGTTGCTCCGCAATTTGAAGCGCGTAACGATTTTGACGTATTTGCCGATCTTGCTGAATTACTGAAACCTGGCGGAAAAGAGATCTATACCGAAGGTAAAGATGAAATGGCGTGGCTGAAATTTTTCTATGATGCCGCTCAGAAAGGTGCTCGTGCGCAACGCGTGACTATGCCGATGTTTAATGCCTTCTGGCAGCAAAATAAACTGATCGAAATGCGCCGCAGCGAGAAGAACGAACAGTACGTTCGTTATGCTGATTTCCGCGCCGATCCGGTGAAAAATGCGCTGGGTACGCCAAGCGGCAAAATTGAGATTTACTCCAAAACGCTGGAAAAATTTGGCTATAAGGATTGCCCGGCACACCCAACCTGGCTTGCGCCTGATGAGTGGAAGGGTACCGCCGACGAGAAGCAGTTGCAGCTTCTGACCGCACATCCGGCACACCGTTTACATAGTCAGCTTAACTATGCGGAACTGCGTAAAAAATATGCGGTTGCAGATCGTGAACCAATCACTATTCACACCGAAGATGCTGCTCGCTTTGGTATTGCGAATGGTGATCTGGTGCGTGTGTGGAACAAACGTGGTCAGATTCTGACAGGCGCGGTGGTGACTGACGGGATCAAAAAAGGCGTGGTATGCGTGCATGAAGGTGCATGGCCAGATCTGGAAAATGGCTTGTGTAAAAACGGCAGTGCGAACGTGTTAACGGCGGATATCCCCAGCTCGCAGCTGGCAAATGCCTGTGCCGGTAACTCTGCGCTGGTGTATATCGAAAAATATACGGGCAATGCGCCGAAGTTAACGGCGTTTGATCAGCCAGCTATTCAGGCATAAGAAGTGAATAGCGCCCGGAAACGGGCGCTGAGGTTATGCAAACGTAAAACTGCCTGATGCGCTATGCTTATCAGGCCTACATAGTCCCTGCAATAGATTGAATTAGCAAGGGTTTGTAGGCCGGATAAGGCATTCAAGCCGCATCCGGCAGTAATACCAGACCTTTACGGCTTGCGCGCAATCAGCACCGCGCGTTTAGGCGCAGGATAACCTTCAACTGTCTTACTCGGATCATGTGGGTCGAGGAAATCGGACAGAGATTCGGTAACCATCCATTCAGTGCGTCGCTGCTCTTCAGTAGTGGTAACGCACACATCCACAATGCGGATATCTACAAAACCACACTTCTTCAGCCAGTTTTTCAGCGCCAGCGCGGAAGGGATGAAATAGACATTACGCATTTGCGCGTAACGATCGCCTGGTACCAGCACCGTGTTCTCATCGCCATCAATAACCAGCGTTTCCAGCACCAGTTCACCCTCATTCACCAGTTGATCTTTCAACTGCCAGAGATGCTCCAGCGGCGAACGGCGATGGTAAAGCACGCCCATCGAAAAGACGGTATCAAAGGCTTTCAGTGCCGGAAGCTGTTCAATACCTAACGGTAACAAATGTGCGCGCTGATCGTTACCCAGTAGTTTACGCACCGCTTCAAACTGGCACAGAAACAGTTGCGTAGGGTCGATCCCCACCGCGAGGTGCGCGCCTGCGCCAATCATGCGCCACATGTGATAACCGCTGCCGCAGCCGACATCCAGAATGGTGCGTCCGGTTAAATCAGAAAGATGGGGCAGAACACGATCCCATTTCCAGTCGGAACGCCATTCGGTATCGATGTTGACGCCATACAGTGAGAACGGCCCTTTGCGCCATGGCATCAGGTTCCGCATAAGCGTTTCAATGCGTTTAATTTGCCCGGTGCTCAGTGGCTCTTCGCTTTCGGCGGTTACGCTATGCAATAAATCCAGACGATACGGTTTAATTTCAGGCAGAAATTCCACCGCGTTGGACCACTGCTTAAACAGCCCGTGCTGCTGCTCGCGCTGCCAGTTAGCAATCTGCGCGGGCAGCGTTTCGAGCCAGTGTGAAAGATGATTTTTGGCAATCAGAGAATAAAAGTTACCAAAGTCGATCATGCAGCGTCCTCTGCTTTTAATGCCACCAGTGAACCAAAGTTAAAGCACTGGAACCACAGCTCGCTATGCTCAAAACCGGCTTTATGCAGGCGTGCTTTATGGGTTTCCACGGAATCGGTCAGCATCACGTTTTCCAGCATGCTGCGCTTCTGGCTGATCTCCAGTTCGCTGTAACCGTTGGCACGTTTAAAGTCGTGGTGCATGTTGAACAACAGTTCACCAACTTTGGCATCTTCGAAACTGAATTTTTCCGAAAGCACCAGCGCGCCGCCCGGGTTCAGTCCTTGATAAATTTTATCCAGTAATGCCTGGCGCTCGGAAGGTTCCAGGAATTGCAGGGTAAAATTCAGCACCACCATCGATGCGTTTTCAATGGCGATATCGCGAATATCACCTTCAATGACGTCTACTGGCGTAGGGGCTTTATAGGCGTCAATATGACGACGGCAGCGTTCAATCATCGCCGGGGAGTTGTCGATGGCAATAATTTTGCAATTATCATGATGAATGTTGCGACGCACCGAGAGCGTCGCCGCGCCCAGAGAACAACCCAGATCGTAAACCTGCGTACCAGGTTGAACGAAGCGCTCGGCTAACATACCAATCATGGAAATAATATTGGAATAGCCGGGAACGGAACGCTGGATCATATCCGGGAAGACTTCAGCTACCCGTTCATCAAAGGTCCAGTCGCCCAGTCTGGCGATAGGGGCAGAAAATAGCGTGTCGCGGTGAGACATAACGTAAAAATCCGGGAAAAAGAAAGTGGCGTATTGTGCGCTAACGCAGGGAGAAAACCAACTCCCAGGGCATATACCAAAGATTCGCCAGCACCATCAGCAACAGCGCACACCAGGTGGCGCTCATGCCGGAACGTCGCCAGCGGAACAGACGGTGATGAAAACCGTAATAATGCATCAGACGACCAGCAAGCAAAACGATGCCGCAAATATGCACCATCCAGGTTTCTGCGCCATTCATTTCCATAAACAGCATCAGCACAATCGCGATGGGAATATATTCCACCGCGTTACCATGAATGCGAATAGCGCTTTGCAGTTCGCTAAAACCACCGTCACCATAGGCAACGCGGTACTGCAAACGCAAGCGAACGACATCAAAAGAGAACTTCATTAATAACAACGCACTTAAAACGGCATACAGCGCGCTTACCATACAAACTCCCTTTAAAATGGCCGATGGCACCTGTCTATGATAGGTGGCAAATTCAGAAAAGAGAAGATTGCTGTGGAATAGCCGGAACTGCTCCGATCTCTGGAAGCGTTTTACGTAAGTCTTCCCACAGGGTATGTACCAGTTCCGGGGCCTGGGCAATGTCTGGCGTATGTAAAAAAAGATAAGGCGTAGTGGTCTGATGCCACTGCACTAATTTTTGTAACCAGACCTGAAATAATTCCCGGTTTTGCGTCATATCATCACTACCGATAAAACGGATCAGCGGATTTGTCGCCGTCAGTACAGCATGTACCGGAACTTTAGGTTTTTTTCGTTGAGCGTCGCGAATAGCTTCACTGTGTGGACGTGCTGCATGAACCGGGCGGCTGTCTAAAATCACCCGATTAACGCCGCGCTGATGTAAACCGCGATTAAGCGTTTGTTCCTCTTCCCCTTTGGCGAAAAACTGTGGATGGCGGACTTCCACACCATAATTAAATTCGCCAGGGAGAGAATCGAGAAAATGCCAAAGCGCAGGCAGCTCCCGTGGGCCGAATGTGGCAGGCAGTTGCAGCCAGTATTGCCCAATGCGCGGAGCCAACGGTGACATGCGGGTCAAAAATTCAGTCACTAAATCATCGCAATGTCGTAATGCTGCCTGATGCGAAATGGTCGCCGGAAACTTAAAACAGAAGCGGAAGTCATCTGTGGTCTGTTCACGCCAGCGCAGGACAACCTCGGGTTTCGGCAGGGCGTAAAGCGTGGTGTTGCCCTCCACGCAGTTAAAGTGGCGGGCATACTCTTCAAGGCTGGTGATTCCCAACCGCACCCATTTAGGATGCGACCATTGCGGTAGACCGATGTAAATCATAACGCGTGAAGGATCTCTTCCACGCTACGCACACGGGCGATGCGTGGGTAGATATGGTTGATGCTGTTATTGTGCTGCTCGGCGCTGGCGGCACTACAGGCGTCTTCGGCAATCACCAGATTAAAGCCAAGTTCCCAGGCATTGCGGGCGGTGGATTCAACACCGATATTGGTCGAGATCCCACATAACACTATTGTATCGATACCTCGGCGGCGCAGTTGCAACTCCAGATCCGTACCGTAAAACGCACCCCACTGACGTTTGATGATTTCGATATCACTGTCAGTTGCACCTAATGCAGCTGGATGTTGCCACCAGTTTTCGGGCAACACTTTAGCGGGGGAGGGGGCATCAACCGGCTGTTTTAATGCTTCGGCGTGATCGGCAGACCAGCCAACGCGCACCAGAAACACGGGCTGACCGCTGGCGCGAAATTTCGCCGCCAGCTTCCCGGCGCGATTAACTACCTCATCGGCAGTATGTGGACCACCGGCAAAAGGTAAGATGCCTTCTTGTAAATCGATCACCACCAACGCAGTGGTTTTAGCATTAAGTTCAAGCATGCTGACTCCTGAAAAAACAAAATCGTGCCTCACACCTTAATGCGATTAGCCGATGGCGGAACGACAAATTTTGTTAATTTTTATGAGTTCGGGCAACACCTTTATAGCAAACTGGCGTAGAGTCTGATTTCAGGCCCGATATAAAGTGGTAACGAGGCGTTCCAGCGCGGGCCAGGCTCTTACGGTGCGGCAGAATTTCCAGTATAATAGCCGCCTTTTTTCATTCAGTTGTGACATACAGCTAACGCTGCGACTTGGTCACCTGCGCAGCAGGGGGCATCCGCCGGCAGCTAAGTTAAGGGATATCTCATGCGTACAGAATATTGTGGACAGCTCCGTTTGTCCCACGTGGGGCAGCAGGTGACTCTGTGTGGTTGGGTCAACCGTCGTCGTGATCTTGGTAGCCTGATCTTCATCGATATGCGCGACCGCGAAGGTATCGTGCAGGTATTTTTCGATCCGGATCGTGCGGACGCGTTAAAGCTGGCCTCTGAACTGCGTAATGAGTTCTGCATTCAGGTTACGGGCACCGTACGTGCGCGTGACGAAAAAAATATTAACCGCGATATGGCGACCGGCGAAATTGAAGTGCTGGCGTCCTCGCTGACTATCATCAACCGCGCAGATGTTCTGCCGCTTGACTCTAACCACGTCAACACCGAAGAAGCGCGTCTGAAATACCGCTACCTCGACCTGCGTCGCCCGGAAATGGCGCAGCGCCTGAAAACCCGCGCTAAAATCACCAGCCTGGTGCGCCGTTTTATGGATGACCACGGCTTCCTCGACATCGAAACTCCGATGCTGACCAAAGCCACGCCGGAAGGCGCGCGTGACTACCTGGTGCCTTCTCGTGTGCACAAAGGTAAATTCTACGCACTGCCGCAATCCCCACAGTTGTTCAAACAGCTGCTGATGATGTCCGGTTTTGACCGTTACTATCAGATCGTTAAATGCTTCCGTGACGAAGACCTGCGCGCTGATCGTCAGCCTGAATTTACTCAGATCGATGTGGAAACTTCTTTCATGACCGCGCCGCAAGTGCGTGAAGTGATGGAAGCGCTGGTGCGTCATTTGTGGCTGGAAGTGAAGGGCGTGGATCTGGGCGATTTCCCGGTAATGACCTTTGCGGAAGCAGAACGCCGTTATGGTTCTGATAAACCGGATCTGCGTAACCCGATGGAACTGACCGACGTTGCTGATCTGCTGAAATCTGTTGAGTTTGCAGTATTTGCAGGTCCGGCGAACGATCCGAAAGGTCGCGTTGCCGCTCTGCGCGTTCCGGGCGGCGCATCGCTGACCCGTAAGCAGATCGACGAATACGGTAACTTCGTTAAAATCTACGGCGCGAAAGGTCTGGCTTACATCAAAGTTAACGAACGCGCGAAAGGTCTGGAAGGTATCAACAGCCCGGTAGCGAAGTTCCTTAATGCAGAAATCATCGAAGCCATCCTGGATCGTACTGCCGCGCAAGATGGCGATATGATTTTCTTCGGTGCCGACAACAAGAAAATTGTTGCCGACGCGATGGGCGCACTGCGCCTGAAAGTGGGTAAAGACCTTGGTCTGACCGACGAAAGCAAATGGGCACCGCTGTGGGTTATCGACTTCCCGATGTTTGAAGACGACGGTGAAGGCGGCCTGACGGCAATGCACCATCCGTTCACCTCACCGAAAGACATGACTGCTGCAGAACTGAAAGCTGCACCGGAAAATGCGGTGGCGAACGCTTACGATATGGTCATCAATGGTTACGAAGTGGGCGGTGGTTCAGTACGTATCCATAATGGTGATATGCAGCAGACGGTGTTTGGTATTCTGGGTATCAACGAAGAGGAACAGCGCGAGAAATTCGGCTTCCTGCTCGACGCTCTGAAATACGGTACTCCGCCGCACGCAGGTCTGGCATTCGGTCTTGACCGTCTGACCATGCTGCTGACCGGCACCGACAATATCCGTGACGTTATTGCCTTCCCGAAAACCACGGCGGCAGCGTGTCTGATGACTGAAGCACCGAGCTTTGCTAACCCGACTGCACTGGCTGAGCTGAGCATTCAGGTTGTGAAGAAGGCTGAGAATAACTGATATGGCTTATAAGCGTCCCGTTTCGATCTTAGTGGTCATCTACGCACAAGATACGAAACGGGTGCTGATGTTGCAGCGGCGTGACGATCCCGATTTCTGGCAGTCGGTAACCGGCAGCGTGGAAGAGGGGGAAACCGCGCCGCAAGCTGCCGTGCGCGAAGTAAAGGAAGAGGTCACCATTGATGTTGTCGCTGAACAACTGACCTTAATTGACTGTCAGCGCACGGTAGAGTTTGAAATTTTTTCACATTTACGTCATCGCTATGCGCCGGGCGTGACGCGTAATACGGAATCATGGTTCTGTCTTGCGCTCCCACACGAGCGGCAGATCGTTTTCACTGAACATCTGGCTTACAAGTGGCTTGATGCGCCTGCTGCGGCGGCGCTCACTAAGTCCTGGAGCAACCGGCAGGCGATTGAACAGTTTGTAATTAACGCTGCCTGAACAGGCAGGGCTATCTGGAGATATTTTTATGGCAGGTCATAGTAAATGGGCCAACACCAGACATCGTAAAGCTGCGCAGGATGCAAAGCGCGGTAAAATCTTCACTAAAATCATTCGTGAGCTGGTAACCGCGGCTAAGCTGGGCGGTGGCGATCCGGACGCTAACCCGCGTCTGCGTGCAGCAATTGATAAAGCACTGTCTAACAACATGACCCGCGACACACTGAACCGCGCAATTGCACGTGGTGTGGGCGGTGATGATGATGCAAACATGGAAACCATCATCTACGAAGGTTACGGTCCTGGCGGCACGGCAATCATGATTGAATGTCTGTCTGACAACCGCAACCGTACCGTTGCTGAAGTGCGTCATGCATTCAGCAAATGTGGCGGTAACCTCGGTACAGATGGTTCCGTAGCCTATCTGTTCAGCAAAAAAGGCGTGATCTCCTTCGAGAAAGGCGATGAAGACACCATCATGGAAGCAGCTCTGGAAGCAGGTGCTGAAGACGTTGTGACCTATGATGACGGCGCGATTGATGTCTACACTGCATGGGAAGAAATGGGTAAAGTGCGCGACGCTCTGGAAGCGGCAGGTCTGAAAGCAGACAGCGCGGAAGTTTCCATGATCCCGTCCACCAAAGCTGATATGGATGCAGAAACCGCACCGAAACTGATGCGTCTGATCGATATGCTGGAAGATTGCGACGACGTGCAGGAAGTTTACCATAACGGTGAAATCTCTGATGAGGTCGCAGCGACTCTCTGATGAGGCCTGCTAAACAGCAAAACGGAGACGCGTGATGGCTATTATTCTCGGCATTGATCCGGGTTCGCGCGTGACCGGCTATGGCGTAATTCGCCAGGTAGGCAGGCAACTGTCCTACCTGGGTAGCGGATGCATACGCACCAAAGTGGATGATTTACCGTCTCGTCTGAAGCTCATCTATGCGGGCGTGACGGAAATCATCACCCAGTTCCAGCCTGATTATTTCGCCATTGAACAAGTCTTTATGGCGAAGAACGCTGACTCAGCCCTGAAACTGGGCCAGGCGCGCGGCGTGGCGATTGTTGCGGCGGTGAATCAGGAATTGCCGGTATTTGAATACGCGGCACGTCAGGTAAAGCAAACGGTGGTAGGTATTGGTAGTGCCGAAAAAAGCCAGGTGCAGCATATGGTCCGCACCTTGCTGAAACTGCCCGCTAATCCACAGGCGGATGCCGCCGATGCGTTAGCTATCGCGATTACCCATTGTCACGTCAGTCAGAATGCGATGCAGATGAGCGAATCGCGGCTGAACCTGGCGAGAGGGCGACTGCGTTAAGTTATACCGCCTCGGTCAGTTCAGGCTGAGGCGTTTCAACTCCCTCCGCGTGAATCAACACCAAACCCGGATGATGCCACAAACTGGCTGGCGTGACGGTTTTACGCTCCCACGGAATAGAACCTAAGAACCAGAATTTCCAGAAAGTGAGTTTTGCATTCGGATTGCTATTTAACAGTTGTCCAAACGTCTCTATTTCACCCACCGGAATACATAGCGCCTCTTTATAAATATCAAAGACAAATTTTGAACAGAACTGGCGGGAAGATTCGTATTTAAAACCCGTGTGGTAAAGTTTGCGTAGCCGGGAAGGAACCTGTTCAACAATTCGTTGTTTTTGTTGTTCTGTCAGCCCAGCGTCTAATCGCTTTATAGCATAGCGTTGATTAGACGAACGTTTAATAAAACGAGATAGCGTGGTGATGGTTGAAAGGGGAACCCGGCTTTCTGCAACCAGGAAGTCTTCACCGTTATGACCGATAATGATCCCGACGTGATTACTCCAGCAATTTGATGCAGCTGATATTTGACCAAATAAGGCAGCACCTATACATGTAAAGACGATATCTCCAATTTCATATTCAGCAGGGTAATTAATATTCACGTTGTCATTCCATTGAAATCGATACGAATATACGTAATAGCATAAAAAATTTATTTTTTCAGGAGTCGCAATGTATATTTTTATTACGCATTTCTTCACTGAATATGTAATATTCAAATATTTGCTTCCAATATAACCTGTTGAATAAATTATACTCTGCCATTTTTCAGATCATCGGGACACCTCGCAAGTTTTCTTCATCCTTCGCTGGATATCTATCCAGCATTTTTTTATCATACAGCATTATCTTTGATTCATTACGCAGGAGCGTCATGTGATAGGCAGACTCAGAGGCATCATCATTGAAAAACAACCCCCGCTGGTGTTAATTGAAGTGGGCGGCGTAGGCTATGAAGTGCATATGCCGATGACCTGTTTTTATGAACTCCCTGAAGCGGGTCAGGAAGCGATCGTTTTCACCCACTTTGTGGTGCGTGAAGACGCGCAACTGCTGTACGGTTTTAACAATAAACAAGAGCGCACATTGTTCAAAGAGTTGATCAAAACCAACGGCGTCGGCCCGAAGTTGGCGCTGGCGATCCTCTCCGGAATGTCAGCGCAGCAGTTCGTTAATGCCGTTGAGCGTGAAGAAGTGGGGGCGCTGGTGAAACTGCCGGGTATTGGCAAAAAAACCGCCGAACGCTTGATTGTTGAAATGAAAGACCGATTTAAAGGTTTGCATGGCGATCTCTTTACGCCAGCCGCCGACCTGGTACTCACATCACCTGCCAGCCCGGCGACCGACGATGCTGAACAAGAAGCAGTTGCCGCGCTGGTGGCGCTGGGCTATAAACCACAAGAGGCAAGCCGCATGGTGAGCAAAATCGCTCGCCCTGACGCCAGCAGTGAAACATTAATTCGCGAAGCCCTACGCGCCGCGTTATGAGGTAAAGGATGATTGAAGCAGACCGTCTGATTTCTGCCGGTACCACTTTGCCGGAAGATGTGGCAGATCGCGCCATTCGCCCTAAATTACTGGAAGAGTATGTTGGTCAGCCGCAGGTTCGTTCACAGATGGAGATTTTCATCAAAGCAGCGAAACTGCGCGGCGATGCCCTCGATCATCTGTTGATTTTCGGTCCTCCGGGGTTGGGTAAAACTACGCTTGCCAACATCGTCGCCAATGAAATGGGCGTTAATTTACGCACGACTTCTGGTCCGGTGCTGGAAAAGGCGGGCGATCTGGCAGCGATGCTCACTAACCTTGAACCGCATGACGTGTTGTTTATTGATGAGATCCACCGTCTTTCGCCAGTGGTGGAAGAGGTGTTGTATCCGGCAATGGAAGACTACCAACTGGATATCATGATTGGTGAAGGTCCGGCGGCACGCTCCATTAAAATTGATTTGCCGCCGTTTACCCTGATTGGTGCAACCACGCGCGCAGGTTCGCTGACATCACCGTTGCGCGATCGTTTTGGTATTGTGCAGCGTCTGGAGTTTTATCAGGTGCCGGATCTGCAATATATCGTCAGTCGCAGCGCACGCTTTATGGGGCTTGAGATGAGTGATGACGGCGCGCTGGAAGTTGCTCGTCGAGCTCGCGGTACGCCGCGCATTGCCAACCGTCTGCTGCGTCGAGTGCGTGATTTCGCCGAAGTGAAGCACGATGGCACCATCTCGGCAGATATCGCTGCTCAGGCGTTGGATATGTTGAATGTCGATGCTGAAGGTTTCGATTATATGGACCGCAAGTTATTGCTGGCGGTAATCGATAAGTTCTTTGGTGGGCCGGTAGGTCTGGATAACCTTGCGGCAGCCATTGGCGAAGAACGTGAAACCATTGAGGATGTGCTGGAACCTTATTTGATTCAGCAAGGCTTTTTGCAGCGTACACCGCGTGGGCGTATGGCGACGACGCGGGCGTGGAATCACTTTGGCATAACGCCGCCAGAAATGCCGTAAGTCGGATTGGTCGCTCGCGCCGCATCCGACACTGGCAGTGTGTCTGATGCGACACTGTTCGCGTCTTATCAGGCCAGCCAGAGATAGCGAACCGTAGGTCGGATAAGGCGCTCGCGCCGCATCCGACAAATGTGTTCAGCGATAGATTAGCTGGCCTGCTTTTTCATCATACTGAGAATAAATAACAGTGCCGCACATAGCACCACCGACGGACCCGCCGGCGTATCGTAAAACGCGGAAAAGGTTAAACCGCCAGTTACTGCCACCATCCCCACCAAAACAGCGACACCAGCCATCTGTTCCGGCGTACGGGCAAAGCGACGCGCAGTAGCTGCAGGAATAATCAGCAGTGAAGTAATAATCAACGCGCCAACAAATTTCATCGCTACACCAATCGTCAATGCCGTCACCAGCATCAACAACAATTTCACGCGCTGTAATTTCACACCATCAACAAACGCCAGATCCGGGCTAATCGTCATCGACAGCAAATTGCGCCATTGCCAGAACAAAATAGCCACCACGATGACCACGCCAATCGCAATAGCGATGAGATCTTCTGGCGTCACTGCCAGCAAATCACCGAACAGGTAAGCCATCAAATCAACACGAATGTTAGACATCAGACTAACGACCACCAGGCCCAGCGACAGGGCACTGTGCGCCATAATCCCTAATAACGTGTCAATCGCCAGCTGTGGACGCTTCTCCAGCCATACCAGACCGCCCGCCAGGAGCAGCGTAACGGCAATTACCGCATAGAATGGATTCACGTCCAGCAACAAACCAAACGCGACGCCAAGTAATGAGGCATGAGCCAGCGTATCACCGAAATAAGACATACGACGCCAGACTACAAACGAACCCAGCGGACCCGCGGCACAGGCGAGCATGATCCCGGCTAACCAACCGGGAAATAATAATTCAATCATGAGCGATCATTTCCCCGACGCAAAACAATTCGTCCCTGTAAATCGTGACGATGATTATGATGATGGCGATAGATACCCAGTTGTTCAGCACCACGAGGACCAAACATAGAAATAAACTCCGGATGTAGGGAAACAACTTCCGGTGTGCCGGAACAACAAATGTGGTGATTCAGACACAGCACTTCATCGGTTTTTGCCATTACCAGATGCAGATCGTGAGAGACCATTAAAACGCCACAATCCAGTTCGCGACGCAGTTGGTCAATAAGGTCATATAACGCCACCTGGCCATTTACATCCACGCCTTGAGTGGGTTCATCCAGCACTAATAATTGCGGGCGATTTAACAATGCTCGCGCTAACAGTACACGCTGCGTTTCGCCACCAGAGAGCTTTTGCATCGGTGCGTTAATCAGGTGCCCGGCCTGGACACGTTTCAGTGCAGGCAAAATATCTTCTTTATGTGTACCAGGGCGTAAGCGTAAAAAACGGTTTACGGTCAGTGGCAACGTGGTGTCGAGATACAGCTTCTGCGGTACATAGCCGATGCGCAGTTTTCCGTTGCGCTTGATAACCCCTTCATCGGGTGTTACCAGCCCGAGCACTACCCGTACCAGTGTCGACTTACCTGCGCCATTTGGCCCAAGTAAAGTCAAAATTTTTCCAGGTTTAAGTTCCAGCGACACATCAGAGAGGACGCGGCGTTGGCCAAAAGAAACCGAGACATTTTCCAGGGAAACCAGACTTGTCATGTTAATTTTAGTCTTGCAGTAGTCATGAAATGTTATAATATCACACTTCTCATATTCATTACGATGATTGGTCGCATTATGTTACATAAAAAAACGCTTCTTTTCGCAGCATTATCCGCCGCTCTCTGGGGAGGTGCAACACAGGCCGCAGATGCCGCCGTTGTCGCTTCGCTTAAACCCGTTGGGTTCATCGCTTCTGCCATTGCTGATGGGGTAACAGAAACGGAGGTTTTACTTCCTGACGGCGCTTCAGAACATGATTATTCACTGCGTCCATCGGATGTAAAACGCTTACAGAACGCGGACTTAGTCGTTTGGGTTGGACCGGATATGGAAGCGTTTATGCAAAAACCGGTAAGCAAATTACCAGAAGCGAAGCAGGTAACGATTGCGCAGCTAGAAGATGTGAAACCGCTACTGATGAAAAGTATTCACGGCGATGATGATGATCACGACCACGCGGAAAAAAGTGACGAAGATCACCATCACGGCGATTTCAACATGCATCTTTGGCTTTCCCCAGAGATAGCGCGGGCTACAGCGGTTGCAATCCATGGAAAATTAGTGGAACTTATGCCGCAAAGTCGAGCCAAACTTGACGCCAACCTGAAGGATTTTGAGGCACAATTAGCTTCAACCGAAACGCAGGTTGGTAACGAGCTCGCGCCGCTCAAGGGGAAAGGTTATTTCGTTTTTCACGATGCTTACGGCTATTTCGAAAAACAGTTCGGACTGACACCGCTTGGTCATTTTACCGTTAACCCTGAGATTCAACCTGGCGCGCAGCGTTTACATGAAATAAGAACACAGTTGGTTGAGCAAAAAGCAACCTGCGTTTTTGCTGAGCCACAGTTCAGGCCAGCGGTCGTTGAGAGCGTCGCACGAGGGACATCCGTTCGTATGGGAACGTTGGATCCCCTGGGGACGAATATCAAACTGGGTAAAACAAGCTATTCAGAATTCCTGAGTCAATTAGCCAACCAGTATGCGAGCTGCCTGAAAGGAGATTAATGAGGAAGTGATTACGTGCAACAGATAGCCCGCTCTGTCGCCCTGGCGTTTAATAATTTACCGCGACCACACCGCGTTATGTTGGGGTCGCTCACCGTTCTTACTCTGGCCGTCGCTGTCTGGCGGCCCTATGTTTATCACCGCGATGCCACGCCAATTGTCAAAACCATTGAGCTGGAACAGAACGAAATTCGTTCGCTCTTACCTGAAGCCAGTGAGCCGATTGATCAAGCTGCACAAGAAGATGAAGCCATTCCCCAGGACGAACTGGATGACAAAATCGCCGGTGAAGCGGGCGTGCATGAATATGTTGTTTCCACTGGCGATACGCTAAGTAGCATTCTCAATCAGTATGGTATTGATATGGGTGATATCACCCAACTGGCTGCTGCCGACAAAGAATTGCGTAACCTGAAAATCGGTCAACAACTCTCCTGGACATTAACCGCGGACGGAGAACTGCAGCGCCTCACCTGGGAAGTGTCTCGTCGTGAAACCCGAACCTATGACCGTACTGCCGCTAACGGTTTTAAAATGACCAGCGAAATGCAGCAAGGAGAGTGGGTTAACAATCTGCTGAAAGGTACCGTCGGGGGGAGCTTTGTTGCCAGCGCCAGAAACGCCGGTTTAACCAGCGCCGAAGTGAGCGCAGTGATTAAAGCCATGCAGTGGCAAATGGATTTCCGCAAACTGAAAAAAGGCGATGAATTTGCGGTATTAATGTCTCGAGAAATGCTTGATGGTAAACGTGAGCAAAGCCAGCTGCTGGGCGTACGTTTGCGTTCAGAAGGTAAAGATTATTACGCTATCCGCGCTGAAGATGGCAAATTCTACGATCGTAACGGTACTGGTCTGGCGAAAGGATTCTTGCGATTCCCGACGGCGAAACAGTTCCGTATCTCGTCTAACTTTAACCCGCGTCGTACTAATCCGGTGACCGGTCGCGTTGCACCACACAGAGGTGTTGATTTCGCCATGCCGCAGGGTACGCCAGTGCTTTCAGTGGGTGACGGTGAAGTGGTGGTTGCCAAACGCAGTGGCGCAGCAGGTTATTATGTGGCTATTCGTCATGGTCGCAGCTACACCACGCGTTATATGCACTTGCGCAAGATTCTGGTGAAACCGGGACAGAAGGTGAAACGTGGCGACCGTATCGCGCTTTCCGGTAATACCGGACGTTCAACCGGGCCACATCTGCACTATGAAGTATGGATAAACCAGCAGGCCGTAAACCCGCTGACGGCAAAACTGCCGCGTACCGAAGGGCTGACCGGCTCCGATCGTCGCGAATTCCTGGCGCAGGCCAAAGAGATTGTGCCGCAGCTACGGTTTGATTAATTAACATCCATTCGCAGCCGGTACGCAGTCAGTACCGGCTTTTTTTATTTGGTGCGGGGCAAGTTGCGCCGCTACACTATCACCAGATTGATTTTTGCCTTATCCGAAACTGGAAAAGCATGGAAACGAAAAAAAATAATAGCGAATACATTCCTGAGTTTGATAAATCCTTTCGCCACCCGCGCTACTGGGGAGCATGGCTGGGCGTAGCAGCGATGGCGGGTATCGCTTTAACGCCGCCAAAGTTCCGTGATCCCATTCTGGCACGGCTGGGACGTTTTGCCGGACGACTGGGAAAAAGCTCACGCCGTCGTGCGTTAATCAATCTGTCGCTCTGCTTTCCAGAACGTAGTGAAGCTGAACGCGAAGCGATTGTTGATGAGATGTTTGCCACCGCGCCGCAAGCGATGGCAATGATGGCTGAGTTGGCAATACGCGGGCCGGAGAAAATTCAGCCGCGCGTTGACTGGCAAGGGCTGGAGATCATTGAAGAGATGCGGCGTAATAACGAGAAAGTTATCTTTCTGGTGCCGCACGGTTGGGCCGTCGATATTCCTGCCATGCTGATGGCCTCGCAAGGGCAGAAAATGGCAGCGATGTTCCATAATCAGGGCAACCCGGTTTTTGATTATGTCTGGAACACGGTGCGTCGTCGTTTTGGCGGTCGTCTGCATGCGAGAAATGATGGTATTAAACCATTCATCCAGTCGGTACGTCAGGGCTACTGGGGATATTATTTACCCGATCAGGATCATGGCCCTGAGCACAGCGAATTTGTTGATTTCTTTGCCACCTATAAAGCGACGTTGCCCGCGATTGGTCGTTTGATGAAAGTGTGCCGTGCGCGCGTTGTTCCGCTGTTTCCGATTTATGATGGCAAGACGCACCGTCTGACGATTCAGGTGCGCCCACCGATGGATGATCTGTTAGAGGCGGATGATCATACGATTGCGCGGCGGATGAATGAAGAAGTCGAGATTTTTGTTGGTCCGCGACCAGAACAATACACCTGGATACTAAAATTGCTGAAAACTCGCAAACCGGGCGAAATCCAGCCGTATAAGCGCAAAGATCTTTATCCCATCAAATAAAAAAGCCTCTCGCGAGGAGAGGCCTTCGCCTGATGATAAGTTCAAGTTTGCTTCAGAATATTCGAAATCTGTTGAACTATCATTGAACTGTAGGCCGGATGTGGCGTTTTCGCCGCATCCGGCAACGTACTTACTCTACCGTTAAAATACGCGTGGTATTAGTAGAACCCACGGTACTCATCACGTCGCCCTGGGTGACAATCACCAGGTCACCAGACATCAAGTAACCTTTATCGCGCAGCAGATTAACCGCTTCGCTGGCAGCTGCTACGCCGTCATTAGCGCTATCAAAGTGCACCGGCGTAACGCCACGATAGAGAGCAGTCAGGTTCAGCGTACGTTCATGGCGCGACATGGCGAAAATTGGTAGACCAGAGCTGATACGGGAGGTCATCAGCGCGGTACGACCCGATTCGGTCATGGTAATGATCGCCGTAACGCCTTTCAGGTGGTTAGCTGCGTACATTGCTGACATGGCAATAGCTTCTTCCACATTGTCGAACTGAACGTCCAGACGGTGTTTAGAAACGTTGATGCTCGGGATTTTTTCCGCACCCAGGCAAACGCGCGCCATGGCTGCAACAGTTTCTGACGGATACTGCCCAGCGGCAGTTTCTGCAGACAGCATCACAGCGTCAGTACCATCCAGAACGGCGTTTGCTACGTCCATGACTTCTGCACGCGTCGGCATCGGGTTAGTAATCATTGACTCCATCATCTGGGTCGCCGTGATTACCGCTCGGTTTAGCTGACGCGCACGACGGATTAACGCTTTCTGAATGCCGACCAGTTCCGGGTCGCCAATTTCCACACCGAGGTCGCCACGTGCAACCATTACCACGTCAGAGGCGAGGATGATGTCATCCATTGCATCCTGGCTGCAAACGGCTTCCGCACGTTCAACCTTGGCAACAATTTTCGCATCACATCCTGCATCGCGTGCCAGCCGACGGGCATAGTTCAGATCTTCGCCACAGCGTGGGAAGGAGACAGCCAGGTAATCTACGCCAATCAACGCCGCAGTCTTAATGTCTGCTTTGTCTTTTTCGGTCAGCGCTTCAGCCGACAAACCGCCGCCAAGTTTGTTGATACCTTTATTGTTGGAGAGGGGACCACCGACGGTGACTTCGGTGAACACTTTCATGCCCTGAACTTCCAGTACTTTTAACTGGACGCGACCATCGTCCAGCAGCAGGATGTCACCAGGCACGACGTCAGCAGGCAGGCCTTTGTAGTCGATACCGACTTTTTCTTTGTCGCCTTCACCTTTACCCAGGTTGGCGTCGAGCAGGAATTTATCCCCAATATTGAGGAAAACTTTGCCTTCTTTAAAGGTGGATACACGGATTTTGGGCCCCTGGAGGTCACCCAGAATAGCCACATGACGCCCCAGTTTTGCGGCAATCTCACGAACTTTATCCGCGCGCATTTTGTGATCTTCAGGCGAGCCGTGAGAAAAGTTCATACGTACAACGTTGGCACCCGCCGCGATAACTTTTTCAAGATTATTATCGCGATCTGTTGCTGGGCCTAACGTGGTAACGATTTTTGTTCTGCGAAGCCTTCTGGACATGTAATACTCCGTTGACTGAAACAACCAGGTGTTGCTTGAACATGAAATCCGAATGAAATAACGCCGCGATGGCGATAAATTAATCTCATTCGGATGTCGTATAAGATTAGGACAGTGACAGTCGTTTTTAGCGATCGTCACTTAAATTAAGTAACTGCTTATCAAAACGCGATTCCTTCAGCGCTTCCTTGACCCGCTTCAAGTTATCTCTGAATTTTGCACCGCGTCGCAAAGTAAATCCTGTCGCCAGCACATCTATCACGGTCAGCTGTGCAAGTCGAGAAACCATGGGCATATAAATGTCAGTATCTTCCGGTACGTCGAGGGTAATTGCCAGCGTTGCTTCCCGGGCGAGCGGGGTACCCGCAGAGGTGAGGGCAATCACCATTGCGTCGTTTTCGCGAGCCAGCTGCGCCAGCTCGACCAGATTTTTTGTTCTTCCAGTGTGAGAAATCAGCACCACCACGTCTCCGTCGCTACAATTCATACAACTCATGCGTTGCAGCACAATATCATCGGAGTACACCACCGGAACATTAAAACGAAAGAACTTATTCATCGCATCGTGGGCAACGGCGGCTGAAGAGCCTAATCCGAAAAAGGCGATTTTTTTTGCCTGAGTGAGCAAGTCGACGGCGCGGTTGATGGCAGATTTATCCAGTGAATGACGGACATGATCGAGCGTTGCCATTGCGGACTCAAATATTTTCCCTGTGTATGATTCAACGCTGTCATCTTCATTGACGTTGCGATTAACATAGGGAGTGCCATTCGCCAGACTCTGTGCCAGATGAAGTTTAAAATCAGGAAAACCGCGCGTGTCCATGCTGCGACAGAAACGATTCACCGTCGGTTCGCTAACATTGGCTTCCAGTGCCATAGCAGCAATACTCGAATGGATCGCGTTATCGGGCGAAGCCAGAATGACCTCGGCAACTTTGCGCTCTGATTTGCTCAAATGTTCCAGCTGAGACTGGATTTTTTCCAGCATATTCATGATGTAAAGAGACTCACGGGTAATGACGATTTCCGCACTGAAAGAAATCGAAATGCAGTTTTGTCAGATATTACGCCTGTGTGCCGTGTTAATGACAAAAGCAGATAAAAAAGTTGTTATTTTTTTTCATAACATGATCAGTGTCAGATTTTTACCGAATGGAAAACGATGATTTTTTTATCAGTTTTGCCGCACTTTGCGCGCTTTTCCCGTAATCGCACGGGTGGATAAGCGTTTACAGTTTTCGCAAGCTCGTAAAAGCAGTACAGTGCACCGTAAGAAAATTACAAGTATACCCTGGCTTAAGTACCGGGTTAGTTAACTTAAGGAGAATGACATGGCGGTAACGCAAACAGCCCAGGCCTGTGACCTGGTCATTTTCGGCGCGAAAGGCGACCTTGCGCGTCGTAAATTGCTGCCTTCCCTGTATCAACTGGAAAAAGCCGGTCAGCTCAACCCGGACACCCGGATTATCGGCGTAGGGCGTGCTGACTGGGATAAAGCGGCATATACCAAAGTTGTCCGCGAGGCGCTCGAAACTTTCATGAAAGAAACCATTGATGAAGGTTTATGGGACACCCTGAGTGCACGTCTGGATTTTTGTAATCTCGATGTCAATGACACTGCTGCATTCAACCGTCTCGGCGCGATGCTGGATCAAAAAAATCGTATCACCATTAACTACTTTGCCATGCCGCCCAGCACTTTTGGCGCAATTTGCAAAGGGCTTGGCGAGGCAAAACTGAATGCTAAACCGGCACGCGTAGTCATGGAGAAACCGCTGGGGACGTCGCTGGCGACCTCGCAGGAAATCAATGATCAGGTTGGCGAATACTTCGAGGAGTGCCAGGTTTACCGTATCGACCACTATCTTGGTAAAGAAACGGTGCTGAACCTGTTGGCGCTGCGTTTTGCTAACTCCCTGTTTGTGAATAACTGGGACAATCGCACCATTGATCATGTTGAGATTACCGTGGCAGAAGAAGTGGGGATCGAAGGGCGCTGGGGCTATTTTGATAAAGCCGGTCAGATGCGCGACATGATCCAGAACCACCTGCTGCAAATTCTTTGCATGATTGCGATGTCTCCGCCGTCTGACCTGAGCGCAGACAGCATCCGCGATGAAAAAGTGAAAGTACTGAAGTCTCTGCGCCGCATCGACCGCTCCAACGTACGCGAAAAAACCGTACGCGGGCAATATACTGCGGGCTTCGCCCAGGGCAAAAAAGTGCCGGGATATCTGGAAGAAGAGGGCGCGAACAAGAGCAGCAATACAGAAACCTTCGTGGCGATCCGCGTCGACATTGATAACTGGCGCTGGGCCGGTGTGCCATTCTACCTGCGTACTGGTAAACGTCTGCCGACCAAATGTTCTGAAGTCGTGGTCTATTTCAAAACACCTGAACTGAATCTGTTTAAAGAGTCGTGGCAGGATCTGCCGCAGAATAAACTGACTATCCGTCTGCAACCTGATGAAGGCGTGGATATCCAGGTACTGAATAAAGTTCCTGGCCTTGACCACAAACATAACCTGCAAATCACCAAGCTGGATCTGAGCTATTCAGAAACCTTTAATCAGACGCATCTGGCGGATGCCTATGAACGTTTGCTGCTGGAAACCATGCGTGGTATTCAGGCACTGTTTGTACGTCGCGACGAAGTGGAAGAAGCCTGGAAATGGGTAGACTCCATTACTGAGGCGTGGGCGATGGACAATGATGCGCCGAAACCGTATCAGGCCGGAACCTGGGGACCCGTTGCCTCGGTGGCGATGATTACCCGTGATGGTCGTTCCTGGAATGAGTTTGAGTAATATCTGCGCTTATCCTTTATGGTTATTTTACCGGTAACATGATCTTGCACAGATTGTAGAACAATTTTTACACTTTTAGGCCTCGTGCGGATTCACCCACGAGGCTTTTTTTATTACACTGACTGAAACGTTTTTGCCCTATGAGCTCCGGTTACAGGCGTTTCACTCATAAATCCTCTGAATGAAACGCATTGTGAATCATCCTGCTCTGACAACTCAATTTCAGGAGCCTTTATGAATCCACAATTGTTACGCGTAACAAATCGAATCATTGAACGTTCGCGCGAGACTCGCTCTGCTTATCTCGCCCGGATAGAACAAGCGAAAACGTCGACCGTTCATCGTTCGCAGTTGGCATGCGGTAACCTGGCACACGGTTTCGCTGCCTGCCAGCCAGAAGACAAAGCCTCTTTGAAAAGCATGTTGCGTAACAATATCGCCATCATCACCTCCTATAACGACATGCTCTCCGCGCACCAGCCTTATGAACACTATCCAGAAATCATTCGTAAAGCCCTGCATGAAGCGAATGCGGTTGGTCAGGTTGCGGGTGGTGTTCCGGCGATGTGTGATGGTGTCACCCAGGGGCAGGATGGAATGGAATTGTCGCTGCTAAGCCGCGAAGTGATAGCGATGTCTGCGGCGGTCGGGCTGTCCCATAACATGTTTGATGGTGCTCTGTTCCTCGGGGTGTGCGACAAGATTGTCCCGGGTCTGACGATGGCAGCCCTGTCGTTTGGTCATTTGCCTGCGGTGTTTGTGCCGTCTGGACCGATGGCAAGCGGTTTGCCAAATAAAGAAAAAGTGCGTATTCGCCAGCTTTATGCCGAAGGTAAAGTGGACCGCATGGCCTTACTGGAGTCAGAAGCCGCGTCTTACCATGCGCCGGGAACATGTACTTTCTACGGTACTGCCAACACCAACCAGATGGTGGTGGAGTTTATGGGGATGCAGTTGCCTGGCTCTTCTTTTGTTCATCCGGATTCTCCGCTGCGCGATGCTTTGACCGCTGCCGCTGCGCGTCAGGTTACACGCATGACCGGTAATGGTAATGAATGGATGCCGATCGGTAAGATGATCGATGAGAAAGTGGTGGTGAACGGTATCGTTGCACTGCTGGCGACCGGTGGTTCCACTAACCACACCATGCACCTGGTGGCGATGGCGCGCGCGGCCGGTATTCAGATTAACTGGGATGACTTCTCTGACCTTTCTGATGTTGTACCGCTGATGGCACGTCTCTACCCGAACGGTCCGGCCGATATTAACCACTTCCAGGCGGCAGGTGGCGTACCGGTTCTGGTGCGTGAACTGCTCAAAGCAGGCCTGCTGCATGAAGATGTCAATACGGTGGCAGGCTTTGGTCTGTCTCGTTATACCCTTGAACCATGGCTGAATAATGGTGAACTGGACTGGCGGGAAGGGGCGGAAAAATCACTCGACAGCAATGTGATCGCTTCCTTCGAACAACCTTTCTCTCATCATGGTGGGACAAAAGTGTTAAGCGGTAACCTGGGCCGTGCGGTTATGAAAACCTCTGCCGTGCCGGTTGAGAACCAGGTGATTGAAGCGCCAGCGGTTGTTTTTGAAAGCCAGCATGACGTTATGCCGGCCTTTGAAGCGGGTTTGCTGGACCGCGATTGTGTCGTTGTTGTCCGTCATCAGGGGCCAAAAGCGAACGGAATGCCAGAATTACATAAACTCATGCCGCCACTTGGTGTATTATTGGACCGGTGTTTCAAAATTGCGTTAGTTACCGATGGACGACTCTCCGGCGCTTCAGGTAAAGTGCCGTCAGCTATCCACGTAACACCAGAAGCCTACGATGGCGGGCTGCTGGCAAAAGTGCGCGACGGGGACATCATTCGTGTGAATGGACAGACAGGCGAACTGACGCTGCTGGTAGACGAAGCGGAACTGGCTGCTCGCGAACCGCACATTCCTGACCTGAGCGCGTCACGCGTGGGAACAGGACGTGAATTATTCAGCGCCTTGCGTGAAAAACTGTCCGGTGCCGAACAGGGCGCAACCTGTATCACTTTTTAAGACGACAAATTTGTAATCAGGCGAGAGAAAACTCTGATGAAAAACTGGAAAACAAGTGCAGAATCAATCCTCACCACCGGCCCGGTTGTACCGGTTATCGTGGTAAAAAAACTGGAACACGCGGTGCCGATGGCAAAAGCGTTGGTTGCTGGTGGGGTGCGCGTTCTGGAAGTGACTCTGCGTACCGAGTGTGCAGTTGACGCTATCCGTGCTATCGCCAAAGAAGTGCCTGAAGCGATTGTGGGTGCCGGTACGGTGCTGAATCCACAGCAGCTGGCAGAAGTCACTGAAGCGGGTGCACAGTTCGCAATTAGCCCGGGTCTGACCGAGCCGCTGCTGAAAGCTGCTACCGAAGGGACTATTCCTCTGATTCCGGGGATCAGCACTGTTTCCGAACTGATGCTGGGTATGGACTACGGTTTGAAAGAGTTCAAATTTTTCCCGGCTGAAGCTAACGGCGGCGTGAAAGCCCTGCAGGCGATCGCGGGTCCGTTCTCCCAGGTCCGTTTCTGCCCGACGGGTGGTATTTCTCCGGCTAACTACCGTGACTACCTGGCGCTGAAAAGCGTGCTGTGCATCGGTGGTTCCTGGCTGGTTCCGGCAGATGCGCTGGAAGCGGGCGATTACGACCGCATTACTAAGCTGGCGCGTGAAGCTGTAGAAGGCGCTAAGCTGTAAAAGTCAAAATGCCCGATCGAGGATCGGGCATTTTTGTAGCGTTTTTTTGCCGGGTTTAACCCTGTACTTTTACCTGTCCGGCGGCGTGCTTCGCGCGTTCAATGGCGTCAACAACACTCTCTGCAGTAGCCAGTGCCACCCCCAGACGACGGCTGCCATCAATTTCCGGCTTACCAAATAAACGAATCTGCAAATCTGCGCCTACGGCATTCTGCACATTATCAAACGTGACATTCTGACTGGTCAGTTGTGGCAGAATAACGGCAGAAGCTGCAGGACCATACTGACGGATCCCGCCAACCGGAAGTCCGAGGAAGGCACGTACATGCAGGGCAAACTCTGAGAGATCTTGAGAAATTAACGTCACCATCCCGGTATCATGTGGACGAGGGGAGACCTCACTGAAAATCACCTCATCACCACAGACAAACAGCTCGACACCAAACAGACCATAACCGCCCAGTGCCAGCACCACTTTACGGGCAATCTCCTGCGCACGTTCAAGGGCAAGCGGGCTCATTTGCTGTGGTTGCCAGGATTCACGGTAGTCGCCATCTTCCTGGCGATGACCTACTGGTGCACAGAAATGGACGCCATCCACCGCGCTGACGGTTAGCAGGGTAATTTCGAAGTCAAACTTAACGACGCCTTCAACAATTACGCGGCCCGCTCCAGCGCGACCGCCTTGCTGAGCGTATTCCCATGCCTGAGCAAGTTGCTCTGGAGAACGAATAAACGTCTGCCCCTTGCCGGAAGAGCTCATCACCGGTTTTACAATGCAGGGATAGCCAATGGCGGCAACCGCCTCGCGGAAAAGGCTTTCGCTATCGGCAAAACGATAAGTGGAAGTGGGCAGCTGCAGCTCTTCTGCCGCCAGGCGACGGATACCCTCGCGATTCATCGTTAATTTCGTTGCGCGAGCGCAGGGGACAACATTCAGTCCTTCCTCTTCAAGTTGGATCAGCATATCGGTGGCAATAGCTTCGATCTCCGGCACGATATAATGTGGTTTTTCCAGTTCAACCACACGGCGTAATGCATCACCATCAAGCATATTAATGACATGGGAGCGATGCGCGACATGCATGGCTGGTGCGTCGGCATAGCGATCGACGGCAATCACCTCTACGCCGAGACGCTGACACTCGATTGCCACTTCTTTACCCAGTTCACCGGAGCCTAATAACATCACGCGAGTTGCTGCCGGACGCAGCGCAGTGCCTAATAACGTCATAACGAATATCCCCTGATTAATTCCGCGCGCAGTATAAACGAAAACGTTTGCGTGTGTCTTTATTGCTGGTGTTGATTTCTCAACCGAAAAGAAATATACTGTATAAAATCACAGTTATTATGAGAGGCTGCAAATGGCGGTTGAAGTTAAATACGTAGTCATTCGTGAGGGCGAAGAGAAAATGTCGTTTACCAGCAAAAAGGAAGCAGATGCTTATGACAAAATGCTTGATACGGCGGATCTGCTTGACACCTGGCTGACAAATTCTCCAGTGCAAATGGAAGACGAGCAACGTGAAGCCCTTTCGCTATGGCTGGCAGAACAAAAAGATGTGCTGAGCACCATTCTGAAAACCGGCAAATTACCGTCCCCACAGGTCGTCGGTGCTGAATCCGAAGAGGAAGATGCCTCACACGCGGCCTGAAGCAACTTGCGCTCCTGACAATTTGTACCATGCTTTCTCCTGAATCATTGTGCTATGGAGAAAAACATGAAAAAAAGAGGGGCGTTTTTAGGGCTGTTGTTGGTTTCTGCCTGCGCATCAGTTTTCGCTGCCAATAATGAAACCAGCAAGTCGGTCACTTTCCCAAAGTGTGAAGGTCTGGATGCTGCCGGAATTGCCGCGAGCGTAAAACGTGATTATCAACAAAATCGCGTGGCGCGCTGGGCAGATGATCAAAAAATTGTCGGTCAGGCCGATCCCGTGGTATGGGTCAGTTTGCAGGACATTCAGGGTAAAGATGATAAATGGTCAGTACCGCTAACCGTACGTGGTAAAAGTGCCGATATTCATTACCAGGTCAGCGTGGACTGCAAAGCGGGAATGGCGGAATATCAGCGGCGTTAATGGCTTCTGATAATTCGATTGACCGTTGGCGGATGCGGCGCGAGTGCCTTGTCCGCCCACAACACACCACAATCGTAGGCCTGAGAAGACGCAACAGCGTAGCATCGGGCAATCAGCATCATACAGTGCCACTCAAAACGTCAAACTACTTTCACCTAAAATACCCTTATCACCTGATATACAGTAAACACCTTACCTGGCGCGAATTTCTTTGAATAACGGCCAACCGCCCCGCTTATTTGCGCATCTTTTGTCTCGATATACATTTTCTGACATCCTCATCCGCTATGCTACAGGCACTAAAAATGGTTATTGAGGAGCAAATATGGCTAACTGGTTAAATCAACTGCAATCCCTGCTTGGGCAAAGCAGTTCTTCTACCTCCTCGTCTGCGGATCAGGGATTGGGCAAACTGTTAGTGCCAGGCGCATTAGGCGGACTGGCTGGGCTGCTGGTCGCAAATAAATCAGCACGTAAACTTCTTACGAAATATGGCACCAACGCGTTACTGGTTGGCGGCGGAGCGGTAGCGGGTACGGTGCTGTGGAATAAATACAAAGATAAAATTCGCGCGGCGCATCAGGACGAACCGCAGTTTGGCGCGCAAAGTACGCCGCTCGATGAGCGTACGGAACGTTTGATCCTTGCGCTGGTCTTTGCCGCTAAAAGTGATGGTCATATTGATGCCAAAGAACGTGCGGCAATCGACCAGCAATTGCGTGAAGCCGGCGTGGAAGAGCAGGGGCGGGTACTCATTGAGCAGGCAATCGAACAACCGCTGGATCCACAACGCCTGGCTACCGGGGTCCGCAATGAAGAAGAGGCGCTGGAAATCTATTTCCTGAGCTGCGCGGCTATTGATATTGACCATTTTATGGAACGCAGTTACCTGAATGCACTGGGTGACGCGCTGAAAATCCCCCAGGATGTTCGTGAAGGCATTGAACGCGATCTCGAACAGCAAAAACGCACTTTGGCGGAATAATCCCGCTCTCTGGATAGCCTGAAGTTGACTATTTCGGGCTATCCAGAACCGCACAGCCATTTGAACAGGCTGATTTTCTCTGTCTGCATAACATTCGATATTCGCGCCATTACCTGTCATCATCTAAGCAATGACTGCCCTGTTTCGCTTGCATCCCCGGTGAGTTTTGCCACCCTTATAAGATGTTTCAACCAGAAAGAACAATAACATGCTACCAAAAGCCGCCCGCATTCCCCACGCCATGACGCTTCATGGCGATACGCGCATCGATAATTACTACTGGCTGCGGGACGATACGCGTTCTCAGCCGGAAGTCCTGGACTACCTGCAACAAGAAAATAGTTACGGTCATCGGGTGATGGCCTCACAACAAGCCTTGCAGGATCGCATCTTAAAGGAAATCATCGACCGCATTCCGCAAAGAGAAGTTTCTGCGCCCTACATCAAAAATGGCTACCGCTATCGGCATATTTATGAACCAGGCTGTGAATATGCTATCTACCAGCGTCAATCGGCGTTCAGTGAAGAGTGGGACGAGTGGGAAATATTGCTCGATGCCAACAAGCGCGCGGCTCATAGTGAGTTTTATTCGATGGGCGGAATGGCGATTACGCCCGATAACACCATTATGGCGCTGGCAGAAGATTTTCTTTCCCGACGCCAGTACGGCATTCGTTTTCGTAATCTGGAAACAGGTAACTGGTACCCGGAACTGCTGGATAACGTTGAACCCAGCTTTGTCTGGGCAAATGACTCCTGGACTTTCTACTATGTTCGCAAGCATCCGGTGACGCTGCTGCCTTATCAGGTCTGGCGTCACGCCATCGGTACGCCAGCATCGCAAGATAAACTGATTTACGAAGAAAAAGACGATACCTATTACGTCAGCCTGCATAAAACGACCTCGAAGCACTATGTAGTCATTCATTTGGCCAGCGCCACCACCAGTGAAGTTCGCCTGCTGGACGCGGAAATGGCCGATGCCGAGCCGTTTGTTTTTCTGCCGCGCCGCAAAGATCACGAATACAGCCTTGATCACTACCAGCATCGTTTTTATCTGCGTTCCAACCGCAACGGCAAAAACTTTGGCTTATACCGTACCCGTATGCGTGATGAGCAACAGTGGGAAGAGTTAATTCCGCCACGCGAAAACATCATGCTGGAAGGGTTTACGCTGTTTACCGACTGGCTGGTGGTTGAAGAGCGTCAGCGCGGGTTAACCAGTTTGCGCCAAATTAACCGCAAGACCCGGGAAGTCATTGGTATTGCCTTTGATGATCCGGCCTATGTGACCTGGATTGCCTACAATCCAGAACCTGAAACCGCGCGATTGCGTTATGGTTATTCTTCCATGACCACACCAGACACTTTGTTTGAACTGGATATGGATACCGGTGAGCGTCGTGTATTAAAACAAACGGAAGTTCCTGGTTTTGATGCGGCGAATTACCGCAGTGAACACCTGTGGATAGTCGCCCGTGATGGCGTCGAAGTTCCGGTTTCGTTGGTCTACCATCGCAAACATTTTCGCAAAGGGCACAACCCGTTGCTGGTGTATGGCTATGGTTCTTACGGCGCAAGTATTGATGCCGATTTCAGTTTTAGCCGCTTGAGTTTGTTAGATCGTGGTTTTGTCTACGCCATTGTCCATGTTCGCGGCGGCGGTGAGCTGGGGCAACAATGGTACGAAGACGGTAAATTTCTGAAGAAGAAAAATACGTTTAATGATTATCTTGATGCCTGCGATGCATTGTTAAAACTGGGCTATGGCTCTCCTTCGCTTTGTTATGCGATGGGCGGGAGTGCGGGGGGCATGTTGATGGGCGTTGCAATTAATCAACGCCCGGAATTATTCCACGGCGTTATCGCCCAGGTACCGTTTGTTGATGTTGTAACAACGATGCTTGATGAATCAATTCCTCTTACCACTGGTGAGTTTGAAGAGTGGGGGAATCCGCAGGATCCGCAATATTACGAGTATATGAAAAGCTACAGCCCATATGACAACGTCACCGCACAGGCTTATCCGCATTTACTGGTAACGACCGGTTTGCACGATTCTCAGGTGCAATATTGGGAACCGGCAAAATGGGTCGCTAAATTGCGCGAGCTGAAAACCGATAACCATCTTTTATTGCTCTGTACCGACATGGACTCAGGCCATGGCGGTAAATCTGGCCGCTTTAAATCGTACGAAGGCGTAGCGATGGAATATGCTTTTCTGGTCGCGCTGGCGCAGGGAACATTACCCGCTACGCCTGCGGATTAGGTATTTTCCAGATAATGTTTCAGTGTTAAACGCAGCTCCGGGCTCATGCTGTCCAGGTTATTAAATAACCAGCGCAGATAGCCCGGATCGCGTTCGGCAACGTCGGAAACCGCTTTGCCACGGTATTTGCCAAAGGTGAAGGTCGTCATCAACGACGGACGTCCGGTGATATCGGCCATCTGTTCTGCCGTCCAGCCGGAGGTGTTCATAATATCGATAAGCAACGCGGCGGTGATATAACAGTCATACAACGCGCGGTGATGATGCAGGCCCGGCGGCGTCTGTACATTGAGCTTCCGTGTTTTATATAACGCCATATTGCTGTACTTGATCCCTGGCCACAAACGACGGGCCAGTTTCATAGTGCAAATCCACTCACCGGGCATCTCAGGCAGTACGCGGCGGTCAAAGCTGGCGTTATGCGCGACATACCATTCACTACCGTAATAGTGTGGGATCACATCTTCAATCCACGGTTTATCGGCGACCATGGCTTCGGTGATGCGATGAATCGCCATCGCTTGTGGACTAATAGGACGATCGGGGCGCACCAGGTGGCTCATGGGGTTGACGATTTTTCCGTCAATGACATCAACAGAGGCAATCTCAACGATCCCTCCCTGCAAACCGCAGGTTTCTGTATCGATAATGCGCAACATGGCATGCTCCAGGCCGAAAAAGCCTAGCGTAATGGAATGATATCGCCTTGCCAACCCTGTGATGAACGCTGACCGACTAACAATAATGAACCACGATCGGCGCGAACGATGAGACGACCATGTTCATCCCATAGTGCACTGTTACCACGGGCATTTGCCATCAGCACGGCAATGGAGTACTGATGTGAAAAAAATTGTAAGCGGCGGGTAGATGCCAGTAGGTCGGGTTCCCCCAGACATTGCCCTGTCGTAAACAGTGAACAGGTCGGGTCCATATCCATACCTTGCGGTTGTTCATCGACCACCGTGATGGTTCTGGAACGACGGCCCAGACATGCACCATGACTCTGATGGTAGATCCCAGGCGTTTTTCGCCACGGTGCGAACACCGCAATTCCACGAATAAAGCGATCGTTATATTCAACGGGAAGGCCGGCAATGATGGTCATTCGCCAGGTCGTTGCGGCATAACAAAGCGGGTCTAACAGTGAGAGATCGGGTGGGGCAGGAAGGGCACGTCGCGAATAATCACACCCCAGTAAAGAAAGCGATGGAAAAACTAACAGCTGACATTGTTGCCTGGCGGCGGCCCTCACAAACTCCAGATGATGAGCTACCTGTTCGGTGAGTGAGGTTTTACGAGGCTCATATTGCGCTGCTGCAACTTTCCAGAACGACATAATGACTTCCTTTTCAAAATGACTGCAAATTATGGGTGCGGTTTAGAAAATACTCATAATTTAGCAGGCGTTATGTAAGAAAGTGTAACTCTGTATAAGTTTTATTTAAGTTTGGGCTCGTAAGGTAAACGTGACAGATTGACCGAAGCCAAACGGTGGGCAATAAGCCGCTCGCGAAACCAGCTGCGCAAATGTTCAGGCTGTTCACGTTCAACCGCTTCAGCGATCACCGGCATATTGTAGCGTTCTTTAAATGCCACCCCGGCCGCCGCCAAATCGACATTCACTTTATCCATTTCTGTTTGATCCAGTTTAGCCAGATTCTTCAGCATTCTTAATCTCCTCATCATTCGCGGGCAAAAGTTACTAAGAGTGAGCCTGGATGGCAAGCCGGAATTGATGATCCTCGACTCAGACATTAGACAAGGTTATGCTCTGTAAAAAAGTTATTACAAAAAGGAATAGATAATATGGCTTCTACTGCACGCTCCCTTCGCTACGCGCTGGCAATCCTGACCACTTCGTTGGTGACACCTTCCGTCTGGGCACATGCGCATTTAATGCATCAGTATCCTGCGGCAAACGCGCAAGTGACAGCATCTCCGCAGGCAATCACTTTAAACTTCTCGGAAGGCGTTGAAACAGGATTCAGTGGTGCAAAAATCACGGGGCCAAAAAACGAAAATATTAAAACATTACCGGCGAAGCGAAATGAGCAGGACCCAGAGCAACTAATTGTTCCACTGGCCGATTCGCTGAAACCCGGAACCTACACCGTTGACTGGCATGTTGTTTCGGTGGACGGGCATAAAACGAAAGGACACTACACCTTTAGCGTGAAATAAATCATGCTGGCGTTTACCTGGATCGCGCTGCGATTTATCCATTTCACCTCGCTGATGCTGGTTTTTGGCTTCGCAATGTACGGTGCCTGGCTGGCCCCCTTAACGATTCGTCGCTTGCTGGCGAAGCGTTTTCTGCGTTTACAACAGCACGCTGCCGTCTGGAGTTTGATCAGTGCCACTGCAATGCTCGCCGTTCAGGGCGGGTTGATGGGAACGGGATGGACAGATGTATTTTCGCCAAACATTTGGCAGGCTGTTTTGCAAACGCAGTTTGGTGGCGTCTGGTTATGGCAAATTGTTCTCGCCCTCGTAACGTTGATCGTCGCCCTTATGCAACCGCGGAATATGCCACGTTTGCTGTTTATGCTCACTACCGCGCAATTTATTCTGCTGGCGGGAGTGGGGCATGCGACGCTGAATGAAGGGGTAACGGCGAAAATCCATCAGACTAATCACGCGATTCACCTGATTTGTGCGGCGGCGTGGTTTGGGGGATTACTGCCGGTGCTCTGGTGTATGCAACTCATCAAAGGCCGTTGGCGACACCAGGCTATTCAGGCGCTGATGCGTTTTTCCTGGTGCGGGCATTTTGCGGTGATCGGCGTACTGGCAAGCGGCGTGCTTAATGCATTGTTGATTACCGGATTTCCCCCCACGCTTACGACTTACTGGGGCCAACTCTTATTGCTCAAAGCCATCCTGGTGATGATTATGGTGGTCATTGCGCTGGCTAATCGTTATGTTCTTGTACCGCGCATGAGGCAGGATGAAGATCGTGCGGCACCCTGGTTTGTGTGGATGACTAAACTCGAATGGGCGATAGGTGCGGTAGTGCTGGTGATCATCAGCCTGCTTGCGACTCTCGAACCTTTTTGATGGATTACGAAAATGATGAAAAAAAGTATTCTGGCGTTTCTGTTACTCACCAGTTCTGCAGCGGCGCTGGCTGCACCGCAGGTGATTACCGTCAGCCGTTTTGAAGTGGGTAAAGACAAATGGGCGTTTAATCGCGAAGAGGTGATGCTGACTTGCAGACCGGGTAATGCTTTGTATGTCATTAACCCAAGTACCCTCGTGCAGTATCCTTTAAACGATATCGCACAGAAGGAAGTTGCCAGTGGGAAGACTAAAGCCCAACCCATTTCGGTGATTCAGATTGATGATCCCAACAATCCCGGCGAAAAAATGAGTCTGGCACCGTTTATAGAACGGGCTGAAAAACTCTGTTAATTACCTAAAATAGCCTTTTGATTTCCAATAAAAAAACCGCCTCAGTTCTTTCACCAGAACGGGCGGTTTTTAACATTTAAGCTGATGACCACCGCGCTTTTTATTGACCATTTTGCACGCAAACTGGAAAACCTGGCGTCGTCATCTATTCTTAAAGGGCAAGGCAACTAAGCCTGCATTAATGCCAACTTTTAGCGCACGGCTCTCTCCCAAGAGCCATTTCCCTGGACCGAATACAGGAATCGTGTTCGGTCTCTTTTTATCTGTTAAAAGCCAGAAGCATTTCCTTCGCTGACTTTATAGTCAACCATAACACACACTCTACTGTCTGAGTCCAGCGTTTTTTAACATTCTTGTTAAGATTATGTGATCTTTAGCGCGGGAGGAAAATATTGATGAAACAGCCTGCGCCCGTTTATCAGAGAATTGCGGGTCATCAATGGCGACATATCTGGCTTTCTGGCGATATACACGGTTGTCTTGAGCAGTTGCGCCGCAAATTATGGCATTGTCGTTTTGATCCGTGGCGAGATTTACTTATCTCGGTAATGACTCCAACTTATTGATAGTGTTTTATGTTCAGATAATGCCCGATGACTTTGTCATGCAGCTCCACCGATTTTGAGAACGACAGCGACTTCCGTCCCAGCCGTG